>CAZGVG010000067.1:0-14019 GCA_964528975.1 uncultured Hyphomonas sp.
GCGAAGCCCAGTCGCGGAACCCGCTTCATCTCGCGTGCGCGAAGCGCTCGGCGCGAGATCAAAATCAGACCTCCAAGTTTAAAGACCGACTGCCTCTTGGCCTCCCGCCACCCATCCCGATCCCGAGGCGACCACTCGCGCCGCATAGGTCTGTGGTTTTGACACGCCCTACCCAGTCAAGCTGGGCACACCGTGAGGCGCTCACGCGCCAGCGTGTCGAAGCAGGTTCCGGACAGGCTTTGCATGCCCATCAACCGGGTTCAAGACTGTTCTCTCTACCTCTAGCTTAAGTTCCCCCGGCTTCCCTGAAGCGCGGGCCACTGGTGCTGGCGGAAACCTGCTCCACCGCGTGCGCGTAGCGCTTAGCGCGGTGAAAAAACTCTTCTACCCAGCATGCGCTTCGTAGCGATACTCCATAATCCGCGTCAGAAGCGGGCTTTCGAAATTACCCGGCACAGGCTTTTGACCCACCAGCCAGGCAAACACTTCCCAATCCGGCGTCGCCAGAAGGCGTTCAAACTCAGACAGGTCATCATCGCTCAGGCTTGGCAAATGCGCATCAGCAAAGGAGCCCATCAGCAAGTCCATCTCGCGAAAGCCTCGGCGCCAGGCGCGGAATTTCAGTTTACGGCGGCGTTCATCCAAAGGGGCACTGCTCATGATCAATCTCCTACTAGAGCCTATGTAGGGCGAGGAGGATGATCTGCACAGGGGCGCGCGTGTCGCGGCTTGCGATTGGCCGCAGGATCAGCGCATAAGAGACAGATGCGCGACGAACGTCTCTTCCCTCTGTTTCAGCCGCTCGATGCCCTTCCCGGTATTGGGCCGAAGCTGAAGCCGGTTCTGGAGCGGCTGGTCGGCGGGGAGACGATCTGGGATGTCTTGCTGCACATGCCGGAGCGTTGGCTCGACCGCCGTCCGCGCGACAGCTTTGATGAGATCATCCCGGATGAGATCGCAACCGTGCGAGGTGAGGTTCACGCGGTTAAAGCGCCTTACAATGATCGCGCGCCAACACGTGTCCAGCTCTTCGATGGCTCAGGCTTCCTGACGCTTACCTACTTCCGAGCCGATAGTCGTTGGCTGCAAGGCCAGTTCCCGGTGGGCAAAGAGCGGATCGTCTCTGGCAAGGTCACCGAATGGCAAGGCGAGCGGCAGATGAGCCATCCAGACTTTGTTCTGGACCCAGCCAGGGGCGAACTGCCCCCGCCGGTTGAGCCGATCTATCCACTCACGGCGGGCCTGACCAATAAGCGCGTCCACAGCACACTGAAAGCGGCTATCGAAATCTTGCCAGACGATCTGCCCGAATGGATCGATGCAGCCTTGGTCAGCCAGGAAGGCTGGCCAGACTTCAAGGCCGCCATGCTCGGCGTGCATGCTCCAAGCGAATGGAATGAGGACACGATCGTTAAAGCCCGCAACCGCCTTGCCTATGACGAAGCCCTTGCACGTGAGCTGACCTTCTCCCGCGCGCGCGCCGCGCGCCGTCATACCGAGGCGCTGCAGGTTTCCTCAGCAAGCGAGCAGCTGAACCAGCTGGTCAAGACGCTGCCCTATACCCCAACCGGGGCGCAGGTCCGGGCAACGAAGGAAATCATGGCAGACTTGGCTGAGCCCTTCCCAATGCGGCGAATGCTACAAGGCGATGTCGGTGCGGGTAAAACATTGGTCGGAGCCTTCGCAGCGGTCCAAGCTGCCGCGGGTGGATTTCAGACCGCCTTCATGGCCCCAACTGAAGTTCTGGCGCGCCAACAGTATGAGACACTCAGCACTCTGCTCTCTCCGCTCGGCTATGAAGTGGCTGTCCTGACCGGGCGCGACAAAGGCAAGGCGCGCGAGAGCACTCTGATGGGCCTTGCTGATGGCTCGATCCAGATTGTGGCCGGGACCCATGCCCTGTTTCAGGAAGGCGTCAGCTTTCAGCGCCTCGCGCTGGTCATTGTGGATGAGCAGCATCGCTTCGGCGTAGCGGACCGGATGAAGCTGATGAGCAAGGGCAAGTCCCCGCACACGCTGGTCATGTCGGCCACCCCGATCCCCCGCACGCTGGCCCAAAGTGTTCACGGCGACCTGGATGTCTCGATCCTGGATGAGAAGCCAGCTGGTCGTCAGCCCGTCGAGACGCGCGCCATCCCGGATACGCGGATCGAGGATGTGATCACAGCCGTAGGCCGGGCGCTTGAACGCGGCGAACGGGTCTTCTGGGTTTGCCCGCGCGTAGATGCAGATGAAGAAGACGGCAGCTCAGCGGTCTCCCGCGCTGCGATGCTGCGTGACGCCTTGCGAACCGATGTCGGACTCGTCCATGGCCGGCTTAAGGGCGAAGAAAAAGATGCCGCCCTTGAAGCATTCCGAACCGGACAGAGCCAGCTCCTCGTCGCCACCACTGTAATCGAGGTTGGCGTTGATGTTCCCGAAGCAACGATCATGGTGATCGAGCGGGCTGAAGGCTTTGGTCTCGCTCAACTCCACCAGCTGCGCGGGCGCGTTGGACGCGGCAGTAAGGCGAGCTATTGCATCCTGCTATTCCGCGCGCCGCTGACCGAGATGGCACGCGAGCGACTGGACACGCTGCGCCAAACTGAAGATGGGTTTGAGATTGCCGAAGCCGACTTCAAACTGCGCGGCCCGGGGGACTTGCTCGGCAAGGCGCAGTCAGGTTTGATCGCGTACCGCTTGATCAGTTTGCCAGAGCACACAGACTTGATCGAGGTCGCTCGCAAGGATGCCCAGCACGCGACAGAGACAGCCGACCGGATCGATCCGGCCCGCGCTGAAGCTTTAGGCCTCCTCAGCCAACTCCTTAGCCCGGACCTCAGGTTCAATGACTGACGCTTGCGCTGGGGTATAATCTGGAACGACCAGACCAGCAGTCAGGATCATCTTCGCGCCGTCCTCGACGCTCATCTCCATCGGAATGGTTTCAGCCGGGTCGACATAGATCAGGAAGCCCGACGTTGGGTTTGGTGTTGTCGGCACAAAGACACCGATCTTTTCGGTTCCGAGCCGCGCGCCGATTTCGCCCTTGGCCGTCGAGGACACAAACCCGATGCACCAGCTATCCTTCTTGGGATACTCAATCATCACGCAACGATCAAAGCTCGCCTGCTGGTTGTTCGCGAGCACCTCCGTCAGCTGCGTCAGCGCGGCATAGACATTCTTCACAATCGGAATGCGGCTAAGGACGCGGTCTGTCAGTTGAAGCAGAGAACGCCCAAACAGGTTGGCTGTAATCGCCCCGAGGATTGTCAACGCAATCACAAGGACCAGAACGCCGAAGCCCGGAATGGCATAGTTGGTATAAGTCTCAGGCTGCAGCAGTGGCGGCAGGAGCGGCTTCACGCGGTTGTCGATGAAAGTAATCAGGAATTGCAGGATTATGATCGTCGCCGCAATCGGCGCTGCGATTACCATGCCCGCGAAAAATCGACCGCGCAGCCAGGCAAAAAGACCAATCGGCTTGGGTTTATCCATGCCGGGGATCATCTCTTCCGGGGTTTTTCCCTCTGGCATTTTACGCACCTCTTATCAGCCTGCCCCGCCGTTATAGCTTGGCGACCCCTAGTTTGACGTTAATTGTGGCAAAGATGGGAAGCACAACCGACTTTGAAAGTGGCCTTCGCACTCTTTTCACAAGAGTTTTTGGCAAAAGCGCGCAAATGGCAGACGTAAAACGTCTTTCAGGCGGCGCCAGTCAAGAAACATGGGCACTCACTGGTGGCTCACATGAAGCGATCCTGAGGCGCGCGCCGGGCGGGGTAGAAACCGCTCGCTCCTCCGCCGCCATAGGTCTTCCTATGGAAGCGGAGCTGATCAAAGCGGCGCACATTGCGGGTGTCCCTGTACCGCGCGTGTTGCATGTTTTGTCTGATGAAGACGGCCTTGGAGACGGTTTCGTGATGAGCCGGGTGCGCGGGGAGACAATTGCTCGGCCCATCCTGCGCGATACGGATTTTGAAGCCGCCCGCCGCGCACTGCCCGCTCAATGCGGCGCAGCTCTGGCAGCGATCCATGCTGTGCCAACCGATACACTCGCAGACGCCCTCCCGTTAAGTGGCGGGCTGGATCAGATTGCTCAGTATGAGGAAATTTACCGCAGCTTTCATGTGGCGCGGCCAGTCTTTGAACTGGCCCTTCAGTGGCTGAAGGCTAACGTACCGACCCCGGGGCCGAGCGTTCTGGTGCATGGGGATTTCAGGCTTGGAAACCTGATGGTGGATGAGACAGGGCTTGCCGCCGTGTTGGATTGGGAGCTGGCACACCTTGGGGATGCCCGCGAAGACTTAGCATGGATTTGCGTCAATTCCTGGCGCTTTGGCCAAAGCCAAAACCGGGTTGGCGGCTTTGGCCAATTGGAAGACATGCTCGCCGCCTATAGCGCTGCAGGTGGTCAAAACTTCACGGCCGAAGATGTCGATTGGTGGGAAATGCTGGGCACACTGAAATGGGGCGTGATGTGTATGATTATGTACGAGGCTTTCCGTTCAGGTGCAGACCCAAGCGTAGAGCGCGCCGCAATTGGACGGCGCGTATCTGAAACCGAGATGGACCTTATCAACCTGTTGGAGACCGCTCATGCATGATCAGCCCAGTGTCGCCGAATTGGTTCAGGCGGTTAAAAATTTCATTGATGAAACGGCAGGCCCTAACCTGACAGGTCACGCGGCGTTCCATGCGCGCGTTGCAAGCAATGCGCTCTCTACAGTCTTGCGTGATTTAGAGGCGCGTCCTAATAATGACCGCGCTGAAGCTGAACGCTTACGAGCCCTGCTGGATGCACCGCAGGATGCAGAGCTTCGCGAGCTGAACCTGGAACTCAGTGAAAAAATAAGAGCGAACGAGATCGGGCCTTTAACCCCTGGCCTGATGGCCCACCTGAGAGCAACTGTAATGGCGCAGGTTGAAGTTGATCAGCCGCGCTATTCAGGCCTCAAGACGGCCAAGTCCAAGAGCTGATAGAGAAATCCTAAGCTGAGCAACTTCCGCCGCCGAGCACACAGAAGCTCGCGCAATAAGGATGGTTGAGTGCAACCTCACCTCGGGCCTCGTCAAGCGTTACCCCAAGCTCAAACTCAGGATCGTATGGCAATAAGGTACATGCCACCA
Organism: uncultured Hyphomonas sp.; assembly: GCA_964528975.1. GTDB lineage: Bacteria > Pseudomonadota > Alphaproteobacteria > Caulobacterales > Hyphomonadaceae > Henriciella. The sequence goes on from CAZGVG010000067.1 coordinate 5,110, forward strand.
CGCTGGTTTTTCCAGCGCCCTTGCGTTTCACCACCATACGCTGGCTGGCACACATCTGATCATCAGGAGACACATTCAGAATATCCCAGCAATCAATTGTGATTTCAGGCGGCTCTGATCCTGCTCTCATCTCTGGAAACAGTACCAACTTCTTTGGATCAGCCGGATCAATCGCAAGACCAATATCTGAGATCAGTTTTTCATATCCGACACGGGCGACCTGTTCATCCTCATCCCAGATCGTCCGACCTGCCAGCGCAACATTGAACCCGTTCTCAGCCAGCCATTTCAGGCCAATCATGGCTAAGGAGAACGCGCCCATACCGCGCTCTTCATCATGGTGTTTCATAGAGAAATGATCGAGACTTACCCGCATTGTCAGGTGCTTGCCGAAACGCTCATTCAATTCAACGAGCTTGCCCTTCACTTGCGGACGCATCATCGGTTGCATCGCATTGGTCAGCATCAGCACTTTGAAGCCGCGCTCCAGGACCGTTTCGAGAATTGCATTCATCTCGGGCGCCATAAAAGGCTCTCCGCCTGTGAACCCAATTTCGCAGCCCGCTTCTCCAGCCGCTTCCAATTCATCCAGATAAGGGGTCACATCAGCAACGCTCAAATAGACGAGACGGTCATTGCGGGGAGAACTTTCAATATAGCAGTTCACGCACTCGATATTGCAGAGTGTCCCGGTATTGAACCAGAGTGTCTTGGTTCCAGTATAAGCAACATGCGCCCGTTGCTCGCCCTTTGAAGTTATTAAAGGGTCGCTAAATTTTTCGGGGTGGAGCAAATCATCAGCCATGAGGTGTTTATAAAGATCAGGACTTCACGCGACAGTCACAAATGCGTCAGTCCGAAGCACTAATTCAGCCCTGCTGCATCTGGGCCGTCTTCCAGAAAGGAAATGACGGCGTCCCAATGCGCGAGCGCGTCAGCGTCCCCCATGGCCGCAACCTCAGCTGCGCGGAGGGTTGCTATGACAGAAGCATCCTCGCCATACTGCGTGATCAGAGCCATGGCCGCGTCACGCGCTGATGTTCTTGCAATGTCATTCATTAGCGCCAGTGCTCCGCAATCCATGGGGTGGGTTTAACGTGCTTGTAGATTTTCTTGTGAAGCGGCGCCTGCCACTTGCCGTCACGGGCTTCATCTGGATCGGGCCGCCCCGTGAATGCGACGATCTTGGTTTCCGATGGCAGTTTCGGTGTCTGAAACCAGTTCAGTGGGAATTTCGGCATGAGCGAGTGTTTGAAGCTGACGCACCAATCTGCGGGCCAATAGATCTTGTCCGGGATCATGGACGAGACATATTGCTGGCTGGCGCGAAACTCAGCATGGATCGGCGCGCTGTCGCGCTCATACTTCTCGAAAATCTCAGTATGTTCGCCCATCGTCCATTTATAGACTGACGTGTTGCCAATGCCTTCGCCCATCTGAGTCCAGTTTTCAGCGATGCACATTTTACCCGGATGATACTCCCAGAACGGGTCCATATTCCCCGTGACGATAAGATCGACATCGAGAAACAGGACTTCGCCTTCGAGCCCGCCAAGACCTGCTTGCCAGAGCGAAATCTTGCGCCAAGGATACCATTTCCAACGCTCCGGGAGGCCCGTGATCGGAGGGAGCGGTTGATACTCTACCTCGGGCAGAAGGCCTTCCTTATCATCAGTGAAACAGACAAATCGGAGATCACCCGTCACATTACGTCGGACCATATTGTAGAGGCGGTTGGCAAAGTGAGCCGGATAGCGCTCACCCCATTTCATACAGATCACAGTCTTGGTCATAGCTTTGCCTAATCCCATTCCAGATTGAGCGCCAGCCGAGATATGACGGCCAAATGCAGTTCACTTCCATTTTTCTCGCATCCAATTAGGAAAGTGTGTCGTAACAAGGCTATACAGCTTACGCGCGTGGAGGAATAGACATCTCTAATTCAGGATCAGCCCCTGCAATCATGTGGTTTCGGCGCGATTTACGGCTACAAGACAACCCTGCTCTAAGCGTGGCGATAGAGCATGGATCAGGCGAAGTGGTGTGTGTTTATATCCTCGAAACAAACGCTGAATTGCGCGCCCTCGGCGGTGCCTCAAAATGGTGGTTGGATAAGTCTCTTAAGTCGCTGGCTAAGGAGATCGAAGCTCTAGGCGGTAAATTAATTTTACGACGCGGGCTCGCGCAGGAAACCCTGAATGAAGTGATCGCGGAAACAGGCGCCAAATCAGTGTTCTGGAACCGCCGCTATGATCAAGCCGGGCGAGACATTGATAGCGACATCAAAGCGGCGCTCAAAGCAGATGACCTTCATGCCGAGAGCTTTAACGGATCAGTTCTTACAGAGCCTTGGGCGCTTAAAACCGGGTCAGGCAATTATTATAAGGTATTCACGCCTTACTGGAAATCTGTTCAAGCGAACTATCAGCCCGACGAAAGGACTGCTTCTCCGGCACGCTTGAAGCTCTTGGAGGCCAAGTCCGATCGTCTTGAAGATTGGGACCTGCATCCAACACGCCCGGACTGGTCCGCTGGCTTTGACACATCCTGGCATCCGGGTGAGGCCGGCGCAAAAGCGCGCCTGATGTGTTTCCTGGATGGCCCGGTCAACGGGTATAAAGAGGATCGCAATCGCCCGGATATTGAGACCGGAACATCAGGCCTCTCCCCGCATCTTGCTTTTGGAGAAATCAGTCCTGCAGATATTTGGCGTGAGACCAAGGCGCGCATGACCGCCGGAAATGTGGATGAGAAAGGCGCGCATACATTCCTCTCTGAGGTTTGCTGGCGCGACTTTGCTTATGTCCTGTTGTTCCACAATCCTGAACTAGCCCAAGAAAACTTCAAACCGGACTTCAACCTGATGCCCTGGCATGATGATGCAGAGGCCCTGACAAGCTGGCAGCGTGGACAGACAGGATACCCGATAGTCGACGCAGGTATGCGCCAGCTCTGGCAAACTGGCTGGATGCATAACCGCGTGCGGATGATTGTTGCGTCTTTCCTGACCAAGCATTTGATGACCCATTGGAAGCATGGAGAAGACTGGTTCTGGGACACTTTGGTCGATGCAGACCCAGCCTCCAATAGCGCGAGCTGGCAGTGGACAGCCGGATCAGGCGCCGATGCTGCGCCCTATTTCCGCGTCTTCAACCCGATCACGCAAGGCGAAAAGTTTGATGAGACAGGCGACTATGTTCGCAAATGGTGCCCGGAGCTTGCCGAACTGCCGCGTAAATATCTTTATCAGCCATGGGAAGCAGGACCAATCATTCTGCGTCAGGCTGGCATCACACTCGGCGAAACTTACCCCCACCCCATTGTTGGCCACAAAGAAGGGCGCGAGCGCGCTCTTGCGGCCTATGAAACCCTGAAAGAAAGACGAGACGCAGCATGAAACGGATCGCAATCATTGGCTCTGGCATTTCAGGCCTCGGCGCGGCTTACGCACTGAAAGATACGGCTGATATAACCGTCTATGAAGCGGGAGACCGCGCAGGTGGACACGCGCATACGATGGATCTGGATTATGACGGAACGCCGATGAGTGTCGACGTTGGGTTCATTGTCTATAATGCCCTGAACTACCCTAATCTGATCGGACTATTTAATGCGATCGGGGCGGACACCGAAGCCAGCGACATGAGTTTCGCCGTTTCAAACCCGGATGGCTATGAGTGGGCCTCAACACTGAACGGTATTTTCGCGCAGCGCAGCAACGTCTTTAGCCCGAAGTTTCATAAATTTTGGCGCACGATTTTGAAGTTTAATGATCTTGCGCGGCAAGAGCTTGAAGCGGGCAAGATTGACGATATTTCACTCGGCTTCTGGCTGGAAAAGCATGGCTTCGAACAGAGCTTTCTGGATAATTATATCTTGCCCATGGGCGGCGCAATCTGGTCAACACCAGAGGCTGAAATGCTGGATTATCCGGCGCGAAGCTTCTTTCAGTTCTTTGAAAACCACCGCCTGATGCACAAGGAACGCCCGAAATGGCGGACGGTAACAGGTGGCTCTCGCAACTATGTCGACAAGATCGCTGCCTTGCTTGGTGCGCGGCTGAAACTGGCTAGTCCGATCAAGAAGGTCAGCCGCTTTGGAGAGCATGTTCGCCTCGACTTGAGCGATAGCAGTTATGAGCTTTACGATGATGTTATCCTAGCAACCCATTCAGATACCGCCCACGCGCTGCTGGATGAAAGTTATGAGGACACGCGGTTTCTTTTGAAGTCTGTCCGCTACAGATCGAATGACATCTATCTGCACCGCGACCCGAGCCTGATGCCAAAGCGTAAGGCGGCTTGGGCAAGCTGGAATGTCCTAAAGCAGCGCGCGCCAGAGATTTGTCTGACCTACTGGATGAACAAGCTTCAAAACCTGCCAGAGGATAAGCCGGTTTTCGTGACGCTGAACCCTGAAACACCGCCGGCGCCAGAGCTGACCTTTGCGAGAATGGAAAAGGCGCATCCGCAATTTGATACAGCGGCTGAGGCGGCCGTTCGCGCCCTGAAAGTGCGACAAGGCCAAGACCATATCTGGTTGGCCGGAGCCTGGATGGGCAGCGGTTTCCACGAGGATGGTTTAAAGTCTGGCTTGTCTTGTGCACTGGCCATGGGCGGGCAAGTGCCTTGGGATACAGAGACGGTCGAAATCGCGCCGCTCATGACGGGGCAGCCTCAAGATGCTAAGATCGCAATAGGAGCGATCTGATCTTGGAAAACCCACCTGCTCTACGCCTCTACCGGGGTCATACAACCCATCAGCGCTCTGTACCCTTCGTTCATCGCTTTCAGTATGGTTTGGCCTTGATCGACGTGGATGTTGATCGGTTGGAGGAAGCTGACAAGCAATCAAAGCTGTTCAGTGTTGATGCCGTGAACTTGTTTTCTTTCCGCAAAGAAGATCATGGCGAGCGCAAGCGCAAAGACCTCCGTCTTTGGGCAATGCGCCACTTTGAAGGTGCGGATATTGAGGTGGATGGCCCGGTTCGGTTAGTGACGTTTCCGCGGCACGTTTTTTACAAGTTTGCGCCGATTTCACTCTGGCTTGGATATAGCGCGAGGGGCGAGCTTCGCGGCATTCTCTATGAAGTGAACAATACCTTTGGCGAGAGCCATATCTACGTCGCCGGCACTCCGAAACCTGGCTGTAACCGTCATACCGCAGATAAGGCTTTTCATGTCTCGCCCTTCTTTGATGTTACAGGAAAATATCAATTTACCCTGCGCGTAAACGAGAACCAGCTTAGCCTGATCATCGCGACGTTTGAGAATGGCGAGCAAACACATATGGCCACGATCAAAGCCAAGGCTAAGCCCGCCACTTCTGCGACTTTTGCAAAGCTTGCCGTGACCAAACCCGTTTCCAGTATCGCAGTGACCATGGCGATTCACTGGCAAGCGCTGAAGCTTTGGCTCAAAGGCGCAAAATATCATTCAAAACCAAAGCAATCGCAGACACGTATGACGATTGCAGAGACAAAAAAAGCTGAACCCATAACAGCGCCCATTCAGGAGACCGCCGCATGAGCTACACAACAATCGACAGTGACCTGCAGGCTTCCTCTGAACATATTCACGCATCGCCAGAAACCTTGCGAAAGCTCACCGGAATACCGGCCAGTTTTCGGCTAGCAGGCATGATGGTTTTAAGAGCGCGGCGCGGAACCATTCGGTTTGAACTGCCCGATGGACGCCAAATCTTGTTCGATCATGGCATTAAAGGTCCGAACGCATTTATTCAGGTGCATGACTATAACTTTGCCAAGCGCGCGGCGGCTGGCGGTGATGTCGGGTTTGCGGAAAGCTACATGGACCAGGAATGGTCGACGCCGGATCTGACCTCTGTTCTGGAGTTTTTCTCTGAGAATTTCGAGGCGGCCGGACAGCTTGCGGTTGGCGGTTCGATGGTGCGCTTCACCAATATGGTACGCCACTTGTTTAATCGAAACTCAAAAGCTGGCTCAAAGCGCAACATTGAGGCGCACTATGACCTCGGCAACGATTTCTACAAACTCTGGCTCGACGAGACGATGACCTACTCATCGGCGCTCTACATACGTCCGGACCTAACACTGGAAGACGCCCAAACAGCGAAATATGCACGCATTGCGGATGAGTTGAAGCTGTCGGAAGGCAAGTCAGTTCTGGAGATTGGTTGCGGATGGGGCGGATTTGCAGAATACGCCGCCAAGGAACGCGGGGCGAATGTGACCTGCCTGACCATCTCTCCGTCACAACGCGAATGGGCTATGGAGCGGATGCACCGCGAAGGCTTGTCAGAGAAAGTTGATATTCGGTTGGAGGATTACCGTGACCATCATGGAACATATGATGGCGTGGCCTCAATCGAAATGTTCGAAGCGGTCGGCGAGAGCTATTGGCCAAGCTATTTCGCAAAAGTTTCAGAGAGTCTGAAGGACGGTGCAAACGCTGCGCTACAGATCATTACGATCAAGGATGATCTCTTTCCGCGCTATCGCAAGCGAGCCGATTTCATTCAGCGCTATATCTTTCCTGGTGGGATGCTGCCGAGTGAGGAAGCTTTGAGGACTCAGGTCAACTCAGCGGGCCTCAAGCTTGAGGATGCGCACTATTTTGGTCCTGACTATGCAAAGACGCTCCGTATGTGGGCCAAGGCCTTTGAAGAGCGCTGGGGCCAGATCGCACCGCTTGGTTTCGATGAGCGCTTCCGCCGGATGTGGCGGTTTTATCTCAGCTATTGCGAAGCAGGCTTTGACAATGGCCGGATCAATGTCGGCCACTTCCGGTTAAGCAAAGGCTAGCGCTGAACTTCCGCACATATGAATAGAAAAAGCCCCAGACCGAACAATCGGTCTGGGGCTTTCTACTTATAGGGCCTCAAGCGCGTCTTAGTAGAGTGCGTTCAGAACATACTCGATCGTTTGACCACGTGTCTCAAAGCTGAGCTTCACCCAGCGCGATTGGTCATCATACCAAAGATCAACCGTGATATCAGACTTCAAGCGATAATGAGTGGCCTCAATGGCTTCTCCGCCCACTTTGACTGTATCTGAGCCTAAATTGTCGACTTCAATATCGAGAAGCTCACCAGACTCAGTTGAGATCATCCGGTCTTGATAGACCTGAAGGATGTTCCAGTGGCTCGATGGGATAATACTGGTCGGGACAGCGCCATTGAACTCTGTGCTACTGACGATGAGTTCATCACCCGTGGCTTGAGCTGAGACCTTGGCTTTCTTGCCATCATTATTGGTCTTGCCATTTAAGCCGACGAGCTTTCCATCAGCCCATTGCTCAACGCTATCCAAGCGATACTTGAAGGCGCTAAACGGCCCGATCTTAACATCCAGATCGACATCGGTTGTAACGGTAAAATCGCCATCACTTTCACGGTCAAAGGTCAGCTTGTGCTCTCCAAACGGTTTGCCTTTGCGTAGGACTGTAAAATCGATCACTGCGCCATCCGCAGCCGCATAAGGCGTTGGCAAGCTGGTCTGAACCGCTGACTCTTCAGCAAATCCTGACATGACCAAAAGTGATGCAACAGCCCCCGCGACTGTAAACCGGATCATTAACTGAACCTCCAAAATGGCAGTGTTTCCTGGGCAACATAGCAGATACACATCTGGTCCCCATATGCGGCAGGACGATGGCGCATACCGGGCTTTCCGAGGACTAAGTCCCCGCGCTTATAAACCCCGTGCCCGTCTTCAAACTGACCTTCCAGGACGAGTGTTGCCTCTAAAGCAGAGTGGCTATGCTCTGGGACAGCCTGACCTGGATCAAGGCGCATGAGCTTGCCTTTGTTGCGGCCGCGCTTGGCATAGTGAACGCCAGACAAGCCCTTTTTCCAAGGTACGGTTTCAAAATTGCCGCATGCCAGCTCAAGTGCTTCTGGCAAACAGTCATGTTGAAGGTCTTTCGCTTCGTCGGCGGCAGGCCCAAGTGCATTGGAGGTCGCTTTCCAAATATTCGCCGTCTTGCGTCCATCTTCGCTGAGCAAAAGATGCAGTTCGGCAGCGAGCGCCATATCGGTTGATAAAGCGCCTGAGGCATGGTCCAGCATGAAAGCGTGATAAGCGTCGGATTTCATTCAGTAAAACTCATAAGTGTCTTCTATAGATAGTTACGCTGACAAACCTCAACTGGATCACAAGACTAGCAGTTGAATTACAGCGCCGCGCAGCCTAGCTTGGCAACAACAAGAAAAGGCCTCTCATGACCATTACGACGTCCGTTCTCGACCTGATTGGAAATACCCCGCTTTTGCGCCTGAATCGCCTGTCTGAAGAGACCGGCTGTGAGATTTTAGGCAAGTGCGAATTCCTCAATCCTGGGCAGTCTGTCAAAGACCGTCCTGCTCTGGGCATGGTTCGCGATGCTGAGGCCTCAGGACGCCTAAAGCCCGGCGGAACGATCGTTGAAGGCACAGCAGGCAATACGGGGATCGGCCTTGCTATGGTCGGCGCGGCGCTCGGCTATAAGATCGTAATCGTCATGCCGCGTACGCAGTCCAAAGAGAAAAAAGACGCCGTTCGTAATCTTGGTGCAGAACTGGTTGAAGTTGACGCTGTCCCCTACTCTAACCCCAATCACTATGCGCGCTATTCCGGGCGTTTGGCAGAAGAGTTGAATGAAAGCGATCCAAACGGCGCGATCTGGGCGAACCAGTTCGATAATCAAGCCAATCGTAAAGCGCACTATGAAACCATGGGCCCTGAAATCTGGGACCAAACTGGCGGCCAGGTGGATGGCTTTATTTGTGCGGTTGGGTCTGGAGGTACGCTCGCGGGCACTGCCATGTCTTTGCGTGAAAAATCGGCTGGAAAGATTAAGATTGGGATCGCCGATCCAGGTGGGGCGGCGCTATATGAATATTACAAAAGCGGCGAGTTGAAGTCTGAAGGCACTTCAATGACCGAAGGCA
>CAZGVG010000068.1:0-12089 GCA_964528975.1 uncultured Hyphomonas sp.
GCTTTGTCGATGCCGCGCTTGAGGTCCATTGGGTTCATACCAGCTGCAACGCGCTTCATGCCTTCACGAACGATGGCTTGGGCCAACACTGTTGCAGTCGTTGTGCCGTCACCAGCAACATCATTTGCTTTAGAAGCCACTTCGCGCAGCATTTGTGCGCCCATGTTTTCAAACTTGTCTTCAAGCTCGATTTCTTTGGCAACGGTAACACCGTCTTTGGTTGTGCGCGGGGCGCCAAAAGATTTCTCGATGACAACATTGCGGCCTTTCGGGCCCAGAGTTGTTTTTACAGCGTTCGCCAGCGTGTCGACGCCTTTGAGCATTTTTTCGCGCGCTTCAGCGCCGAATTTTACGTGTTTCGCAGCCATTGTGCTAAACCTTTATTCTAGAAATTGATGGAAACGACGAACGGAGAAGGCTTAGCCTTCGATCACGCCCATAATGTCGCTTTCTTTCATGATCAGCAGGTCTTCACCGTCGATCTTGACCTCTGTGCCACCCCATTTGCCAAACAGAATTTTGTCGCCAGGCTTAACGTCGAGCGCAACGCGCTCATTGTCGTCGCCAATTGCGCCGTTACCGACAGCAAGAACTTCGCCTTCCTGTGGCTTTTCGGTGGCTGTGTCAGGAATGATAATACCACCAGCAGTTTTGGTGGCTTCTTCAACGCGGCGGACCAGAACGCGGTCGCCAAGTGGACGGAACTTCATGGAAATACCCTTTGTTCGTCAGTTAAAATGTCAATTTCGCCAGCCTGATATGAGTTTTGGCACTCACACCCCTCGTCTGCTAGCGATGGCTGGGAAGTAGGTGCGACGATGGGAGTCGTCAACACTTTGGTAAGAGAATATTTCGTGCCAGGTGCGGAAAGTTGCACTGATGGCTTTTAGGACTGACGTATAGCCTCAACGCGCGCCCGGATGAGCGGCAGTCGATCATTCCCGAAATACATCCGATCGCCGAGATATATCGTGGGTGAGCCAAAGCCGCCGCGATCAATCACCGCCTGCGTATTGGCCTTCAACTGGTCTTTGACCTCAGGCGTTTGAATGACAGCCCAGATCGCATCGGCATCTGCGCCAACCGCTTCCAGACAGTCACGCAGCACAGCTTCACTCGCAATATCCTGATCCTCACCCCAATAGGCCTCAAACACCCGCCGTGCGAATGGGACAAGTAAGCCATCTGGCTTTAGTGCGATACAGGCGCGCATCGCTTTCACGCTATTGATCGGAAATATGCTGGGTGGGAACTTGATCTGCAGCCCCGCAATTTCCGCCCATTCCATCATATCGCGTTTGTGATAGCGCGCTTTGGCTTTGTTCGGCGCCGCGCGCTGCTCATAAACGCTTTGGTTCACTGTATTGAAGATGCCGCCGACCAGGATAGGCTGCCAGTCAATCTCCAAACCAAGTTCTTCGGCCATGGGCTGGACGTTGTGAAACGCGAGATACGTCCAAGGGCTGGAACAATCGAAGAAGAATTCGAGGTTCATGGAGACACTCCTATTTTGCCGTCGGGCCCAGCTCATCGATTGAGCGTATGGCCTTTGCCGCGCTGATGCGGGCGAGGTGACGGCCTTTCTCATCCTTCCAGTCTGCTTCAACAAAGCCCGTTGTGCGTCCCCGCGACACCAGCCGTCCTTCAATATGGATCAGGCCGTTTGGCACGGGCCTGAAGATCCGCGTTTGAAGTTCTGTCGTGGTGAACCACTCGCCATCTTCCAGCGCGCTGGCCATGCACATCGAAACGATATGATCGCTAAAGCCTGCGACCCAGCCGCCAAAGACCCGGCCTTCATTGATGTCCCGGTCCCCGCCATTTGGCCACTCATAGCGCACATAACCGTAGCGCACCTCTTTCAACCAGGCTTTCGGATTAATACCGAGATTCTTGATGCCAGCCGGAAGTTCCCACTCCCCAGAGCGGAGGTTGGTGAAGAAGGCGTCTTGCTGGGCTGAAAGTTCGGTGCGGGTCATAATGAAGTCCAGACTTTAGATCCTAATTCACCGTTGCGCCGCCATCGACCACCATCATTTGGCCGGTCATGAAGCTGCCGGCTGGGCTGGCGAGATAAACGGCTGCACCTGCGATTTCAACAGGCTCACCTATACGGCGCAGCGGCGTTGTCGCTGTTGCACGCTTAAGCGTTTCAGGGTTTTCCCAGAGCGCGCGGGCGAAATCTGTTTTGATCAGGCCTGGTGCGATGCAATTCACGCGGACATTATCTTTACCGAACTCTTCAGCCAGATTGCGGGCGAGTTGGAAGTCCGCCGCCTTGGAGATGTTGTAAGCCCCGATCACAGGTGAAGCACGCAGGCCGCCAATTGAGGATACGATAATCACCGCGCCATCTTTACGCTCACGCATTTGCGGCGCGCACATCTGGATCAGCCAGTGATTGGAAATGATATTGTTAGAGAGGATTTTCTCAAATTGCTCGTCAGCAATGCCGCTCATTGGGCCGTAATATGGATTGGATGCAGCATTGCAGACGACAATATCGATCTTGCCGAACGCTTCATTGGTCGCGTCGACCATGCGCTGAAGCTCTTCTTTTGATGAGATGTTGGCCGGGATGGCAATTGCCGTGCCGTCGCCATGCTTTTCGTTTAATGCAGCAGCAACCTCTTGGCATGGGCCGGGCTTTCGCGAACTGATCGTAACGTGCGCGCCCGCCGCGGCATATTCTTCGGCAATCGCTTTCCCGATGCCGCGCGACGAGCCAGTGATGATGGCGGATTTTCCAGTAAGATCGAACAGGCTCATATGAGGCTCCCATAAAGTTCAGTTTCATTTTGACGATTTGATAGGCGGCTCGGCTCTCGCTGGCGAGGGGTCACCTTGCGAAAGCTTAGTCTTTGCGAGGTAGCGCGTAACTCACCACAGCGTGGCTTGAGGCTTTGTCACTGCCTTCGGCGCGAATATCCACATCCATCACCGCCAGTGCCTTGCCGATCTTCATCACTCTGGCATCCGCGACAACGGCGCCGCCGATGCAGGGGCGCAGGAAATTGATATTGAGATTGCTGGTCACTGCCATCGGCTCAATTCCGGTGAGCGTCATCACGGCCATATAGGCGGCGCTATCAGCCACTGCCATTTGTGTCGGGCCGGAAATATAGCCGCCGGGGCGCATGTTTTCTGCGCTCACCTCAAGGCGCTGAACCGCCCGACCTTCTTCCATAAGTGTGATTTGAGCGCGGTGGTCCGGCCGATCAAATGCGGTGCTTAGGAATGTATTTGCGTCCTCTACGGAGACCTTGCTTGTCATATTTTTCCTTCGGGTAGGCATTGACGCCCGCGCTGCTTAGCGGCCAACCTAACCAAACTTAGAGACCCGCCAAGAGGTCTCGCCACGGGAGAGATCAAAGATGCTGACCAAAGGCGATGAATACCCGATCCACCAGACGCCAGAGCCTGTGGCGTTTTCTGGCTCTGATCGAAACTTCTATGACCGTTTTTTCTTCAACGGCTATTCGGCTGATGGCAGCGTGTTTTTCGCAGCGGCTTTCGGCGTCTATCCGCACCTGAATGTCATGGATGGGGCGGTATCGATCCTCAAAGACGGCGTGCAGAAATCCATCCATGTCTCACGCCTGCTCGGCATGGAGCGGATGGACACGCAGGTTGGTCCAATGCATGTCGAGGTGATCGAACCGCTGAAGCGTATTCATCTCAAGCTCGAAGAAACCGAGGGCATTGCCTTGGACGTCCAGTTTATAGGCCGCCATTTTCCAATCGAAGAACCCCGCTTTACCTATCGCCAAGGCCCGCGCATGCTGATCGACTGTACCCGCATGACCCAGAATGGACATTGGGATGGAGCGCTGCGGATTGACGGCGAAAATGTTGAGGTCAAAGGCTTCATGGGTACCCGCGACCGTAGCTGGGGCGTGCGCCCGATTGGCAAACGCGATGAGCAGCCGGTCTTACCGATGCAGCTCCCACAATTTTACTGGCTCTGGGCGCCGATCAATTTTCCCACTCTATCGCTCTATTTCCACGTCAATGAAGATGGCCAAGGCGGGGCCTGGAATACACGCTCTGTGCTGGCAATGGACGGCGCGGAGCAGGGCAGTCTGCTGCATCTCAATCGCCCCAAGATAGACGTGACATGGCGACCCGAAACACGCCGTGCGCAGACAGCCACGCTGCAAGTCGAAGACGGACAGGGCGGTCAGCATGAGGTCTCCTATGAACCGCTCTCGACGTTCATGATGAAAGGGATCGGCTATGGCCATCCTGAAATGGGGCATGGCACATATCGCGGTGACCTCAGCATCACACGCGAAGATTTGACGCCCGATAATTTGCCCTGGCAGCAGCCGGACAATCTCCATATTCAGGCAATTGTGAAGGCCACCCATACAGGGCCAAACGGTCAAAGTAGCGAAGGCATCGGCATTCTCGAACAGCTCTGTATAGGCCCGCACGCCCCGAGCGGGTGGAAGGATGTCCTAGATGCTTAAATTGGCATCCGACCTAAGTCGCAGATCCTTATTAGCAGGGATCGGGGGATTAGGCGTTTCGTCTTGTGTTGGGGCAGACTCGGTCGCGCCCCTCATGCAACGACCTGAGGCATATCCAGCATCGGCGGTGAAGGTTTCGCGCGACCGTATTCTGAAAACTGTGCGGGGGTTGAGACCCAGTCGCTATGGCGGCTTTCGTCTAGAGATGGAGAAGCTGGCTTCCAAAACCGTCATCCACAGTTATGGCCATGGTGGAGACGGCGTTACCCTGTCTTGGGGCTCTGCGGCTTGGATTTCAGAGCAGGTGCGCGACACAGAAGCAAGTGATATCGCGATTATCGGGGCAGGTGTGCAAGGTCTAACAGCGGCGCTCGTGCTCGCTAAGCAAGGCAAATCGGTTACAGTTTATGCTGCTGATTTCACGCCAAATGTGACCTCGGACATAGCTGGTGCATACATACAAACAGCTTCGAGCTATGGGCGTGTTGACCAACGAATTGTTCAACGTGTGAATAAGCAATCTGATACCGGATTTTATCCCTATCTCAGCCAGACTGAGTATGGTGTGGATGAAGTGATTGGGCATCATTTGCAGTGCGGCATGGATCTGACTGATCTACCTTTCGAGGACAAGATCGGCGGTTGCTACAGAGACGTGTCGAGACCTAAAATAGTCGTAGATATGAGCCTCTATCTGCCGCGCTTAATGCTGGATATTCGAGATGCAGGCGGTTCGTTCTACACCAAGAGGTTTGAGGCAATTGATGAAGTGTTGGCCCTTCCTCAACCCGTTATTGTGAACTGTACAGGGCTGGGGGCAGGCGCATTATTTGGCGATGCTGATTTAGTTCCAGTTTGGGGACAACTGGCTTTGTTAGAACCGCAATCCGAAATCGACTATGCGTATACCAGCAGGGGGTCAGAGGGCATGCTATATATGTTTCCAAGGAAAACCTCGATTGTTTTGGGTGGAACTCGTCGAAGGGGCGAAACCAGTCTTGCAGAAGATCCGCAAGACATCGAACGTCTCTTGCGCGGCCATGGCGCAATTTCTGCTGCCATACGTAACCAGAATAAGGTATTTGCATGACTGAAGATGAGATCGCCGAACGCTTTACCCGCTATGCACAATTCCATCTGCCGGGCTCGCGCAATGTTCGCGTGACCGCGATCAGCCGCATCCATGGCGGTGCGAGCCGTCAGACCTATTCGATTGATTTAGCTTATGAAGACGCCGCTGGACCGCAGACCAAAGGTTTGATCCTGCGCCGTGACCCGCCAGACAGCTTGATCGATACAGAGCGCCGGGTTGAGTTTGCCGCGATCAAGAGCGCGTATGGCCAACGGCAGCTGCCAGTGCCAGAAGCGCTGTTCCTGGAAACCGATCCGGCTGTGCTGGGCGCGCCTTTCTTCGTCATGGGGCGGATCGAAGGCGGCGAACCGCTTAATCCGTTCAAGCTGGATGCCATCGAGCCGCACCGCGCGACTATTGGGAGGCAGTTCTTTCATCACCTTGGTTCCATCGCGGCTCTACCCGTTGAGGGCAGTGCGCTGGCGGCTGAGACCGAAACGCCCGCGCCCGATCAGTGTTGGCGCAAAGAGCTTACCTATTGGGCCAATGAAATTCGTAGCAATGCCAAGACCCCTCAACCGATAGCAGAGGCCGCAATCCGCCATCTGGAGCGCATTCCACCGCCGCCCGCCCAGCGTCTTTCCATTGTGCATGGCGACTATCGCACAGGTAATTACCTGCATGATGGAACCGGGCAGATCAGCGCCATCCTCGACTGGGAAATGGCGCATATTGGTGACCCGTATGAAGACCTCGCCTGGGCCACGGACTTGCTTTGGTGCGGCAATGATCAACAACGCGCGGCCGGCTTTCTGCCTTGGCCAGAAGCCATCGCCATTTGGCAACAGGCGTCAGGTTGCATGTTTGACCCGGCGGCGTTTGAGTGGTGGTCCATCTTTGCCCATGTCAAAGCGCTCGGCATCTGGGTCACCTCCGAAAAGGCGTTCGCGGACGGCGCTAATGATGATCCGATCCTGGCCTGGTCTGGCTGGTTTACCCATGCCGCGCATGAGCTGATGATCGCCATGCGGCTTGGACCAAAATATGGAGCAGGCGCATGACTGATATCGCAATGGTCTTGGAACGGCTTGGCCGCAAACTTGTCACTGAGGTCGCCCCGAAACTTGAGGGGGACTATTCTGGCGGACATGCGGCGATGGCAGGCTTGATGTCCGTCATGGCGGGCGAAGCCTGGGACGGCGCCGCAGATCGTCTGTTCACGGAAATCGGAGAAATGCGTAGCTTGTTCCAGCAAGCTGGTATGGCTATTCAGGCGGCGGAAAGCCCAAGCCTTAAGGTCAGCGATTTGACGGTGGAGCGCAATGCCCTCGCGCTGAACCTAATCGAACTTCAAGCCAGTCTCGAAACCCGAACAGATGAACCTGCAAAACTTCTCAATGCTCAAATTTGGCTCCACCTGACCCAAACTGCCATGGCCCGCATGCCTAGCCCGCCAGACATTCCGGATGCTGAGGCATAATTTTAAGAGCTGACGTCTGCATTGGGTCGGGAGCAGACATAAGCTCAGCGTCGTACTTGAGGCGACGGTACGCTTGTCACAGTTGTCATTCGCGAGGACGGAAGTCTGTTGAAGATGGTTGGCAATTCCGATAGCCGTGGCGTTAGCGTGAAGAATTTAGAGATGATCGAGCATTTTAGGGCGTTTTACAACGTTTGTTTAAATGACTGCTCATGCGCCCAAAGCTGCGCTTCGTTTAGACTTTCTCGATCTCTTTCGGGGTTGAGGCTTGTCGCGGTTCGGCTTTCTTTTTCGGCTTGGGCAGGAGGCGGAAGCGGGACTGGCACCAGGCGAAATCTACGCCAACATCTAGCAGTGCATCCGAGCGTTTGCAGGGGCATGCAAAGCCGAGCACGGCCGCAACGATATAGGTTTCACCCGCAACCAGCGGCACAGGCATGCCTGTGACATGGTTCGGGGCGGCGTTGACGCAAAGGACTAGATCCCCAGGACCGACAGAATAGCTCATAGATCTGCCATAGCACAGGGTGGCGCATCGGCCTACTCTGATCCCACTTCACATTTCTCCTGAGGCGCGTAAACTCGGCCATTCAAATGCAGGGAGACGATTATGACCAAAGAACACATTACCGGTTTTGGCGGGTTCTTTTTCCGCGCCGCAGACCCCAAGGCTCTGGCGGCTTGGTATGATACAAATTTCGGGATTGATCCTGTGCCAAGCGACTATGAGACCCAGCCCTGGCATCAGGATGAGGGGCCGACCGTGTTTGCGCCCTTTAGCGCCGATACTGACTTTTTCGGTGACGATCCGTCCAAGACCTTCATGCTGAATTTCCGCGTACGCAGCCTGGATAAAATGGTCGCTCAGCTGCGTGCTAATGGCAATGAGGTGACGGTTGACCCTGAGACCTATCCCAACGGGCGGTTTGCGCAAGTCTTTGATCCAGAGGGCAATCCGATCCAGCTTTGGGAACCGCAGCATAGCGAAAGCTGAGGGTCAGCAACGCGCGGTATTGGCGGCTTTGTTTCTCTGCGATCTGACCTAAATAGAGGGTGAGCTAGAAAGACTGCGCCCATGCCTGATACGATGACGAAGACAGATTTACAGCCCGCGCCCGGTGCCCTTGGGCCTTTGCCAGATGGTCACCCGCGCGTGGTGCAGGGCAAGGTCGGTGTGTTGCTGATCAATCTGGGCACGCCGGACGGGCCCGACTATTGGTCGATGCGGCGCTATCTGTCTGAGTTTCTATCTGATCCGCGCGTCATTGAAGTGCCAAAGCCGATCTGGCAGCTCATACTGCAAGGACCGATCCTGACCTTCCGGCCAAGCAAATCTGGCGCGGCGTACAAAAAAATCTGGACCGATGAGGGATCGCCTCTGCTGGTCTATACGCGCGCACAGGCTGAAAAGCTCCGTGCCCGGATTGGCGGTGAGAATCTGATCGTGGATTTCGCGATGAATTACGGTAATCCGTCCATTGCGTCGAAGATTGACCTGTTGAAAGAGCAAGGCTGCGACCGGATCTGTATCGTGCCGCTTTATCCGCAATACTCAGCCGCGACGACGGCGAGTGTGAATGACCGAACCTTTGCAAAGCTCAAGAAAATGCGCTGGCAACCAGCGGTGCGCACGGCGGCCAGTTTCCATGATCAGCCGGCCTATATAGAGGCGCTGGCAAGCTCGATTGAGACGCATATTGCGGGTCTGGATTTTACCCCAGACCGGGTGATCATGTCCTATCACGGCATCCCGAAAGCGTATTTTGATAAGGGCGATCCGTATCACTGCCACTGTCACAAGACGACGCGATTGGTGAAGGAGCGCCTCGGCTGGCCGGATGGGCTTGCCATGACAACTTTCCAAAGCCGCTTCGGCCCAACGGAATGGCTGAAACCGTATACGGACAAAGTGCTTGAAGCCCTGCCAGACGAAGGCGCTAAGAAGGTCGTTGTGGTCTCTCCCGCCTTCATTTCCGACTGTATTGAAACGCTGGAAGAGCTGGCCATGGAGGGCCGCGACGAGTTTATGGAGCATGGCGGTACGCACTACTCCGTTGCGCCATGCCTGAACGATAGCGAGCCGGGCATTGATGTGATCGAGGATGTCGTCCGGCGGGAGATTGCGGGTTGGTGGGGTTAGGGTGCTATAAGCGCTGGAGGAGCGGCCATAGCAGATGACGCGCACGGACGCGCAATTTAGCTAATAGCGTATTCCTTGCTGAAAAGTAGCGCGTCAGTTTCAGTGCATTTTGCTACTCAATCTGAGCTGTATACCCGCCGACAGCATCACTCACTACCGCGCAGTTTTCCATACCCGCGCACGTGGCGGTGGACATGTTGAAGCTACGCATTGCGTTCAGTGTTCCTGCCTGCGTGGCCATCGTGCCTTGAAACAAAGACATCATCTTCTTCGTGTAGTGGTCCTCAAAGATTACCGCTTCATCGGCAGGTGCGATGGCAGCAGCTTGTTGCAGTGCGGCGGGCGTCCAGTCTTTTGTTTCGTATATCCCCACCAGTGACATGGGCACAGCGACGCCGCCCCATTCTACATATGTATCGCGCGGCGCGGCGTAGATTTGTACGACTGGATCACGACTGCCCTTCGCCGTGCGTATATTGGCATAGAATCGCGCTCGTGATCCGTCTAGTTTGGCTGTGCCAAAGGCAATGAAGACAGTGGTTCCGGTCATTTTCTTAGTGACCTCGAGTTGCTCCACCACAGCAAACCTTGGAGTGGATAGGCCAAACTTTTTCAGCGCATTGGTCGCAAGTGATTTTGCTGATTGGTCTGCATCTCCAGTGAATGTATAGCTACGAAGGAAGGGTGACTTAGGGTCGTTTTTACGCGCAAACTGACCATGGCCAACTGAATCCCAATTGGTAATAACAGGCTGATATCGTCTGTTCTTGACGATTTTGGGCGCGTTGTATTTTCCCGTTGATGCTTGGCGTTTAGGCGCCGGTTTCGCTGTTGCGACCGCTTTTTCTTTAGCCTGCGGTACGACACCAGATTTTGCAAACTTCGCGAACGTATCTGACGGACCAATGACGACCACAACCCGCAAGTCACCGCCCGACTGATCGATATTCGCCATAAAAGACTGTTCCCCGAATTCGGTGTAAGCCATGCCGGCGATCGCTTTATCACTGGCTTTATAATCATCGACATCAATCGACATGGTTGACAGGCCAAATAGCAGCTTTTCTTCGACAGTATCGCCGCCTTTCTGGTCGAGATTGCAATAACAACTGTCTTCAATCTCAGCACGGGATTTTATGAGCATACGCAGGCCGTCTTCACTTCCATCTGCGCTGTACACAGTGCCATAGCTATAGTCCTTACCCAAGTCGCTCCATCCGGACGGAGCTTGCGCTGCCGCAAGCCCAGAAGTCACGATGGCAAACACTGTAAGAGTTGAAAACCGCATGTTCTAAATTCCGCATTTTGAGCTTTGATAATTTCAGCTCTGAAGCGTGAACCTAGTATGAATGCTATGGGCTTTCAAACTCTGTAATTATGAAGCTTTCGATATGTTATTCTGCGCTAATCAAATGTCTGGTTTTAGGAGCTTGCTGCCGCGCGGCTAGTGACTGGTTTTGAGATCAAGAAGTCTTTCCTTCGAATGCAGAAGGGATGAGCTTTACTGCCTATAAAGACTACAGCGCCCTGTCTTCCCAGACCCCTGCGCATCGCCTATCTCACAGAGTATGGATGGCTGGATCAAGAATGGCAAAGTGCGGGCGCGGTTTGATGAGGCTGGGGCGTTGGAAGTGCGTTGCTTCGGGCTGACGACGCAGGCGAAATATTACAAGACGCTGCTGCGCGAGTTTTTCCGCAAGGACTTTCCGAAAATCCGCCCAGGTTATGGCGATTATGATGTCCATATCCTGATGGAATATACCGGCGATGCGCCGTGGATGGACCTTGATAATCTGGCCAAGGCGCTGCTCGACAGCCTGACAGGCAATGCGTTTGAAGATGATCATCAGGTCGCGCGGCTGCTGGTTGAGCGCCGGGTGGCCGACCGGGAAGGGATCTATGTGCGCGTTGCACAGATGGGCGGGGCTTAGCCGCTCGACTTTCCCCAATTACGCATGGCGTCGATGATCGGGCGCATATTCTGGCCCTTTTCTGTCAGATAATATTCCGAGCGCGGCGGATGTGTATCGTAAATCCTGCGTTCGACCACACCGTGATCTTCCAGCATTTTCAAGCGGTTAGAGAGGGTGTTGGGGGCGATACCTGTCAGCGCTTGCTCCAGATCAGAGAAGCGGCGCGCGCCCTGGTCAACAAGCTCGCGAATAATCTCACTCGTCCAGCGTGAGCCAATAATGAAAGCGGTTCGCGAGACGGGGCAGAGGGGGAGGTTCCTTTTGGTCATCTCTTCACAGCTTAGTGAAGTTGCTTGACGAAATCCAGTAACTACAGTTTTTATAGTGACTATAAGAAGGAGGATTATCATGCCATTTGAATTACAAGCCGTGGTCTGGACCACACTCATCCTGTTTGTCCTGATCGGACTGCAAGGTTCGCTCGTGCCGTTAAACCAAGGTATCGGTTGGGGGCTAGGCGCGCGGGATGAGGCAAATCCTGGCTCGGTCGTGCAGCAGCGCCTTGTGCGAACGGTCGGCAACCATATTCAGGGCATGCTGCTCTTTGTACCTTTGGTCTTGGTGGCGCATGCGGCAGGCGTTTCAAGCGAGCTGACAGTGCTTGGGGCGTGGCTTTACCTGATTGGTCGCGCGCTATTCGCACCGGCTTACTTGATGGGTATTTATGCGGTGCGCACGGTGATCTGGGCGGTGTCTCTGATTGGGATCGGCCTGATCGGGTTTGAAGTTATGACGGCAATGCTGGGCTAGCTCATCGGCCTTGGAATACAGCTGGCTGTGGCTTGGGCGAGGAGTTTGCCGTCTTCGGAATGCAGCCAGCCTTGGGTGAAAATCGCGGCGCTACCCTGACGAACGGTTTCGCCGCGAGCGATGAGGCGGACGCCAACTGGAACAGGCCGAATGAAGCTGGTCGTCATTTGCAGGGTCGGCGACATGGCGGGCGGGGCTTGAA
>CAZGVG010000068.1:12099-13774 GCA_964528975.1 uncultured Hyphomonas sp.
ATTGCGCCTGCGAGCGACATCACTTCGTCGAGAATAGCGGTGATAAAGCCGCCTTGGGCATTGCCGCCGGGATTGATCGCTTGCTCTGGCAGTTTGAAAGCGGCTTCACACCAGCCCGCATCGCAATCCAGATCGATCAACTCAAACCCAACAAATCCGGTTGCTCCGGGGAGCTTGTGTGAGGTGAGCAGGGTTCGCCAGTATGCGTCCTTGTCCTCAATCATCAGCTTAGACGTTTGAAAGGCATCGGGATGGCGGTGGCGGTGGCTTTTGCGACCAGCTTTCCTTCATGGTCAAAGCACTCGGCCTCCATGAAAGCGGCTGAGCGGCCCCATTTCAGGATGCGCGCCTCGACAGAGGCCTTGCCAGGCATCAGGCGGCGCAGATAGGAGGTTTTCATCTCAAGCGTTGGCGCTGTCATCGTGACATTCGAAGCGATGATGCAACACGTGCTCATGGCCTCGTCCATCATCGCAGCGATAAAGCCGCCTTGAACCGCGCCAGTTGGATTGGCGAAGATTTGCGGCACGTCGAAATCCATGCGGATGCGCTTGGCGTCTTGCTCAACCTCGGCCAGGCGCATACCTAGCGTTTCGGAGCAGGGTGGGCGTTTCTTGCTGTTCTGAAATCGGGCCAGCATCTCAGCATCTGAGAGGCGGGGCTTGTCGGAGGCAGGCGCGCTCATGCTCTATTTGCGGCGGAATGCATCTAGGTTGACGACGGTCTCACCAGACGCAGCAGGCTTGTCCAAGGTTTCGGTCTCGGACGCCTCGGGAGCCGGGTCCACAACCGCATCTTCGTCTTTGGCATCGGTCTTTTCGAAGCTGACACCGAAGTTTACGGCTGGGTCGACAAAACGGGAGATCGCAACGAAAGGAATCGAGAGGTGCTGCGGCACGCGGTTAAACTTGAGGACAATTTCGAAATGTCCGTCATGCACTTCCAGGTCCCAATATTGGTGCTGGACCACGATGGTCATTTCCTCAGGAAATTGCTCAATCAAATGATCTGGAATGTTCACGCCCGGCGCTTTGGTGCGGAACGTGACATAGAAATGGTGATCCCCTGGAGGGGCAGAACCTTTGGCGGCCTGGCGTAAGGCCTCACGCACTACACCTCGCATGGCAGCCTGCGTTAAAGCTTCATAGCCTATATAGTCTGTCATGTCCCTCTCCCAATCTAAGGCGAACTTAACGCCTCATTTTCAGGTTACAACGCCCTTCATGTGTCAGGCGAGCCGAAAACTGTGAGTTCCCCTAGAGGGAATTCCAGTTAGCTTAACAAGTGGTTACTGTAATTACTATTACAGTTCGAATGCGATACATAATCTGGCCCTATTGCCAGAAATACGGACCCATGAAAATTACAAGTGCCCGCCGCGTCCCTCCTAGCAGGCCCGCATGACCTTACCATACCAAATGTGAATGAAAGTGTCTGTGACCCAAGCGCTGCATTCGGGTAAAAACGGAGGCGAACACCCTCTGCGTATGCGCGCGAGGACTCTCGATCCCAGTCATTTTCGGGATAAGAAGCAGGCGGCTTCTGTTGCCAGGCGCCCCATTCTAGCGGAGATGGAGGCGATGACCTCATGCCCACTCGGCGATCTTTGCTCAAATTGCTTTAGAGTGAAGTGGAGGCTTCTGTTGCCAGGCGCCTCCGGGCCCCGCCTAAGGAT
>CAZGVG010000069.1:0-13594 GCA_964528975.1 uncultured Hyphomonas sp.
GAAGCGACGATCGGGAACCCGCTTCGACCGCGTGCGCGAAGTGCTTACGCTGTGCCCAGCTTGACTGGGTAGCGCGGTGAGAAAACCCAAACTTCAAACTGTGAAGACCAAATCTAACTCCAAGCCTAACAAACCCGGTCTGCCAAAGGCGCGGGCCATTCGTGCTGCGTTGGAAGGGCTTAGTTCACTCATCCGTGTTTAGGGTCTGTCGCAAAGCCAATGCCCATTCTGAAAGCAAGTCAGTACGTTTATCTGCGCTCATGGAAGGGATAAAACGCTGGCCCTGCGGTTCGCGGGCAGCCCAGTCTGCCTCTGTTGTCCAGCCGAGTTGAATAGAAGCTAAAGCTGCCGCGCCCAAAGCTGTCATTTCTGTAAAGTCCGGACGCTCAACCGGGCGGTCACAAATATCGGCTATGAACTGCATCAGCCAGTCATTCGCCGCCATGCCGCCATCAACGCGCAGCAGGTCTACATTTGCACCATCAGCATCGAAGGCGGCGAGAAGGTCATGTGTTTGGTAAGCCGCAGCTTCCAGACCTGCCCGCACGATATGCTCTGCGCGCGCGGCGCGGGTGAGCCCCGTTATCGCGCCACGCGCGCCCGCATCCCAATGCGGGGCACCAAGCCCTGTAAAGGCCGGCACGAGGTAAACGCCCCCATTATCATCCAACGCAGCCGCTTTAGTCTCACTTTCACGCGCATCTGAAATCAGACCAAGATCATCTCGCAGCCACTGCACAACCGTTCCCGCATTGAAGATCGCCCCCTCAAGCGCATAAGCCGACGTGCCGCCGCGGATAGCATACCCCAAGGTGCCGAGCAGGCGGTGCGTTGAGACGGGCTTCCTATCGCCTGTATTGGCGACCAGAAATGCGCCTGTGCCATATGTGATCTTGGCTGTTCCCGGCGCCAAGCACCCCTGCCCGACCAAAGCTGCTTGCTGATCCCCAATCGCAGAGAAGATGGGAATTTCCCGTCCGAACAGAGAGGTTGCGGTTACACCATAATCATCACTGCTGGCTTTGACCTCAGGCATCAGCGCCAGCGGAACATCCAGCAGCTCCAGCATCATTTCGCTCCACGGCATATCGGCCTCATTGCTAAGTGGATAAAGCAGCGTCCTTGAGGCGTTTGTGATATCGGTGGCATGCACAGCTTTGCCCGTCAGCTTCCAGATCAAATAAGTATCAACGGTCCCGAAGGCGAGCTCACCCGCTTCGGCTCTGGCGCGCGCACCGCTCACATTATCCAGAAGCCAGGAGATTTTCGTTCCAGAGAAATAAGGATCAAGAAGCAAACCTGTTTCTTGTTGAACCTGTGCTTCTTGGCCGTCTGATTTTAGCGCGTCACAAAAGGCGTGCGTTCTGCGATCCTGCCAGATAATTGCCGGTGCGATAGGCTCTCCCGTTTGCCGGTCCCAGATAAGAGTTGTTTCTCTTTGATTCGTAATCCCAATAGCTGCAATACGGTTTGCGCCGCCAACTTGTGCGATGACATCTTGGCAGACCTGCAAGGTCTTCTCCCAAATCTCATGCCCGTCTTGCTCGACCCACCCAGCATGAGGGTATGTCAGACCAACTTCAACTTGGGCCTGCGCGACAGGTAGAAAAGACCGATCAAAGGCAATCGCACGTGTCGAACTTGTTCCCTCATCAATCACCAGGATCAGATTCGCGTCGGACATTTGCACTCTCCTATGTTTCCTCTTGGACCCAATTGTGTGGACCTATTTTGGCACTTAGCAAACTGAACTCACCCGAAAGGTCAAGCTTTCGATTTCGAACATTACATCTAGAATAGTCTAAAAGCCGGAAATGGAATCCTCAATGTAGACAAGCAACATCACCAAGATTTTCGGTTACGATCTAAATTTTATCGTTTACGAACATAATTTGTACGTCTATGAACATTTCTAAAGGTAGGAGCTTCGAACGTGTTCGACATCTTAGTCATTGGCGGCGGAATAAATGGTGCAGGCATTGCTCGCGACGCTGCGGGGCGTGGCCTTAAGGTCCTGCTCTGTGAAAAAGACGACCTCGCTTCGCACACCTCCTCTGCAAGCACGAAGCTGATTCATGGCGGCCTGCGATATCTGGAGCACTATGACTTCGCGCTTGTCCGAAAAGCGCTGATGGAGCGAGAGGTTCTGCTAAAGGCAGCTCCGCATATTATCTGGCCCATGCGCTTTGTCATGCCGCACCATAAAGAACTGCGTCCCGCATGGTTGATTCGGTTAGGGTTGTTTATTTATGACCATCTCGGCGGACGCAAATTGCTTCCAGCGACCAAGACCTTGAAGCGAGCCTCAAGTACGGTTTTCGACCCACTGAAAGCTGTCTTCAAAGAAGGCTTTGAGTATTCGGACTGCTGGGTCGAGGATAGTCGCCTTGTCACTTTGAATGCGGTTGATGCTGCGGAGCGCGGCGCAACGATCATGACGCAAACTGAGTGCGCCAGACTGGACCGTAATGGCCAAGCCTGGAAAGCCACACTCAAACTGGACGGCAAATCTGAGATGGTTGTCGATGCCAAAGTCGTCATAAACGCTGCCGGCCCTTGGGTGGATCAACTCGCGGTGCGTGCAGGCATCCGCAAAAACGCGCCGCAACTAAGATTGGTCAAAGGCAGCCATATCATTGTGCCGAAACTGTTCGACGATCCCCGGTCTTTTATCTTTCAGGCCGCTGATGGGCGCATTATATTCGCTATCCCCTATGAAGATGGCAGGATGACACTGATCGGCACTACAGACTTGCCATTTGAGGGTGATCTGGACGCCGTAAAAGCCAGCCCGGAAGAAATCGATTACCTCTGCGAAATCTCAAACACCTATTTCGAGAAACAGATCACCCCGCAAGACGTCGTCGCGACCTATTCTGGCGTGCGTCCACTATTTGAAGATCAATCTGAAGATGCCTCATCTGTTACTCGAGATTATGTCTTGTCAGTTGATGAGAGCGAGGGCGCGCAGTTTGTGTCTGTGATCGGCGGCAAGATTACAACCTATCGCAAGCTCGCCGAGGACGTTCTACAATTAATCGAACCCAGCTTTCCAAAAAGCAAAACAAGCTGGACCGAAGACGCGCCCCTGCCTGGGGGAGATATGGCAGAAAACAGCTTCAATATTTTCCTGCTTGAAATGAAAAGCGCCTATCCATGGCTTCCAGAAGAGTTGCGCTATCGTCTGTCACGCACATACGGAACACGCGTCACAAAACTCCTTGGAAACGCGACGACTATGAATGCGCTGGGTCATCACTATGGCGCAGGCCTTTATCAAATCGAGGTCGATTACCTCATCGAATATGAATTTGCGCGTACTGCAGAAGACATACTGATGCGCCGAACCAAACTCGGCCTGCACATGACGGCCGACGAAATCAACGCGCTGCAAAGCTTATTCAAAGAGAGGTTAGTCGCGTGAAGATTGGCGCCTGCCCGGCGCCGCGATGTTAAAAATAAAAAGTTCCAACAGGAGGAAACACTATGGGCCATAAAATCAAATTTGTAGCAGGCGTAAGCGTCGCTGCACTGCTGTGCAGTGGTGCAGCATATGCGCAGGATGCGACCGACGGGGCGGAGACAGCCGAAGAGCGCACACTCGAAACAGTTACCGTCAAAGGTATTCGTGGTAGCTTAAAAGCGTCCCTGGATGTTAAGCGCGACTCTAATCAGGTTGTCGATGCTGTATCAGCTGAAGATGTTGGCAAATTTCCAGATTCAAACGTTGCAGAATCACTTCAACGCATCACCGGTGTTGCGATTGACCGCAGCGGCGGCGAAGGCCAATTCATCACCGTTCGGGGTCTTGGACCAGAATTCAACACTGTCCTTCTGAACGGTCGCACGATCGCGACAGACAATCCGGGACGTGAATTCTCCTTCGATGTTCTGTCATCTGACATCATCCAACGCGCTGAAGTTTACAAGACAGCGACCCCAGATCTTCAGTCTGGCGGCATTGGCTCAACTGTAAACGTCGTCACCGCACGTCCATTTGATCGCCCAGGCACAAACTTTACCGTTTCAGCCTCAGGCAGCTATGACACACTGCGCGAAGAGGTAAGCCCAGAACTGACAGCGGTTGGCTCTTGGACAAATGCTGATAATTCGCTCGGTTTTTTGCTCGGCGCTTCGTTCTCTGATCGCAAGACACAGGTCGATAGTTCTTTCACCAATGGCTTTGCTGACCGCGCTGGGGCAACCATTGTGGACGCGCCCGTCACTGCAACAGGTGTGACGGCAACAGACACGCTCGCGTCTGGCCGCGTCCAGCAGCAAGTGGTGCATGACCGTGACATTCAGGACCGGGAGCGCCTGACAATTAATGGCGCGGCGCAGTTCCGCCCATCCGACAACATGACGTTCACATTGGATGGTCTTTGGTCCGAATTCGATGTTCAATCGACAGCCACACAGTTTTCTGGCTTCTTCAGCCCACCTTTCATTGACCCCGTTGTGGACGCCAATGGAACCGTTGTTTCATTCAGCCGCCCAGGTGTTGATTTCAACACCGCCAACCCGGCTATCGCTGGCGCAATTGGTTTGTCGCAGAACGACAATGTTCTGACGTCCAGAAACCGTCTGGCTGAAACATACCAGTTTGGCGGCAATCTTGAGTGGAATGTCAGTGACGACCTGACGCTCGATTTTGATATCTCAACATCGAATGCATCTCGCACAGGCACCAACCCATTCGTGGTGATTGGCGCCCTTGCGCCAACCGCGCCGCTGATCCAATTGCCAAATAGCGACGGCATCTCAACGATCACAAACCTATCTGGCCTGACAGACACATCGATCCAGCGCTTGCACTTCGTTAATGTGAACCGCACCGATGTTGAAGACGATGTTCTTGAGTTCCGCGGCGGCGGCGAGTGGGCGATTGATCGCGGACCTCTGGCAGCCGTTGCATTTGGCGCAAGCTATACCGACCGTGAGAAAACACAGGACGTTTTCGATAACTTCTCACCGACACAAGGCGGTGACGTTTTCTGTGCCTATTGCGGGTATAATGTTGCTCTGCAGAATCCGGGCATCCTATCACCCTTCTCGTTTGATGGCTTCTTAAGCGATGCCTCTGGATCAGGTTCAGTGCCGAGTTCAATCCTGGGCTTCAGCTTCGCTGACGCATTCTCAGAATTGAACAATCCTGCAAATATTGCTGACCCAGCTCGCAACGGCTTGTCGACAACGGAAGACCCGGATGGAAACCCGGTTGCTAACTTTGCCGATAGTGCTCGCGGACTTAATGATGCAGCGCTTCTGGCACGTGTCGCAGCCGCCGGAAATTCAATCTACGGCCTGTACACACCTGAGTTTAATCCAGGTGCGAGCTTTGGTGTCGAAGAGCAAATCACCAGCTTCTACGTAAATACTGAATGGGAAGGTGACTTTGGCGGTGAATTGCCTTGGTCAGCGAATGTTGGCTTCCGCCTGACACAAACCGAGACGACCTCAAGTGGGTTTGACCAGCCAGTAATCCAGTTTAGTGAGAGCCCTGGGGATACACAGCTGCTTGTAGACTTTGGTCCAACAACGCCGCTTTCAGTCTCGAATGACTATATCAACTTCCTACCGTCCGCGAACATCAAGTTCGAAACCTCAGAAGACACAATTCTGCGGTTTGCATTCTCTGAGACTGTGACGCGTCCAACGCTGACCTCTCTTGGTGTGAACAATGTCTTTGGGGGTCGATCTAACGCACCAACATCTGGCGGCGGCAACCCAACGCTTGAAGCATTCGAATCAACCAATTGGGATGCCTCATTCGAATGGTACCTCGATGATGTCAGCTATGTCTCTGTTGCGGCATTCTATAAGGACTTTGAGAACTTCCTTGAAGCTCAGACGCTGCCAGTTGCACGTGATGTTGTCTTCCCAGCAGGGAATGGCGGCAGAACAGCTGACGAAACGGTTTCTGTCGACTTCCAAGATACCCGTACACGTAACGGCGAAACTGGATCAATCACAGGCCTCGAGCTTGCGGTTCAGAAGACATTCGAAAACCTGCCAGAGCCATGGGACGGTCTTGGCGCAGCTGCGAACTACACTTACGTGACCAGCAACATTGACCGAGCCGCAGGCTCTGGCGCTTCAGACTGTGACTATAATGGTCTGTCGCCAAACTCGTTCAACATTAGCGGCTTCTATGAGAAGAACGGCATTTCTGCCCGCCTTGCTTATAACTACCGCGATGAGTTCCTGTTCCAGTGCTTTGCCGAGTTCAGCGAACCACGTGAGCGTGAACAGTTTGGACAGCTGGACTTCTCAGCGTCTTATGATGTGAATGATACGTTCCAGGTCTTCTTTGAAGGCATCAACATCACAGATGAAGACACACGTGACTTCTCTCGCTTCAAGAACCGCTTCCTGACTTATTCCGACACTGGGTCTCGTTACCAGCTCGGCGTTCGGGCCGCGTTCTAAAAAGCGTTCGCCATCACACTTACAGTTTGAGTGTGGTGGCGCGCCTTTCTGGGCTCCCACATTCCTCCCGGGATGTCCTGATTGTGTTGGCGCGGGGGTGACTCCGCGCCATCCTGCATTTTACAGTTCATAAAAAATATAACTCTTGAGGAAACGCAGAAGATGAACCCGCTACAGATTGCTATCTTTTTTGGCATTACCGCGCTGATCGGTTTTTTGACCTATCTTGGCTGTAGGAACGCGCCGTCTGGCGATCGCGGGTCCGAGAAAGACTACTTCCTCGCCAATGGCGGCCTCAGTTGGTATTTTGTCGCTGGGTCAATCACCCTGACAAACCTTTCAACCGATCAGCTGGTCGGCATGAACGGGAACCAGATGCTTCTACTCGCCTGGTGGGAGCTTGCAGCCGTCGTAGGTCTGCTCATCCTCGCCTTTGTGTTTATCCCGATTTATTATCGCAACAATTGCACAACAACGACTGAGCTGTTGCAACGCAAGTTTAACAATAAGCACATTCGTGCTCTGATCTCATTGCTCTTTTTGCTCGGCAACCTCTTCATCTTTCTTCCAGCGATCCTTTATGGTGGCTCGCTCTTCCTGAAATCAACTACTGGCGTAGATTTCTCATCCGTATTCGGGGAGCGGCTATTTGTCGGTAGCCCCGTAGAAGTGGATTCCACGATCTTTGTGATGTCGATTATCTTTGCAATCGTCGGCGCACTTTATGCTATTTTAGGCGGCCTACGCGCGGTTGCGATCTCTGACACCTATAGTGGTATCCTTATTCTCTCACTTGCCCTGCTGGTTGTTTTCTTAGCACTAAAAGCCATCAATTTTGATCTGACAGGCGTGCCTGCTGAGCGGATGGATATGTTTATCGGCAACACGCTGGAAGATGGCTCAGAGACGCCTATTCCCTGGCATACATTGTTTACCGGAATGATCTTTATCCAGATATTCTACTGGAGCACGAACCAGACAATCACCCAGCGCGCCATGGCATCGCCGAGCGTTGAAGAAGCTCGTAAGGGCATCCTGGCCGCAGCAGGCATCCGCCTGCTAATCGTTCCAATCATCGCGGTCGTTCCGGGCGTGGTCGCGTACAAGCTATATGGAGATGTCGGCGACGCTGCTTACGGTATGATCGTTGGAAATATTCTCCCACCGCTTCTATCGGGGGCTTTTGCCGCTGCCATCGCCGCTGCCGTTCTGACGACGTTTAACTCAATCCTGAATGCCTCAGCCGCGCTATATGTCTGTGACCTACACGAGTCCTATGTTGAGGAAGCGCGAAATGTTCCGAAGCTCAGCATGTATGTTTCAATTGGCATGACCGTTTTAGCGATTGTTCTAGTGCCGATTTTTGCATCGCAAGAGAGTATTATCAATACGGTTCAGCAATTGTATGGCTTGCTATCAATGCCTATCCTGTCAGCCTTTATTGTCGGCCTTGCCTTCAGAAATGTGAGCGCTTGGGCAGCCATCATCGGCGTGGTGACTGGCGTGCTTGTCTATGCGGTGTTTAGTTTCAAACTATACACATTCGTTGGCCTGGTGACAGACGAAGGGCTTGGCGCAACTTTGGCCAGCGTGCACTATATCCACTACATGTTCGTCACTTTGATAGCGAGCATAGGGACAGCGCTATTGGCCAATTTGGTCATCTTTGGACAAAAAGCGAGCCTTAGTTTTGGTCAGCCAGCGATGGAGCCGGCCGCTGAATAGGCGCTATGCGTCTTCGGAGACGTGTAGCTCCATATCAGATGCCTGGATGGCTTTCATGAAAGCCTCAGGCGGACGTCGGTCGGTGAAGAGGTGATCAATGTCTGAGTATTGGCCGAGGCGCACCATGGCGCGGCGGCCAAACTTGGAATGATCAGCAACAAGATAGACCGTGCGCGAGTTCTGGATAATCGCCTGCGCGCTGCGGATTTCCTGATAGTCAAAGTCGAGCAAAGCGCCGTCTTCATCAATGCCGCTAATCCCGATGACACCAATGTCGAGGCGGAACTGTTTGAGAAACTCTGTCGTGGCTTCACCGACAATCCCGCCATCGGAATGACGGACGGAGCCGCCAGCGATCATTACGTCGGCGCCTTCTGTCTCACGCATCATATTCGCGATATTGATATTGTTGGTAACGATGCGCAGATCCTTGCGGTCGGTCAGCTCTGCAGCAAGTGCCTCAGTCGTCGTTCCAATATTGAGAAAGAGCGATGCGCCGTCTGGAATGCGCGGGGCGACCATGCGGGCAATACGTCGTTTGCCTTCCATGCCCTCGCTCAAGCGGTCCTGATATGGCTGGTTATAGGCATTTCCAATTCGGCCAGCACCGCCGTGAAAACGTTCAATCAGGTCAAGCTCGCAAAGGATGTTAATATCGCGGCGGATAGTTTGCGGCGTCACGCCAAACTGACGAACGAGTTGCTCTGTCGCGACATAACCTTGCGATCGCACCAATTCCAGGATCGATTTTTGCCGACTTGGCAGGTTTACAACATCTGATCCGTTCATACTCAATCGCGCCTGTTTCGCTGAAGCCCAGTTTCAGCAACACAAAGCCCAATGTCAAACAAAGACAACCTCTTAGACCTCAACCAAATGATAGATCAGGCATGTTTCAGGATGCAGGAGGGGCACCTGAAGGCCCATATGCATCAAAGCTTCACCTGGGAACACAGTGCCCTCACCTACTAAGTCGGTCGCCTCCAGGACTGAAGGTGCGCTGATCGATGCAAGCGCTTGCGGCCAGATGATACGAGTGCGGTAACGTTTTGATTTATCAAGGCCCGTAAAGAAAACACGACCCGGAACAGTCTCACGATGGCCCGTTAGATTACACCAGGAGAACAAGGCTTCGCTTTTATCTTCAGCGACAACACCAATTGCATTGATATGCGCGGCAGTATCGAGGCGCTGATAATCGCCGGAATGAATAAGCGTTCGGTACTGCTTGTGCAGCGCAAGACCTGCCTTAAGGATTTCGATGTCTGCCTCGCGCTCCTCAAGCAGGTTTAGCTCCATCCCCATATGCCCAAAGATCGCGGTTGCAACGCGCATCTGCATAGAGAGGCGCCGTCCTGTGATGTGACAGGTCTCGGGCCCAACATGCGCGCCAACAATTTCCAATGGGAAGAAATGCGATGCGCCGCGTTGAATGCGCTGGCGGTCGAGCGCGTCGTTACTGTCTGAAGTCCAGATACGGTCTGTCCGCCTCAAAATACCATAATCGGCCCGCGCGCCGCCAGATGAGCAACTTTCAATCTCAAGATCAGGATGATGCTCGCGCAGTCGCTCGATCAATTTATAAAGCGCACGCGTTTGCTGATTGATCGCGGGCCGCCCCCGGCTACCCGGGTGGTGAACATCCCGGTTCATGTCCCATTTGACGTAAGAAATATCATGCTCACTCAAAAGCTTGTGCATATGGTCGAAGAGATAGTCGCAAACCTCTGCGCG
This sequence comes from uncultured Hyphomonas sp., assembly GCA_964528975.1. Taxonomy (GTDB): domain Bacteria; phylum Pseudomonadota; class Alphaproteobacteria; order Caulobacterales; family Hyphomonadaceae; genus Henriciella. The sequence goes on from CAZGVG010000069.1 coordinate 9,889, forward strand.
GGTCAGGTCGAGAACGAACTGACTGCGGAATGGTACCTGCTCGACACCTTCTGCGTGCAAAATCCAATCGGGATGATTGCGATAAAGCTCACTATCCGGATTGACCATTTCGGGTTCGAACCAGAGACCGAATTCCATACCAAGGCCGGTCACGTGGTCGACGAGAGGGCCAAGGCCATCTGGATAGACATCCTTGGATGGCCACCAGTCTCCTAATCCCGCTTTATCATTCCGGCGCGACCCAAACCAACCATCATCGAGGATGAAGCGCTCTGCTCCGACAGCAGCCGCCTTATCCGCCAGTGCAAATAGCTTGTCGTGATCATGATCGAAGTAAACCGCTTCCCATGTATTATAATGGATCGGGCGAACCTTGCGCTTGATCCGACCGTCCATAACCGAATGGCGTAAGTGATGATGAAATTTCCGGGACAAAGCGCTGAAGCCCCGGCTTGTAAAGCCTGCATAAAGGCGCGGCGAGCGGTAGACCTCGCCCTCGCCAAGTGTCATCTCACCCGGGAAGAAATATTCGCCCATTTGAACAAAGGCCCGGCCATCGCTCAAACGATCGACACGGACCCGGTTATTGCCGCTCCATCCGAGATGAAACGCAAAGCACGGCCCATTCTGCTCGTGGGTTTCATTCGTTCCGACGACGAGGCCCGGAAAGTTGTCATGGCTTGTGCGGCCATTCTTGTTCTCACGCACATAGCTGCCCATGAAAGGCGGCACTTCTTCAAGATGAAATTCACCGGACCAACGGCCTGTGAACCCAAACAAACGGGATGCGCGGGGGTCCAGCGGTAAGCTCGCTGATGCACACCAATCAATTGAAAGCGGAGTATCTCCAAGATTCTCGATCTGAGTCTGGCAAGTCAGTAGATTGCTATCAGGGTCAAAGCCGATGAAATGCGTTGCGCGGACTTTAGTAACATCATCATCGCAGATCACCTCAACCGTGCTCTCTGTTGGACGGCGCACCTCTTTCACCGCGAAAAGACTCGCCCATGCGGTTCCAGCTCTGTGCGCGGAAAAACCAGATAGACCTGCAATACCGGAGCCTGTCTCGTTCAAGAGTGAGCTGGATACTTCTGCATCCGCACCGCCCGGCGCATGCTGGCGTGTCGTCATCAGCTTCAGCAACTCTGGATCGGTATCCACCAGTTTTGATCCCCAATACAGTATGCTGGGGCGCTTTCCGATTGTACAATCAAGGACAAGACTGGTGTTGCCAGCGGTTAAGGTCACAAACCCATTCGTATTCTGCATCACTGCCTCATATGCTAGTCACTTAGCTTTATGACTCGTGCTAAGCCAATACATGTTTGAAATCGACAAAAAAATCATCGATTAAGAATATTCTCGCACCGCAGAACGCACTATTTGCACCATATTTCTAAATTTAATCTTCTTCGCAACAATCAGTACGCAGCCTTTACACACTGTTTTGTATGTATTTTATGTCTCATCCATATATTCTAACCGAAAAATTGCGCTCAAGACATGGATATTCACGCCATGATCGAATACGAAAGTGTAAGAAATTATTGCCACCACCGTAGGGCACTGGGCGAACGCAGCTATGACAGACATATATTCAACACTCTCGCGCGCGATTGCTGGGCAAAGCGTTCATAAACGGCATCATGTCAAAGGGGATGGGCGCGACTTATTCTTGTATGGCTATAATGCTATGAACTCAGATCGAGTGATCGGCGAAGATCTGGCTTTAAGTGCTGGGGCCGAGCTTCGCCGCCATCCGCTGCGGGGCACTTGGTCTATCTACGCTGCGGGCCGGCAAAATCGAACTTTCAAGCCAAGCGCCGCGGCCAACCCATTGGCACCAAGTAAGCCGGGCGCACCCCTCACAGAAATTCCATTTGAGGATTTTGAACTGGCCGTGTTTGCCAACCGGTTTCCTAGTCTTAGCGCCAATAGCGTTATACCTGCGCCCTCGGATCTTGAAGTTCAAGCGGCAGAAGGCGCTAGTGAGGTCATTGTCTATTCTCCTCGCGCCGAAGGGTCACTTGCGACTTTAAGTCAAGCGCGACGTCGTTTGCTGGTTGAGGCTTGGATTGACCGTTATGAAGCAATGTACGCATCAGGTTGTGCATTTGTCCTGCCCTTTGAGAACAGAGGCGATGCAGTTGGCGTCACCCTGCATCACCCTCATGGTCAAATTTATGGTTTTCCAGTGGTGCCGCAACCTCAACAAATAGCGGCGAAAGCCTTTGTAGAGGGATACGATCTAGCGGGCGCTGTGAAATCCTGGGGGCAAGACCATGTTATTAGTGAAGCAGGCGGATTGGCAGCCTATGCCCCGCCTTTTGCCAGATTTCCTTATGAAGTCTGGATCTCTAGCCACAAACATGTCTCTGGGCCATGGGCTTTTGATGAGGAGCAAACCGACGGCTTTGCGCATTTACTTGGCGATGTTGTTCGTCGTTATGACGCCTTCTTTGGGCGCGAGACCCCATGCATGCTAAGCTTGCATGCTGCGCCTTATGGCCGGGATGATAAGTTCCAGTTCACCGCGCAATTCTACCCACTGCTGCGGGCACCAGACCGCGTGAAGTATCTAGCATCCGTAGAACAAGCCACAGGCATTTTCACTGTCGATATTATGCCAGAACAAGCAGCAAAAAGACTGAGAGGTGTGTAATGAACCCTGTAGATGGTTTCAAATTGGCTTTCGGCCATCAGCCTCTGATCGCTGCCTCTGCGCCAGGGCGCGTCAACCTGATCGGCGAGCATACAGACTATAATGGCGGCGCGGTTCTTCCTGCTGCATTACAGAAGCGTGTAAAAGTTGCGATTGGGCGCAGCGAAACAGGTTCGATTGCTATCCGCTCTTCTAGGTTCGACACGACAATTGAGCGTCTTATTGGAGAGCCAAAGCGCGGCGATTGGACTGACTATGCTATGGGAGCGCTGCAAAAGGCTGCCGAACTTGGCTGGCTTGAAGGCAGCATCAATCTGCATATTGAAAGCAACGTTCCGGATGGCGCCGGGGTTTCCTCATCCGCTGCTTTGATAACTGCTATTCTGCGCGCCGCAGCCATTGCCGGGCAAGTTGCAACCACGGCTATAGACATCGCAAAGCACGCGCGCAGCGTCGAGAATGATTATATTGGCATGCCCTGCGGGATCATGGATCAGATGGCAGTAGGCCTTGCAGATTATGGCAAAGCGTTGGCCCTCGACACCAGCGACCTTAATTTTGAGGTTATCGATATTCCAGAAAACTGGGGGATTGCGGTGATCCACTCTGGCATACGCCGGGAGCTTGCGGATGGTCGCTATAAGGCGCGCTTTGAGGAATGCCAGGCAGCCTCTGAATTTCTGAAAACGGATAAGCTTTGCCGTCTCGATCAATCGCAAGTCGCAATGATGGCGCGATTACCAGAGAACCTTCGTAGACGCACGCGGCACGTCATGACCGAGCATAAGCGTACGGTGGAAGCAACAGAGGCAATGAACGCGGATAAGATCGCAACCTTTGCCAGACTCATGAATGAAAGCCATCTCTCCTATTCAGAAGACTTCGAAGCCTCAACGCCTGGCATAAATGCTCTGATTCAGGACGCGCGCGATACAGGTGCGCTTGGCGCGCGGCTAACAGGTGGCGGGTTCGGCGGATGCATCGTCGCGCTACTGCCGAAGTCTGATCTCGAGGATTGGACAAAGACTTTAATCAGCCGGAACC
>CAZGVG010000070.1:0-13287 GCA_964528975.1 uncultured Hyphomonas sp.
GGTATCCCTGAAGAAACGCGCGCCGAGCTAGAGCGTCGCGGCCATGAGGTCAGCTGCTGCCGCGCCAATGGCGGCGGCTATCAGGCGATTATGCGTGACTTTGAGACAGGCGCGTGGATCGCGGCGACTGAGATGCGCAAGGATGGCTCCGCTGACGGCTACTAAACGCAACATATGTCTCCATGACTTGCCCATAGGGGCAAAGTCTGCTTTTTGCCGATTATCGATAAATGGTATTGGGAGATCCATAAATGCGTACCACTCTAACTGCACTTGCAACAGTGCTTGCCCTGACCGCTTGTGGCCAAGGTGCAAGCACAGGTCCAACCGCAGATGCCCCTCCGGTCGAAGCGCCTGTGGCGGCAACACCGGAAGAAATCGCCGCTGAGACCGAGCGCCTCAACGCTTGGTTTGAAGAGAAGTTCGAAGCCGAACTCATGGAAAGTCCGATACAGTTGACTTTCCTCGGCCGTGATGAGCGACAAGACGAAATTGATGATTTCTCTGAAGCGGCCCTCGATGCGTCAATGGAGCGGTCACGCGCTTATATGAAAGAGCTGACCGAAGGTTTTGATTATAACAAACTAACGCCTGACGCGAAGATTTCTTACGACATCTGGGTCTATCAGGCTGAGCGCTCGGAAGCTTCAGACAAGTTTCGCTACAATGCCTATGTCTTTGATCAGATGCAGGCCGTCCACTCGTTTTTCCCGCAGCTTCTGATTGCGTTCCACAAGGTCGTCGACGGCGAGGATATGGACAATTATCTGAAGCGGATCCAAGGTAGCGCGCGCGGCATTGATCAACTGGTTGCCGGGTCCAAGAAGATCGCTGAACGCGGCGTTCGCCCGCCTTATTTTGCGTTCGATTCTGTGATTGAAGAGTCCCGTAAGATCATTACCGGTGCACCGTTCACGGATGGCCCCGACAGTGATGTCTGGGCTGATGCGCAGGCCAAGATCGCAAACCTGCTGGATCAGGGCGAGATTGATCAGACCAAAGCCGACCAACTAACCGCCGACATTCGCACAGCGCTTATCGAACACTGGCAACCTGCCTATGAGCGTTTGATCACCTGGCAGGAAGAAGACAAAGTCAATGCAGGCACCGAAGCGCAGGGCGTCAGCGCCCTTCCAGACGGCGTAAACTACTACAATGAGCGCCTGTTCAACCAGACCACAACCAGCCTCACCGCTGATGAGGTTCACGATATTGGTCTTGCCGAAGTGGCCCGCCTGCGCGCAGAGATGGAAACCATTCAGGCTGATTTCGGGTTTGAAGGCACACTGCAAGACTTCTTTGTCTTCCTGCGTGATACCAAGGATGATGAGCGCCTTTACTATCCCAACACGGATGAAGGCCGCCAAGGTTATATCGATGATGCGACCGCCGCGATTGATAATCTGAAGGGCGTTTTGCCAGAGTATTTCGGCATCTTGCCAAAGGCCGATATGGTGGTGAAGCGAGTTGAGCCCTTCCGCGAGCAAGACGGCGCGGCGCAGCATTATTTCCCGTCTACGCCAGATGGCTCTCGGCCGGGTGTCTATTATGCTCACCTCTCTGACATGACGGCGATGCCAAAGCGTGAGCTGGAAGTGATCGCTTATCATGAAGGGCTTCCGGGTCACCACATGCAGATTGCGATCCAGCAAGAGTTGGAAAGCGTCCCAACTTTCCGCACGCAGGCTGGTTTCACTGCTTATAGCGAAGGCTGGGGGCTATACTCTGAGTGGCTCGCGATTGAGATGCCGGGCACATATGAGGACCCGCTCTCTCGCTTTGGCCGGGCTGGCTCTGAAATCTGGCGTGCGATCCGTCTCGTGCTCGACACGGGTCTACACTCTAAGGGCTGGACTGAGCAGGAAGCGGTTGACTATTTCCTCGCAAACTCAGCGATTACCGAAGAGCAAGCGCGGTCTGAAGTGCGCCGCTATATGGTCCTGCCGGGGCAAGCGACCAGCTACAAGATCGGCATGCTGAAAATACAGGAGCTGCGCCGCAAGGCCGAGGGCGAGCTTGGCGAAGCTTTCGACATCCGCGCCTTCCATGACACCATCCTTGGCGGCGGCGCGATGCCATTAGCCATCTTGGAGCGGCGTGTCGAAGAATGGATCGAAACTGTAAAAGCTGGCTAAGTTTTAAGGCCCATTCAGAACAAAGGACCGGATATCAGCTGCCAGCTGATGTCCGGTTTCTTTATGTAGGTACATCATGTGCCCGCCATCATACCAATGGAATTTAAGCTCGCTTGGCTTGAAGCCAGCTCTGATAAGCGCCGCCTCCATAGCGTAGTAGGGGGTTATAAGGTCATGCCTGCCTGAGGCCACCATAATGTTGATGCGCGTGTCCTGAGGCTTAGGCAGCGAAGATGGTTGTTGGGACGTGCTCATGTTTAGGATGGTTTGTAGGCTGGCGCGCAGATCAAATTTAACCCGATTAACTGTACGTTCCAGTATCTCTGCCATATTGGTACCCGCGCCCATCTCGGAGCTTTTCGCAAACCGATAGTCCCAATTTATCCGAAACTGGTGATCTCTTATGACGGTATAACCATCCTGATTAAGGGTGTAGTTCGACGTTCGCTCAAACTGCTTTATCAGCTCACTTTCAAGGTGATCCCCCAATTCTTTTAAGGATAGGTCTGGATGTAGAATTGCGTTTCTTGCGCACTGAAAGCGGGCATCATAGACGCACATGCCTTGTCCGATGACGATGCTCTTTGGGATTTGACCCAGCCATTTCCGTATCTCCCGTTGAGGCCTGGAAACAGTCTTCAATCCAAGGTGCGTGTAGACTTGGCGATGCAGTTCGTTTGCCTCCTCTTGTGTCAGAAGGTGCTCATTCAGGACGCTTGGTCCGATGAGCCGATCAGCCATATGTTCGGTCGCATCGAGATAGGTCTCAAGACTGGCCCAGTCGCTGCGATCAACATGTCCATGATACCAGGCAAGAGCTGCATATGTCGGAAGGCGGCCTACGAACTGGAGGGGTGATTGCCTATTGCGCTGACGCAAATCCAGCAAGCCTGAAATCAATATAAGGCCTTGTGTCGACCGACGTAGTTTACGGCACTTTGGATGACTTGCCATACCCGTTACCCGCATCGCACTATAGCTCACACCGACAAGATAGACAGGAGCCTCAGTGCGTCCCTCAGCAGCGAGCCAGTTTTCAGCGAGTCGGCACATAGCGCGGGCATCAACGCGCAAGTCCTGAAAGGCTTTTTCAGACCCGTCCTCTGCTACACGCGATAACCCAGTTCCGAGGGCATCAACAAAGACCAGATCTGCGACATCAATGAGGAAGCCCGGATTATCCTCGAGATCAAAAGACGGGCGATCAGTCGCGATAGCTTCAAGGTTGACACTGGTTTTCTGCGGACCGAAAGCGCTCATATGTAACCAGATGCTCGAACTGCCGGGACCGCCATTGAAGAGAAAGATGACCGGTCTCTCAGGATCAGATGTAACTACCTCATAGCTGAACGACATAATATCAGCAGGCGGGTAGATATCGTGATCATCTTCTATGCGCGTGTTTTTTATAAAAGCGCGATACTGAACCCGTTTTGAGCCAAGCTCTGCGGTCAGAATTTCTGATTGTGCAATACGGTCATTCGTCGGTTTATCAAGTGTGCGTCCTTTTGAGCTGAACAGAATATCAGTTTGTGAGAGCGGAAGTCGTTTGCTGTCTTCGGAAGATTCAGAAGGCGAGTTTTGCGCAATGCTACTTGGAATAGGGCAAGGAATAGAAAGAAATAGAAGGATGATCAGACTTCTGAATTGCATCACGGGGTGTCCTATAGCGCCCGAAGACTAAGTCCTATACATCCCGCGCTCGCAAGACAGAATTCGAAGAATTTAATGTCCAACACTTTCAAGACTTTCCAGCGCCTTTTGAACGTGCTCAACGAACAGGCGGGCTTTGCCGCGCAGTTTGCCGCCGGTCCAGACCACTGAGAGGGGTAAGTCTGCGCCGCGCCAGTCCGGCATCACGCGGACCAGCCGCCCAGCCTGTACGTGCTGACAGACCAGCCAGTCCGGACCTATGAAAACACCTAGCCCGTCAATCGCGCCTTGCAGCAGCGTGTCGCCAGATGAGCCCCGGAACCGCCCATCCATATTAATCCGGCGTTCTTCCCCGGACGTTGTATGTTTCAGCGTCCATTGCTGGCCCTGCAAGGATTGGCGAAACACCAGCCCATCATGGTCTTTCAAACTATCCGGGCATTCGGGGGCGCCCCGCGTTTCGATATAGGATGGCGCCGCCCAGATGCCGCGGTAAGCAACCAGCAGACGCTTTGCCATGAGGGCGCTATCGGTTAGCTCACCAAGCCGGAAGGCCACATCCACGCCCTCGGTTACCAGGTCAGTATAAGTATCATCCGTCATGATATCGATGCGAATATGCGGATACTGCTCCAGGAAGGGGGCAATTGTTGGCGTGATAACCAGTTGCGCCAGTGAGTGCGGGGCACTGACCCGTAGCATGCCAACTGGCTCGCTATCTAATCCTCGCGCTTCGGCTTCAGCCTCGTCAAAGTCCGACAGGATATCTTGCGCGCGGCTATAAAACCGCTGCCCAGCTTCTGTGAGGGACAGTGCCCGTGTTGTGCGGTGGAACAGCTCTGCGCCAAGCTGATGTTCCAGGTCCTGAATCCTGCGCGAAACCGTGGGTTGTCCAATCGAAAGGTCTGCCGCGGCGCGTGAAAAACTGCCTGCATCTGCGACTCGCAGAAACAGTCTCATTGCATCAATTCTATCCATATCCAGCCTTCTTATGCGCGTTTTGCATGAACCATATGGAGCCTCTGCCCGTTCTCCAAAAGGGGGGGAGGGGGCATTTATTGTTTATCGACGGCGCAAAAGCGTCACCGAAACTTGAAAATCAAAGGAGCCAGATATGGCTAAATTCACGCTTCACACCCCAGAGACCGCCCCTGAAGGCGCGCGCGATTTCATCTCAGGCGTAGATAAGAAAATGGGATTTGTCCCAAGCCTCTATGCGGTCTTCGCTGAGAACCCTGCTGTGCTGCATGCGTATACACAGCTCTCAGACCAGCTTGGCAAGACGGGCTTGTCACCTTTGGAGCAGCAGGTCGTAACGATCACCGCCAGCGTTGAAAACGAATGTCACTTCTGTGTCGCCGCCCATACCACGATTTCAGAAGCTGCAGGCCTCGACCTTACTGTAATTGATGCGGTCCGCGATGACCGTCCGATTGCAGATGCAAAACTTGAAGCACTCCGCGTTTTCACAAAGAAAATCGTTATTGATCGCGGTTTTGTCTCTGATACAGACGTCGATACATTCTTGGCCGCCGGCTATGACCGCTCGGTTGTTTTAGCGGTTATCCTCGGCGTCGCTATGAAAGTGATTACTAACTACACTAATCATGTTGCGGAAACGCCGGTAAATGAAGCGTTCCAGAAGCATGCTTGGCAACCAAAAGAAAAGCGTGTGCCCATCACCGCTTAACCTTCTGCATACCCTGAAAATAAAGGCTCTGAGCTTGGCTCAGGGCCTTTTTTCTTTGTCGTATTTTCGTGCTCACAGATCGCTCACACTGACGTGACAGGACCTCACGCTTGTGTGGTTCGCAAGTGATCAGAGGGCGCTATATCTAACACTCACAAGCAAAGGAGGGCGCTATGACGACGCTTACACAAACACTTAATCCAACTCACCCAACTTCTTCTCTAATAGAGCGGGCCAAGACGATTGCACCGCATGCCATTGCAGGTATTGCCAGCGCAGTTTTCCTATCGAGCTTGTTCGCCAAGTTTGGAAATGCCCCAGAAACACAGGAAATTTTTGGCCGTTTGAATGGCTGGGCCGCGAGCATCGGTGCAGATGGACTCTTCGCCCAGACAGGGCTTTTCAGCCAGTACACTATTGGAGCCGCTGAACTTGTTGCTTCTGTCTTGCTCTTGATTGGCATTCACCCGGCTTTCCGCCGTCTTCAAGCGCTCGGCGCGATGATCGCTTTTGCAGTGATGAGCGGCGCGGTCAGCTTCCACCTCTTTACGCCTCTTGGCATTGATCCGAACAATGATGGTGGGGGGCTGTTTTTCATGGCTGTGGTGATCTGGTTCACTTCTATTGGCCTAATGATCATTCGCCGAAATGAGATTTCGGGCCTGCTCTCAGGCCTCAAAAGCACATTGTTCCCGGCGCGTTCATAATCTCGCCGCTATCCTCGTAAAACACTTGATCCGACAAGGACAAAGAAGATGAAATTCCGTACACTGATTGCTGCTGTCGCTCTGGTCTCTGCACCCGTTATGGTCGCAGCTCCCGCTGCCTTCGCCGACAAGGACCCGATCTATACGTCCAAGAAGTCTACGCTCGCTTTACAGGGCTATGACACAGTGGCTTACTTCACGGTTGGCAGCCCTACCAAAGGCAGCGCAGACTATACGACCACGTATAGTGGCGCAGAGTTCCGGTTCGTTAGCGAAGAGAACCTGAACCTCTTCCTCAGCGACCCAGAAAAGTATGCGCCTCAATATGGCGGCTATTGCGCCTGGGCTGTGGCCAAGGGCAAAACAGCCAAAGGTGATGCCCGCCGCTGGGCGATTGTAGATGGCAAACTCTATCTGAATTATAATAAGGGCATCCAGAAGAAATGGGATAAGGACCGTACGGGGTTCATCACATCTGGCGACCAGAATTGGCCAACCGTACTCCAGGACTAAGGCTTTCCTCCCCTGAAGCCCCCCTCTTGGTTGGTCATAAGCCTCGTGCGGTTCCCCTCCCGCACGGGGCTTTTTTCTGCCTTTTAGGCTTGGAAACTTTCAAATCCAAAGAAGTCCATATCTGCGCGATAGATATCCTCGACGCGATCGCGAATATCGCTCTTTTGCAAAACCTCAGTCTTTAGGGCGAGCGGTACAGATGAGCTGTTGCGTTTAGGAACTTTTTCATACTCGGCTGCGACCCCAAGAAACGCGATACAGCCTGCAACATCACGCTCGAACGTCTCATGGCGGACCGTAAAGTCAGGAGCTCTGATTTTGCCATTGACTGTAATGAAGGCCGTTGCCGGACGGTGATTTGGCACTTCAAGCAGTTTGAAGAACCGATCTTCATCCCAGAATGGCGGGTGCGAAACCCAGTCCCCATCGGCGTTTTTCGAGAGCCATTTGTGAGGCGAAAAATACCCAGATACAGCGCGCAAAAAGGGATGGCGCACAGACATAGCAAGCTTGTAGTCGAAAACCTTCTCGCCCATCCTGTCATAGTATTCCTGAAGCGTGGCATGCTTGGTGTGTGTGAGAGGTCATTGTACCCCAAAGCGCTCATATCCATCCTGATGCGCCACCAAGACTTTCTCATCGTCACTGAAGGGCAACAGCAAGGTTTGTATCGAGGTACCGCCAGTCTTGGGAACGTGGATATATATGAAATTATGTTTGCTTGAAATCATAGCTGGAACGGGCTCTCATATTCATATTTTCTGCAATAATCGACAATAAGGTCCTGAGTGCTGGGGCTCAATTGATCCCAGTCTTTTTTACTCATCTGCGGTTTGTCATAGGTCTTACCCTTGTAGCGTTTATTCTGATTAACCGGCGCAAGGTTAAGCTGTTCGAAGGGCGGGAACTCAACTTCAGGCGCAGATGTCTGACAGAGCGCGTACAGACGATCCGCCCCATCTTCAATGCGGTAGGTAAGATCCGGCTCAAGTTGTTCGATGATTTGGGTCCATAGAACAAGCGAAAGCGCAGCCTTCTCAAACGCATTCGAAGCATCATCCAAATCGACATTGCAAAGTCTTTTAATGTGCGCGCTACGGGGCTCATCGCCCACGGCACTTCATCGCTTTCGACCGCGAACATCCATGAACTTAGCCCGTGCAATCCGTCACGCTCATGCCCAATATCCAGCCCCATTTTGTTTCATTGTTGCAGCTGTAAAGCCGGTTCCGGTACGTGGATGCCCGACAACTAGAAACTGACGATGGAAAATATGCTTTACATGGCGCTCAATTTTGAGGTCGTTTTCCTTTGCCTCTTGCTCAAGGCCCTTACCGCGCAGAAAGTTGGAGTGAACATCCTTGGGATGGATAAGTGAGGGAAGCGCACCCGTCGACCATGATAGATCGGATGCAATTGGCGGCATAATTGTGAGCGCTTCACCTGCTTCAGGTGCATTGCGGTGCGTGTATACATCTACCGTCGTATCGATCGTTTCGAACCGCTCCAGCAAAGCGGCTGCGAAAGCAGAGGTCATCGCATGACATGGATTAGACATGCGTATGTCTTCTGTCACCTGAAACGGAACTGTAGAGGAATGCTCGTCGTTTAGAGCCCAGCCGAGCCTTAATAATTTAGGCTGATCTGGCTGCAGGCTTAGGTCGCCGGAAAGCACTTTGGCATCCAACTGTGCGAGTGTGTTTCTCCAATATGGATGGAGGACGACATCATCCTACAAGATTAACGCAACTTGTGGCTCGTTGGCGATTTTCTTCCATAAATCCATATAAGTCAGGAAAGTCGCGACTTGTGGGTCTATAAGGACATTATTGCAGTCATCGCGACCACACGACAATTTCCCGCAGCGGAAACAATTGGGGTAGGTTGCAACAAGTCCGTTGAGGCGCGCGTCGCGTACGCGCGCGTCGTTTGCGCCCGTGGCGTTGTGAAATTTAAACTGGTCTAGCCCATGATCGCGAAGATGCTGGCTGACATATGAGCGCCGTTCATGTGAATCCTGAAGACTGACTACATATATTTTGTCGAACAGCATGTTGTTTGGATGTCTCTTGTTTTCAGGGGTTTCCAATGCCAGACCTCATTCTCCAGATCAATGCCGAGAGTTTACGCTTATAAAGCGTCCGATTTTTACCGCTCCCGCTCGGCCCAGACTTTCAGAATATGATGCGCCACAGCCATAGACGGCGGGGCGTAAATGTCCGGATGCGTTCCTGATAAAATCTGTCGGGCTTCCGCTCGTGTGATCCAGCGCGCGGCTTCCAGCTCGTCCTGCTCGACTGAAATCTCTGTCGTGTCCGCTTCAATGAGGATGCCTACCATAAGCGAGGATGGAAATGGCCAGGGCTGGCAGAACAGGTATTCGGCATTGGCTGGGTCCGCTTTGATCCCGGCCTCTTCCTCCAGCTCTCGCGCTGCGGCTTGCTCAACCGTTTCACCAGGCTCAACAAAGCCCGCGAGCGCTGACCAGAACCCGGCTGGCCACATGGATTGGCGCCCGAGCAGGCATTTATCGCCTTTGGTTGCCAGCATAATCGCAACCGGATCGGTGCGCGGGAAATGCTCTGCGCCGCAATTGGGGCAAACCCGTTTCCACCCGGCTTCCGCCAGCTCACTTTCAGAGCCGCACTTTGAGCAGAACCGATGACTGCGATGCCATTCCAGAATACTGCGCGCGGTTGAAGCAAGGTTGGCCTGCATCAAATCTAGACCGGAGGCTGCAGCGCGCATGTCGCTAAACTCACCCGTTCCTTCTATCAACGAGCCTTCGAGCTTGAAGTCACGCCCCATACTGACGGCAAATATTGGGGCGCCAGCTTTATCGACGCCCAGAAAGAGCTGTTCAGCTTGTGGCTGCAGGCGCGCCACTTCAGGCCCCAACCAAACCAGGCTTGTGCCGCTCGGTTCCAGCAAGGGCTGGCCGCCTTGCATCAGAAACACCAGCGCATCCTCGCGCTTGATTGCGGCATCGAGCCAGTCTTGGTCAGTGCGGTGGTGCGCAGCGCGGTCAATCGGCTTTGCGGCGAGCGGAATATCATTAGATGTGATCATAACGTCTGCTTTAGCAGTCTTCACCCTCTTGTCACGGGCTGCCGTAAGGGCGATATAGCGGTCAGGAGGCTGGCGGCGGACGGGTCCATCGCTAACCGGGTCAGGTCGGGAACGAAGCAGCCCTAACGATTTCAGACACGGGTCGCTGTCCAGTCTCCGCCTTCTTTACATTGTTTTTCAGTTACCAAGCGGCTGACTTATTCAGGCATAGCTGAAAAACGTATTTAGTGATCGAAGCACTCTTCCCGAAACAAGCTAACCCTGCTTAAACACCATCAATTCGTGTCGTAAGGGAATTTCCTATGAATAAGCTCGCCCTACTGGCCGGTTCCGTGCTGGCCATCTCACTTGCATCTGGTGCTGTTGCAGACGAGGGCATGTTCACGCCTGATCAGTTGCCAGAAATTGCCGATAATCTGAAAGCCACCGGGCTTAATCTTAATCCATCGCAGCTAACGGATCTTACCGCCTTCCCAATGGGGGCAGTGATCTCGCTTGGCGGCTGTACAGCCTCCTTCGTCTCACCAGAAGGCTTGGTCGTGACCAATCATCACTGCGCGCGCGGATCGATCCAGTTCAATTCGACTGATGAGAGCAACTATCTCGAAGATGGCTTCCTCGCTGCGACCAAGTCTGATGAACTGCCTGCTGCGCCGGGTTCGCGCGTCTATGTGACGGTTGAGGTGTCAGACGTTACAGATGCAATAAAGGGCGATCTAGCTGGAGATCTTTCGGGCCGTGAGCGGTTCGACGCGATTGATTCAAATCAAAAAGCGCTAATCGCATCCTGTGAAGCTGAAGGTGGTTTCCGCTGTCAGGCCGTCTCTTTCTTTGGCGGTCTTCAATACAAGCTTATCAAGCGCCTCGAGATTAAAGACGTTCGCCTTGTCTACGGTCCAAGCGATCATATCGGCAAGTTTGGTGGCGATATAGATAACTGGATGTGGCCCCGCCACACTGGCGATTTCGCTTTCTATCGCGCCTATGTTGCGCCAGATGGCAGCCCGGCTGACTATTCAGAAAAGAATGTCCCTTTTGTGCCTGAGCATCACTTGAAAGTGTCTGCAGCTGGTCTTGAGGATGGCGACTTTGTCATGGCGGCGGGTTATCCCGGATCAACATCTCGCTATGCACGGCTTGCCGAAGTTGAGAACACGTTTGACTGGTTCTACCCGACCTATGTTGATGTGATCGGTGAGTGGGTTGCAACGATTGAAGGCGCTGCCGAAGAAGGCTCTGACGCGCGCATCAAATATGAGAGCAGCCTTGCTGGCCTCAATAATGTGCTGAAGAATTTTGGCGGCCAGATCGAAGGCGCGCGCCGGGTTGGGTTGGTCGATCGCCGCGCGGAACGCGAAGCTGAGCTAAATGCTTGGATCGCTGAGGATGACGCGCGCTCTGGATTTGCTGAGGCGATTACGGCGCTCGATGCCCTTGCGGTGGAAAGCGCGACAGAGAGCCAGCGAAACTTCTGGTACAACAACGCGACACGTCCACAAATGCTGGGCACGGCGCAGCGCCTCTATCGTTGGTCGCTCGAGCGTGAAAAGTCTGATGCTGAACGTGAGCGCGGCTATCAAGACCGTGACCTTGGCTTCTTCAAACAGAGCCTTGAGCGGATTGATCGTCGCTATGATGCAAGCGTGGACAAGGCCATTTGGCTCCTCTTCCTCGACTATTATCAAAGCGCAGACCCAGAGCTGCGCGTCGCGGCGTTCGATGAAGCTTTAGGTCTTTCAGTCGACACAGATGCAAGTGCGCTCGAAGCGATTGTTGCGCCTTATTATGAAGGCGGCGCGCTAATCGATGCTGAGAAGCGTCTCACCTGGATGGAGATGAGTCCGGCTGATTTTGAGGCTAGCGATGACCCATTCATTAAGCTTGCTGTGTCTCTCTACGACACTGAAATGGCACAGGAAGAAGCCTCAAAGGATCGCTCTGGTCGTTCTGCGATGCTTCGCCCGCAATATATGCAAGCGATTATCGATTGGCAGCGGGCGAATGACTATGTCGCCTACCCTGATGCCAATAGCACGCTGCGTGTCACCTATGGTAATGTGCTTGGCGGATCACCGAAAGACGGTCTAATTTATGAGCCATTCACCCGGCTTGAAGGCATTACAGCTAAGCATACAGGGGAGTGGCCGTTCAACGTGCCAGAGCGCCAAAGCGCTTTGATTGAAGCAGGTGACTATGGTGATTACGCCTTGGAGAGCCTAGGCTCTGTTCCGGTAAACTTCCTGACCAACCTGGACTCAACGGGTGGCAATTCCGGGTCTGCGACCCTTAATGCCGACGGCGAACTGGTCGGTCTGCTCTTTGATGGAACGATTGAAAGCGTCAACTCTGATTGGGATTTTGATCCACGCACCACACGGACAATCCATGTCGACACACGCTACATGCTCTGGGTCATGGAAAAAGTGGACGATGCTGGCCACCTGATCGAAGAAATGGAGATTGTGCGCTAAGCGATTTAGCGATTTACGATCGATAATGATGACGAGCGCCTGCATATTATGTGCGGGCGCTAATCTTTTGCAGCGTGGATAAATATTGCGTTGCGGCCTTCAAATGGCCCTCGCGTTTTTCCTCATCCATCTTACGCACCATTGAGACCATCATGGCCCAGCGGGGGTTCTTTTCCAGTGCGTCAGCATGGGTCCAGATCCAGCGCCAGTAGAGCCCGTCCCACACCTCGCACCAATTACCTTTTGGATGGTTGCTCATTTTCTTCACATAGGCTGAGCCAGAAAAGTAAGGCTTGGTTGTGATCAGGCCGCCATCGGCGTTTTGGCTCATCGCATAAGCATTGGTGACCATCACCCAATCATAGGCATCGACAAACATTTCCATGAACCAGCGATAGATATCATCGGGATCAAATTCACACAGGAACATAAACCCGCCGAGCACCATGAGCCGCTCGATATGGTGGCAATATCCGGTTTCGAGCACGCGCTTGATTGTGTCATCAATCGGCGCAATTCCGGTTTCCCCCGTCCAGAAGCTTTCTGGCATCTTACGCGTATGGTTCCAGTGATTGGTGGTGCGCATTTTGACGCCAAGGTCTTCATAGGTCCCGCGCATGAACTCTCGCCAGCCAATGATTTGCCGGATGAACCCTTCAGCGGAATTGATCGGAATATCGTGGGTGTCCATATGGGTCAGAACGGCGTCTAGCACTTGCTGCGGCGTTAAAAGGCCAATGTTCAGCATCGGCGTAATCGCGCTGTGCCATAGCAGGTTTTCACCCTCAAGGATCGCGTCTTCATAAGGTCCAAACAGCTCGAAGCGTTCGGTCAGGAATTTATCCAGCCAGTCCGCCGCTGCCTCATGACTGGTCGGCCAGAACAACTCATCCAGCGATCCATAATGGCCTGGAAACTGCGCATTGATTGACGTGCGCGCGGCCTCTTGAAATGTGTCTGGAGCTATCGGCCAGAATTGCGGGACCTGGCTTTGTAATTTTTTGGGGACTTTCTTGCGGTTGTCCTCATCGAAGCTCCATTTGCCCTGA
>CAZGVG010000071.1:0-13211 GCA_964528975.1 uncultured Hyphomonas sp.
CAGAGGCCCTGCGCGATAGTCTCAATACGATTGCAGCGCTGCTGGGTCAGGAGGCGACCGAAGAGGCGATCATCACCCTCTCGCGCAAGTTTGGAATTGATGAGGATTTGAAACCCTTCCCTTCAATTGCACTCGGAAGTCAGGAAGTCACCCTATGGGATTTGACCAGCGCCTATGGCCCTTTCATGACAGGCGGGACGCGGGTTGATCCTTACCTTATTCAGAAGATCGAGACCTCACGCGGATCAGTGGAATATGAACGCGCGGAATATGATCCGGCCCGCGTTTATGACCGCGAGCGCGCCGAAACCATGACCGGGATGATGGCTGAAGTTGTCCGCTCCGGAACGGGCCGCGCCGCAGCCGTTGAAGGCTGGCCGATCGCGGGCAAGACTGGAACCAGCCAGAGCTTTCGCGATGCGTGGTTTGTTGGCTATAGCGCCGAGCTGATTGGCGGGGTGTGGACTGGCAATGATGATGACACGCCAATGAAGGGCGTTTCCGGCGGCGGGCTGCCCTCAAAGCTCTGGTCAGACATGATGACCATCGCTCATGCCGGGCGCAGCCCTGCGATCCTACGCGGGGCAGACAAGCTGATCCAGCTCACCGAAGATCAACAGGCCCGCGTCGGTTATTACCGCGACCTTGGCATGGCCTTTGCCGGAATTGCCGGTAACCCGTAAGTGACACCTGGGACACTGGCCGCGCCGCGCATTTGCCCCTAACAGACCGCATGCACAGCGCTGTCCGTCTCTCTTGTCTCACCACACTTGCAATGATCGCGTTTGCCGCAAATTCGGTGCTGGGCCGCTTAGGGCTAGTGGAAACCGACATTGGCGCAGGCAGCTTTGCGCTGATCCGTCTTGCCAGCGGCGCGGCGGTTCTGGTGCTATTGGTCCTGATACAATCGAAACGCCCCGCGGGCACATGGGCGGGCGGATTGGCTTTGCTGACATATGCCGCGTTTTTCTCCTACGCTTATATCGCGATGCCTGCCGGAACGGGGGCGGTCATCCTGTTCGGCGTGGTACAAATCACCATGCTCGGCTACGGCCTTTTGAAAGGCGAAAAGCTTTCAGGCCTGCAATGGCTGGGCTTTGTGATTGCTCTGGTTGCCTTGGTCTGGCTTGTCTCGCCCAGCCTGGACGCGCCGCCGCTCCTTGCGGCGACATCCATGATGCTCGCAGGGATTGGATGGGGCATCTACTCACTGCTGGGACGCGCAGCGGGTGATCCAACGGCGGCAACTGCCGGGAACTTTGGGCGGGCGACTTTATTGGCGCTCCCAATTCTGGGGATCGCGCTCTATTTTGCGGGTGAGACGGCGCCCGGCTGGGACGGGGTCTTGCTGGCGGTCCTGTCAGGTGCGGTCACATCGGGGCTTGGTTATGCGATCTGGTATGCCGCCCTGAAAGAGCTCAGCGCGACGCGCGCCGGCATTGCCCAGCTGACGGTGCCTGCCATCGCGGCGATCGGCGGGGTCTTATTCTTGGGCGAGGCGATCACTTTGCGCTTTACGCTTGCAACACTCGCTATTCTTGGGGGTGTGGCACTTGCGGCCTTGACCCCCATTGCAGGGTCGCGCAAAGCGAACGGATGACAGACACCCCAGCCCCCAGCAAACAACCCGGTAAGAATGCTTTCCTGTTTGTGATCGTTGCGGTTGTCCTCAACATGATCTCATTCGGGATCATTATCCCCGTAATGCCAGACCTTCTGGAGGAACTGACAGGCCGACCCGCCGCCGAAGCGGTATGGGACGGCGTGTTATTAAGCGCCACGTTTGCTGTTGCCAACTTCATCGCCATGCCCATCCTTGGCGGCCTGTCAGATGCTTATGGACGGCGCCCGGTTATGCTGGCCTCCATTGCTATGCTAGGAATTGACCTTCTGATTATGGGATTGGCGCCAACCCTTGCGATCTTGTTTGTTGGGCGTTTTCTCGGCGGGCTTTTCTCTGCCACCTACTCAGTTGCAAACGCGTATATCGCGGATGTCACTGAGCCAGAGCAGCGAGGTCAGGCCTTTGGCATGATGGGGGCCGCCTTCGGGATCGGTTTCATTCTGGGGCCTGTCTTTGGCGGCATTCTTGGCGATATTGATACCCGGCTTCCGTTCTTTGTTGCTGCTGGGGTTGCCGGAGTGAACTTCCTTTATGGTCTGTTCGTCCTGCCCGAAAGCTTGCAGCCTAAAGACCGCCGCCCTTTCAGCCTGGCCAGAGCCAACCCCTTTGGGGCGTTCAAGCATTTTGCCAAACTGCCAAAGGTTGCCTGGTTCCTTGTGGCGATTGCGCTGTATCAAATCGCCCATGCCGTTTACCCGGCCACCTGGAATTATCATGGCGCGATCCGATATGGCTGGTCGGCGGCTGAGATTGGTTGGTCTCTCGGCGCTGTTGGGGTCGGTTCAGCCATCAGTCAGGCGCTTCTGACCGGATACTTGATCAAACGACTTGGCGCGATGAATGCCGCCTTCCTTGGGCTTGCTGTGAATACAGTGGCGCTGTTTCTCTTCTCGCTCGCAAACGCGCCATGGATGGCTTATGCGATCATTGCTGTGTCCTCACTCGGCGGTGTAGCCATGCCCGCAATTAATACGATTACGTCAACGCTGACCCCTCGAAATGAGCAAGGCGAATTGCAAGGGGCACAAGCCAGTATCATGGCATTTACTCTGATCTTCAGCCCGCTCATGCTGGGCGGAACACTAACCATGTTTTCAGCCCGTGAAGCTGATTATTTCATCGCCTATTTTCCAGGCGCGGCCTTCTTGCTGGCGGCAGTCTTTATCGCGCTGGCGCTTATTCCGTTTTCCATCGGCGTGCGCCTTAATCGCCGCACGATTGCCGAATCCGCCAAAGCCACTGCTGCCGAATAGAAAAAGGCGGCTCCAAGCTGGAACCGCCTTCACATATTGCTATTTAATCAGCGCTATTTCGCTTTGGTCACCAGACCAAGGATACCGCCAATAATGCCGCCGCCTGCGCCGCCGTTCAGGAATGAGCTGAGATAGCTCATGATACCTTCACCGCCGAGCAAGGACTGAAACCCAACACCAGCTTCGCCTAGGCCAAATCCGCCAGCGAGACCGCCAACAATACCGGCAAGCGCGCCTGTTGAGCCTTTACCGCCAAGCACTTTGGAAATGATCGGACCGATCACTGCGCCGCCTGCACCGTTCAAAATATAAGGTAGAATTGCTTCCATAACATATGCCCTCCCGAGGCTGTTAAGGGGCCATCTTAAGTGACTCCCTATGACATGGTGACCAGACTTTAACTCTATTGCCAAGCCCCCTCGCGCATTGCGAGACTCTGCGTTAGGGGGAGATATGGTAAATGCGCGCCCTGCTCTCTTCCTTGACCGTGACGGCGTTTTGAACGTCGATCAGGGCTATGTGTGTGAAGTCAGAAACTGGCAATGGATGGACGGCGCAGCTGCGTGCGTGAAGGCGTTCAAAGCGCGCGACTGGTTTGTTTTTATCGTCACGAACCAATCTGGCATTGCCTATGATCATTACAGTCTTGAGGATATGCAGCGCGTACACGCTCACATGCGCCGCGGCTTTGAAGACGCCGGCACAGGCGTCGATGCCATCTATCACTGTCCCTACCATCCAGAAGGCACCAATCCGGCCTATCGCAAGGACAGCTTTGACCGCAAACCGAAACCCGGAATGCTGCTGCAAGCTATGGCTGATTTTCCCGTAAAACGAGAATTGAGTTTTCTAATCGGGGACAAACCGACCGACATTCAGGCGGCGCACGCGGCCGGAATTGGTGGATTTCTCTTCAAAGGCGGCAATCTCGCGAATTATGCAGAATGGGCGCTCGCCAGCTTTGAAGACGGTGCGCGATGAAGACGATTGGTATCCTTGGCGGGATGAGCCCGGAGAGCACGGTGTCTTATTATAAGGCGCTAAACCGGCTCACCAAAGAACGGCTCGGCGGTTATGCCAGCGCCAAAATCATCTTGCACTCAGTCAATTTTGCCGAAACGCATGCGGCTCAGATAGCGGGTGATTGGGGCGCGATTGGCGAGCATCTGGCGCAGGCGGCGCAAGGCCTGGAAGCGGCAGGTGCCGAGCTGATGCTGCTGGCCACCAATACGATGCACAAGTGCGCGTCCATGATTGAAGCAGAACTCACCGTGCCCTTCCTGCATATCGCTGACACATGTGCAAACGCGCTGCGGGCAGCTGACCATCACAAGCCCATCCTGCTTGGGACAGCGTTCACGATGGAAGAAACCTTTTATACCGAGCGCCTAATTGCAAATGGGCTCTCCCCGATCATCCCAACCCCGAAGCAACGCAGCGAGATCCACCGCATCATTTTTGATGAGCTGGTTCACGGCGTGATCACTGATTCCAGTCGGCAGACTTATATCGATGTGGTTTCTCAACTTGCGGGCAGTGGCGCCGATAGCGTTATTCTGGGATGTACGGAGATCGGTATGCTTCTGAACGCGGGCAACTGCCCGCTTCCCCCCTTTGATACAGCAGAATTACACTGCCGCTCCGCCATAGCTGCAGCCTTATGATGATATTCGTTTGATTGTTTTTAGCTATTGAAGTGATTTGAAAAAACCATTCGCTTTTTCAACCTCCAACATAAGTGTATCATCAGGTGTACAACCTATGGGAGACTATTAAATATGAAATACACTTTTGCGATCGCCGCATCCGTACTTGTTCTTACGGGCTGCACGACTGATACGACTACAGAAACGCCAGAAGTCATTGAATCAGCAGAAACCTCAGAATCAGCGAGCGGTGAACTCTGCCTTGCTTCAGGACCGCAAACACCACGCGACATTTCAAGCAAAACAGGCCTCAATCTCGCAGATTTTCCGCTGGCGACAGAGCCGACCAAACTGAATCTTTGCAACATCCATACGCATACAAATGCAGAGCATAAAGGCCCCGGTTTTTCGGTTTTTGTCGATTCCAGCGATTATGGCGGCTATGCCTGTAATGGCACAGATGCTTTGACCGCTGCTGAAACAGCGCCGCTTCCGGGCGCTTATGGCAAGGTTGTTCCGGGCCAGACGATTGAGGTGCACTGGGTGCATACCTCATGTGATGCTGAGCCGGGCGAAGGCCTTGGCGCATGTGTCCCAGAAGGCTGTACAGACCCATTGCTTCGCGTCGAGGCGCAGACATTACTGGTCGTAAATGATGAGAGCGCTCCAAGCTTCATTGATATGGCGGCCTATGCCGAAAATGATGGTGGCTTTATTCAGGCCAGCGGCATTCCGAATGCAACAGGCACACCGGTCAACTTCCGTGGGTCGACCACCGGGCCAAGTTACACCCAATCTCAGTGCTCACCAGCACAAGTGACCTGGAACGTGCGTCCGAACTGCATGAAGGTTTCCATGCAATCTCTGCACGAATGGGCTGAAGGCAACGCGTTTAATGAGACCGCATCGCACGGTGTTCGCCAGCTGGTGACAGCGCCTGAGCTTTTGTCTCCAATCGAGTAGACATCTTCGAAGATTGCCGAGCAGGGCCCCGTCTCAACGCGGGGCCCCAATCAACAGCACATAACAAAACTCACGGGAATACACATGCGCTATGCTATCAGCCTGCTCATATTCGGTCTGACGCCAACTGCTCTAGCTCAAAACACGGGTGGGATATTCCCTCCTATGGTCAATGAAGGGCATATGTCCGCGCAATATCGGGTGACTTATAATCCAGACACTGAGGGTCTTTCCCAACGGGCGCATTATCAGCAAGCCATCAATGGGAACCTGATGTGGCGCGGCCTGGTCTCAGCGCGCAAGACGGCTGAGGCAGATGTCGACTTTGATTTCGTGCAAGCCGAGCTTTTCTGGGAACTCAGCGATGATGATGACACCTGGAAGACTGGGCTACGCTTTGATGCTCGTATCCGCGATGATGATCGCCCTGGCCTGATTGGTGTACACTGGACCAACCAGTTCCCAGTGAGCGACAGTTGGACGGCAAGGTTCGTGGCACTGTCCGCCGCTGATATTGGCGATGATGCACGGGACGGCATCTTCCTGCAAACACGTGGTAATCTGTTTACCAAGCTAGAGGGCGGGCAAACGGTTGGCGTTGAATTGTACAATGCTTATGGCTCAACCGATGCGTTTTTGGACCTCGACAAACAGGGCCATACAGTTGGTCCATTTGCATCCTTCCCGGTCGCCCCAGACTGGAGCCTGTTCACAGGTGCGCTTTTTGGCCTGACCGATGCCAGCCCTGACGCAGAGCTTCGGCTCTGGGTGACACGCAACTTCTAAAGCGGCTTGAGTGTTTTACCGTCGAGACCGCCCATTTTGCAGACCAGCATCCACTCATCTTCTTTTACGGGCTGAACCGACAAGCGCATGGAAGTGACAAGCGACATATCGCTCAGCGCTTCAGTGGCTTTAACCTCTTTCAGCGTGACATGGCGCGGCACATCGGCCAGCGCGCGGATGTGAACGCAGTCCCAGCGCTCATCATCAATTGTGGAATCAGGCGCAGATTCAGCTGAAACCTCAACAATTCCAACTACTTCCAGTCCTTCATTCGAGTGATAGAAAAAGCCGCGATCCCCAATCTTCATATCGCGCATAAAGTTGCGTGCCTGATAGTTACGGATGCCATCCCACTCTTCGCCAGCATCGCCTTTGGCTTTTTGCTGATCCCAACTCCACTTGAACGGCTCGGATTTGAACAACCAGTATTTCATATGCGCTCCTGCTCTTTGAGCGTCATCTAAGTCGCTTTGGTGCGGTCGTCCATGTCAGGTTGATCGTTTCCATCAGTCTTATTCAGTCGCCCTTTGGCAGAGCGACCTCGCCCTTCGACAGGTTTCAAGCCGCCCGCAAGGCCTAGCCCAATCGGCGGCATATTTCCGTACACGGATTCATGTTCACCCGCACGGATCAGATAGGTCTCGTGCCAAATCCCGACATCACCATTGGTTCCAACCGCTTTATTGAACGCAGCCCACGCCGGAAAGTGGGCGCTATCCCGGTTCACCGCATATGCGTGCAAGTCTTCAAAGTTGCGCCAATATTGAACCAGATAGGGGCTACGCAGACTAAAAATGGTCTTCGCATGTAGCAGACCAAGATCGGGATTCTTACCCAACTCAATCAGCATCTTCGGCATCGCGGAAAAAACCGGAAACCACTTCCAAAACTTCCACAGCTTATGGATCCGCATCCCGATCAGAAAGACAACAAAGTCACCCTCAATCGCCGCCGTCATGCGCCCCGGTATCGGTTTTGCCATTGTTCGCCTCCAATCAGCATGCTATCACTCATAAATAATTTACTGTGTATGGTGTAAAGTATACTATGAGTCAAATCATTCTTCATCCCTCCTCATATATCGTGCTTGGACTGGTTGAGCGCCTAGGCGAAGCAACGCCGTACGACATGAAAGCGTGGGCAGATGACTCGATTGGCTATTTCTGGACGTTCTCGCGGGCCAGTTTGTACAAAGAACCCGCACGCCTCAAAACGCTAGGACTCCTTGATGAACATCAAGAAAACACGGGACGACGTCGACGCCTTTATTCGATCACTGCATCAGGAAAAACCGCTTTAGCAGAATGGTTAAACACACAGGAGCCGGCGACAGCCGAAATCAGGGACCTTGGCCTCCTAAAGCTCTATTTCGCGCAAAGCGGAACCCAAGCTGCATTCGAAACACTCGTACAAGACCAAGTCAAAGCCCACGCCCAGCGTCTCAAAACCTACAAATCCCTGAAATTTGAGCTCGCTTCAAACGAAGATTGGCGGTTCTATGCCGCCGCTCTGGAAATGGGATTGAAATATGAGGAAATGTCCGTCAGCTTTTGGAAAGATATCGCCGCCAAGAAACTAGATGTCGATCAGTAAGCAGCTTGATCGGCCTCGCGGCAAGCGATAGAAACAAGGCCCTCAAGATCATTCCAACCTTTATAGGCTCGAACCTTAATCGAAGCGCCAAGCCAGGCATCCTCAAACCGCTCGCGCACATTCGGATCGCGCAAAGCTGGCAAAAGCGGATCCATGCAAATCCTGATCGTGAAGACAATCGCCCCCGTCTTGGGCAACTTGCGGATGGTCTGTCGCTCAACCCGCAGGAACAAGTCAGCCGGAGCTTTCCCGCTCGTCTCTGGACGGGTCGGGGTGTGGCGTTTGTCGCCAGCCTGCACCGTCCAGTTAAACCGTTGCAGGATTGCGCCGGATTTGAGGCCATTGAAAATCCGGCTTATCCGTCCTGAAAGCTGCGGATCCCCCTCTGGTACGGGTGCATGTAGCCCGCCAAGGTCTAGGCCAAGCCGCTCGGGCAGCGTCCAATAGGTCGGCGCGCAAACGACGCCCGCTATCAACCGCCAATCGCCGCGCGCTTCTTCTTCCAGAATGCAAATATCATCTGTGACAAGCGAGGCCGCCTCTTCCAAAGCGGTCGGCATTTTCTGGTTCGGCGTGTCATCAACGGCTTTCATCACCAAAGGCAGCAACTCTTCAGCCGCTGGGCCGTTCAAGTCACCGCCTGAAACCTTGTCGCGCATCAGCTTGATTAAAAGACGCTTATCGTTCAGCCAGTGCGCCGCCTCGGTATCAGGAGAGAGCCAATCCGCAGGCGTGATTGGCTTTAGTCCAGGGGTAAAGGCCGCGGGACCATCCATGAAAGGCAGATGCGGTGGACGGCGCCGCTTAAGCGACACGGGCGCTGCCCCAGGCCGCAAAGCCAGCAATCTTTGGCGTGTTCGGCAGATACATGGTTTCGTGGCGCTCCACCGCAAAGCCGCCCGCTTCGAGCATCTCTTTGGTATCCCGCGTCAGGTGACAGCCGCCAGCCAGCGTCTTCCAAACGGGCTCTACCCGGCGCTGCCATTTGGCGACCCCTTCATCTGGGGCGCGGCCATGCTCGGAAAACAAGACCCGGCCACTGGGTTTAAGAACGCGGCGTAATTCTGAGAGCGACGCCTGCCAATCCGGGATTGTACACAGAACGAACGTGACCACAGCTGTATCAACGCTGTTATCCTCAAGCGGAACAGCCTCAGCACCGCATGTATGGATGCTGCAAGGGGCAGTGTATGCCCCCTCCGCCCACGCCTTTTCAGCGCGCTTGACCATGCCAACCGCTGGCTCAACCGCGTGCAGGTGCGTGACTTTAGACTGGTCGTACAGCTCGAAATTGGTGCCAGAACCGCATCCAACTTCCAACACGACGCCTTCTGCTTCGGGCACGATCTTGGCGCGCTGTTTCATGATCGGCTTGCTCGAGCAGGCGCACGCAATAAGAGGCGGCACAACATAGCGATCCCAAAGCCCGAACATGATCTATTCCCTTGCTTTTAGCCGCGCCGCAGCAATTGCGTTTGAAGGGCGCAGGATCAAGGCTGTCTGGGTGATTGAGACCTCATATTCGAGGCCGTCGCCCATGGGCGCATAAACGGCAGAGCCGAAATTTGCGTCCTTTTGCGCCGCGCCAACACCAAACCGGCTGCCCTGCTCTTTGGCAAGCGCATAGACATCAAGACCTGGGTTCTCATAAAGCTGCAAACCTGTACTCGTCGCAGTGCTCACACCAGCGGTATTATAGCGGCGGGCATAGCGCCCCTCGAGGAAGTCGAGGCGGTAGACACTGTCATAGCCGAGCATCTGAGCCATTGGCTTGAACGTGATAACCTGCGCCCCAAGAGAGAACTCATCGCCTTTGATCTCACTCACGGTACGAACTTCGCCTTCAGGCAACAGCATTGTGACGCTGTAAGTATCGTCTTCGCTGGGCGACTTATCAAAGCTGATGGTCGCAACGACGCGCTCATAAGTCAGGCGTTTATAGGTCTGCAGATTGAGGCCAACAAAGGTCGTCACCGCAGCAGCGCCGAGAAATCCGATCCCAAACAGGAACCGCAAACCTCCCGCCGCGAGGCGCAGTTTCATCAACCGCCCAATTCCAGCAAAGCTCAGCATCAGACCAATAACGCCAGCTAAAGCCGGCAAGATCCACCAGATCAAACCCATAAGTCTTCCTCCCGAGGCGACCCCTTACCGCCCTTTTTCACCACAACTATATCAAGCGTTAACGATTACGCGAGGGAGAAGTTGCAGGCTCCCCAAAATGGACACTCTAGGCTAAGGAGGCTGAATGACAGATATCAACGCCCTGATCGCCGCCCTTCCTAAGGCCGAATTGCACCTTCATCTGGAGGGGAGCCTCGAGCCAGAACAGCTTATGGAGTTCGCGGCGCGCAATAGCGTCGAAATCCCGTTCAAGACACTGGATGAGGTGAAAGCCGCTTACAATTTCAGCAACCTGCAGGACTTTCTGGATATCTATTATCAAGGCATGTCGGTCTTGCAGACTGAGGCTGATTTCCATGATCTGACAGATGCTTACCTCCAGCGCTGCGCGGCTGATAATGTCCGCCATGTTGAGGTGTTTTTTGACCCGCAAGGCCATACAGATCGAGGCCTGCCCTTTGCGACGCCCATCGAGGGCATCCTATCGGCGCTTGAGGCGGGCCGGGATAAGTATGGCATTAGCTACAAGCTGATCATGTGTTTCCTGCGCCATTTGAGCGAAGACGCGGCCTTTGAAACGCTGGCGCAAGCGGAACCCTATCTAGACCGCATTCACGGCGTTGGCCTTGATAGTTCAGAGCTTGGCCATCCGCCGTCCAAGTTCAAAAATGTCTTCGCAGCTGCGCGTGAGAAAGGCCTGAAGCTCGTCGCGCACGCGGGTGAAGAAGGCCCACCAGACTATGTCTATGAGGCGCTGGATATCCTGAACATTGACCGTATCGATCATGGTAATCGCCTGCTCGAAGATGAAGCGCTCATCGCCCGCGTGATAGAGGCAAGGCTCACCCTCACCGTCTGCCCGCTTTCAAATCTATCCCTGTGTGTGGTCGATGATCTGAAAGACCATCCTCTGAAACGCATGCTCGCGCTCGGCCTGAAAGCCACTATCAATAGCGATGACCCGGCCTATTTCGGGGGTTATATGAACCAAAATTACCGCGAAACAGCAGAGGCAGTCGGACTGACATCAGATGAAATTATCACGCTCGCGAAGAACAGCTTCACAGGCTCGTTTATGACAGATGACGAGCAGGCTCTGCACTTGGCAGAGATTGATAAGATTGCCGCGGCTCTAGGCTAAGCCTATCTGCGAAACGTCTCAGGGCTGTCTTTGAAACAGGAT
This sequence comes from uncultured Hyphomonas sp., assembly GCA_964528975.1. Classification (GTDB taxonomy): domain Bacteria; phylum Pseudomonadota; class Alphaproteobacteria; order Caulobacterales; family Hyphomonadaceae; genus Henriciella. The sequence continues at coordinate 11,173 of CAZGVG010000071.1, forward strand.
ACCATTGCTGTGCAGCTGGCCATCCTTTTCCATATATGTCTCTTCGCGATAAATCGTGCCATCTGAATTCAGACGTAAAGAAAAGGCATGCTCGTGCGGGTCATCAAAACTGCTGAGATGCGTTGCCGAAACACACTCAAATTTCAGCGTTCCATCATCAAGGCGATGCTTTAAGTCTAGCCGCGGCTGATTGCCGATCGGGCAATAATGCGTAGCCATGAGGATTTCAAAATCCATGTGGTAAATCGTCAAAGCCTCCATCCCATCATGGAATTTCCAATCTTCGACCAAAGCGGTGTCATCAGCAGTCATGGAGTAAATCATTGTGGTTGGATGGCCGTCTTCATTCACCCCGAACCAGCTGCCGACAAGGGTCTGCAGCGAGGTAAAAGTCGCCTCATGATTAAGGGAGTCTCTATCCATCTTCGTCATGAGCGTTCCTCCAGACCTGCATACCCATCAGGGTCCAACCAGCCTCACTTGCTCGCGCTGGCCGCCGCCAACCTTGGCACTTTCGCGCCAACCAAGCGCGAGATAAGCTTCAATCGCAGCCTCGTTCTGAACATCGACGTCAAGCTGCAAAGGTTGACCAACAAATTTGCGGGCAACTTGTAAGAGACCGCTGCCCACGCCGCAAAAGCGCCAGTCACGATCAACGAAAACATGCGGGACGTAAGCCTTGCCCTGCTCCAATGTCAGGAACCCGACAATGCCAGCTTGTGTCTCTTCAGCCACGAACGCAACATTCAGTGATAAGGTCTGCCGTAGGCGCAAAATTTCATCCCGCGCCGCCCCGCGCCATGGGAAAGCCGTCAGGCAATCGGAAAAGATTGCTTCAATTTGCGGGTAGTCATCACGCCGCCAATGGCGCACTGACCAGCCCGCAGCCGGATGGGTCAGCAAGTTCATGACTTTTATGTAGTCAAAATATGCGGCGGTTTGAAGCCCTGATCAGTCGGCTTTTTTCGCGGCCCTTTTGCGCTCGTGCGGATCAAGGTGAACTTTGCGCAGACGAATGCTCTCTGGCGTCACCTCAACCAGCTCATCATCGGCGATATAAGCCAGCGATTTTTCCAGCGTCATTTGCAGCGGCGGGGTCAAGCGTACAGCCTCATCGGTCCCACTCGCACGGACATTGGACAGCTTCTTGCCCTTGAGGACATTGACCTCAAGATCATTGTCGCGCGTATGCTCGCCAATGATCATGCCCTGATAAACCTTATCGCCAGGATGGATCATCATCGGGCCGCGATCTTCCAAGTTCCACAATGCAAACGCAACTGCTTCGCCTTTGTCCATCGCGATCAATGTGCCGGTCCGGCGGCCCTGGATTTTGCCTTTATACGGCGCGTACTCAAGGAAGAGACGGTTCATGATGGCCGTACCGCGTGTGTCAGTCATCAACTCGCCCTGATAGCCGATCAGGCCGCGCGTTGGCGCATGGAAGACCATGCGTGTGCGCCCTACGCCCGACTGCTTCATCTCAGTCATCTCAGCTTTACGCTCAGCCAGTTTCTGTACGACCGAGCCAGAAAACTCGTCATCGACATCAATGGTGACTTCTTCGATTGGCTCCAGTTTCTCGCCGCTCTCGCCCTCTTTCATCAAGACCTGCGGACGCGAGACGCCAAGCTCATAGCCTTCGCGACGCATCGTCTCAATCAGGACGGCAAGCTGAAGCTCGCCCCGGCCAGATACGACAAAGCTCTCAGCCTCAGTTGAGCGCTCAACTTTCAGCGCAACATTACCCTCAGCTTCTTTTTCAAGCCGCGCCCAGATCACCCGTGAGGTGACTTTATCACCCTCGGTTCCCGCCAGAGGCGAATCGTTGACGCGGAACGTCATAGAGAGTGTGGGGGGATCAATCGGCTGCGCTTCAATCGGTTCCTCAACACTTGGATCAACGAACGTATCGGCCACGTTGGCTTTGGTAAGGCCTGCGATAGAAACAATGTCGCCTGCAACGCCCTCTTCAATCGGCTCGCGCTGAAGCCCGCGGAAAGCGAGCACTTTAGAGACGCGGCCGGTTTCGACCAGCG
>CAZGVG010000072.1:0-12994 GCA_964528975.1 uncultured Hyphomonas sp.
GAGGGCAACCTGTTTAGTGAAGCGGCTGAAGGCACGCATGCTTATGGGGTTGGCTCACACCGCCATGCGCCTGAGATTGAGCAGGAACTGAACCTTCAAGCTGGGCGCACTGATATTGGCGTCACCTTTACGCCGCATCTCTTGCCCATGGTGCGCGGTGAGCTGGTCACTTGCCATGTTCGCGGCGATGTTGATCAGATTCAGGCGGCGCTTGAGGCAAAGTATGCACCTGCGCCCTTTATCAGCGTCTTACCGCTCGGCAACCCGCCGCCAGATACCAAACACGTGCGGGGTACGAATAATTGCCGGATTGCGGTCTATCCTGACCGGGTCAAAGGCCGGGTTATCGTGATCGCTGTGATTGATAACCTCATCAAAGGGTCCAGCGGCCAAGCCATCCAGAACCTCAATCTGATGATGGGCTGGGATGAAACACTAGGTCTATCCGGCATGCAGGCTCTGTTTCCTTAAATCCCAACCTTCCGCGACGGGCCTGCTCGCGCAAAGTGACATCCTCGTCTAGCCTTGTGATCATAAGAGCTGAGAGGACACGCATATGGCTGACATCGCAAACGATCCGCGCCTGGACCCCCGAATTAAAGCGATCCTTGCGATGTTTCCGGTCAATGAGCAAGCTGATGTGCCGTCTCGTGAAGCTTATGTCGCGATTGCGAATAGCCCGGAAGCTCAGGCAGCGTCTGCCCAGTTAGAAGTGGCCATGGAAATGCTCGACAATGAGCAGATCGCGCCATCTGCCGGGCTTGAGATGTCGACCCATGAGTTCACCTCAGCCCCGGATGGAAATTCGGTGAAGGTCCAGTTCATTCGCCCGAAAGGCGACGAGGTTGTGCCTTGTATTTATTATATTCATGGCGGCGGAATGGCGATCTTTTCCTGCTTCCAAGGCAATTACCGCGCTTGGGGCAAGACTATCGCCAATATGGGCGTCGCTGTCGCTATGGTTGACTTCCGCAATTGCCTGACGCCGTCTTCCGCCCCTGAGATTGCCCCCTTTCCGGCGGGTCTGAATGATTGTGTATCGGGCGTAAAATGGCTTTCAAAGAACGCTGAAAGCCTGCGGATTGATGCTGGGCGGATTGTGGTTTCTGGCGAAAGCGGCGGCGGAAATCTGACACTCGCGACCGGACTGAAGCTGAAACAGGACGGTGATCTTGGTCTGATCAGCGGGCTTTACGCGCTATGCCCCTTTGTTGCCGGGTCCTGGCCACAAGAGCGCTTCCCCTCAAGCGTCGAGAACAATGGCATCCTTCTCAATCTTCATTCAAACGCCTGGGCGATGGCATATGGGATTGAGCAGTTAGAGGCGCAGAACCCACTCGCTTGGCCAGGCTTTGCCAGCGACGATGATCTAAAAGGTCTGCCGCCGACGGTGATTAGCGTCAATGAGTGCGATCCGCTGCTAGATGAAGGGCTGGATATGTACCGCAGACTGATGCGCGCAGGTGTATCCGCGCGGTGCCGGCAGGTCATGGGGACTTGTCACGCCGGTGACCTGTTCGTCGCCTCTGTACCAGATATTGCAGGTGATACGGCAGCTGACATGGCGCGCTTTGCACAGTTGAGTTAAGCGTAGGTCGCGATCAAAACGAGTATCGAATGTGGCTGGATTGAACGTTAGTCATCGGCGCGGTGGGTGCTGTTCTAGAGCCGCGCTTTTTCCACGTGCTCCAGTCTTTAGCCTCATCAATATCCAACAGCTCCGGCAAGACCGAAACTTTGGCCCTCTCTGGAAGGTTTGCCCAAACATCTTTCATCGCATGTGGGCCGGACCAACGAACAGCGTGAAATGGGCTGCGTGTACGTGCGGTCTTGTTAAGGCCAAACAGCCAGAAACCGCCATCGCTGGCCGGGCCAAAGACCGCGTCATGGCTTTGCAGCGCGCGAATGGCGCGGCGGATCAAAGCAGGCGTCAGGTCCGGGGCATCTGCGCCGATAAAGAGAACCGGGCCGGGCGGCGCTTCCTCCAAGCCCTTGTTGAGGCGATCAGTTAGGTCCCCGGTACCTTGCGATCGACGCTCAAGATGTGCGGGCCAGATACCGCCAAGGCTTTCCGGTAGAGCGCGATCCGGTGCAGCATAAAGGATTGGTGTCCAGGCCCCTGACATCGCGGCGTGAACTGTCTTCGCCATTGTCATCGAAGCAATTCGGCGGGCCTCAGTCGCAGAGCCTAAACTCTTGGCCAGCCGTGTCTTTGAAAGCCCCATGCGCGGCGGCTTGGCGTAGATTAGCAAATGAGCGCGGCGCATTATCGGACGATCTCAATCCCGATCACACGGTCATGCTCATCAATATCGAGGATGACCTGCATCCCGCGCAGGGCTTCATCCACGGCAAAAACATCGATTGAACGGGTGACGCAGCCGGGCGTCCCGGGGCCCGGATGGTCAGGCAAGTAGACATAACCTGCTTCCAATTCCTCATCCCAACTTGCTTCAAGGCTCATGGATCACCCCCCTGGATCGCCGCGACTCATGTTCAGGAATAGAGTTTTGCCAGCTTTTCCGGCTTTGCGCCAAGTAAATAGCGAGTGATCAGCAGTGCATTGTGCCAACTGCGCTTTCGCCAGCCATCGCGTTCATATTTATCAGCCGCCGTGCGCGCCTCTGCCGACAAGATTGAGAACCGTTTCTTGCCAATAGCTCGGATGATTTGAACGTCTTCCATAAAAGGCGTTTCTGGATAGCCGCCAACCTCTTTGTAGAGCTTACGAGAGATGAGCAGCCCCTGATCGCCATAAGGCAAGCCGAGCGCTCGGGCGCGCCAATTGGCCCGCCGCGCCACAACTTTCGCCATATGGGCGTCACTGCGATAGGTGAGGGTGAAAGTAGCGGCCTTATCGGTGCGGGTCTCAATGTGGGCCTTGGCGCGCTCGGCCCAATCGCGTGAGAGCGCCGTGTCCGAATGTAAGAAAAGGAACCAATCCCCGCGCGCGTGCTCAGCGCCATGACGCAATTGCGCCGCGCGGCCTTTGGTTGGGGCGGTCAGGACGCTCGCGCCTGTGCCAGTTGCAATGCGCTGGGTCTGATCCTGGCTGCCGCCATCGACTAGGATGACTTCACGGATCAGGCCTGTCTCAAGCCCCGGCATAAGCGATGACAGGCAGAGCGGTAGGTTCGCCTCAGCATTGTATGCTGGGATGATGATGGAGAGTGGGGCGGGCATTTAGGGTGCGAACTTTAATCTACAAATGTTTGAAAGAATTCATCTTGTTCGGCCTCTTTAATGACTTTGAGCGCAAGATAATATGGCGTGCCTTCTTCGATCCGTATCGTAAATTGCTTTCGGTCATCATGCCGAAAAATCTCTATGACTGTTTCATCGGTTTCTGCATCAACGATTTCAATCGATAATCCGTCTCTCGTGCTGACATCGCCAGCGTACTGTTTGTAAAACTCACGTTTATGAAATCTGTATTCTGGTCTCAAACCTCAATCCCCATCTCCGCCAATCTCGCTTGCACCAACAGCAAATCACGCCATGCGCGGCTTTTATCTTCCGGGCGGCGGAGCAGATAGGCAGGATGAAACATCGGCACAAGCGGCACGACGCTTCCGTTAGGCGTCTCAAATGGACGTTCTGAACCACGCAGGCGCATGATCCCGGTTTTTGTGGCGAGCAATGACTTTGCTGCGACCCCGCCGGTTGCCATGATGATCTTAGGCTGAGCCAGATCAACCATCCGGTTCACAAAGGGGCGGCAAACGGCCAGTTCATCTGCCTCTGGATTGCGATTGCCGGGCGGGCGCCAATAGTTGACGTTGGAGATGAACGTATTGGTTTTCCGGTCTAGCCCAATCGCACCCAGCATTTTGTCCAATAGCTGGCCTGCCTTGCCGACAAAAGGCAGGCCCAGGCGATCTTCCTGACCGCCGGGGCCTTCACCCAGCACCATGACAGGCGAGCCAAGCGTGCCATCATAGACGACTGTTTTCTCGCACAGGCTTTTCAGCGGGCAGCCTTCAAAACCCTCAATCGCCGCTTTCAGAGCGGGCAGATCTTTCGCTGCTGCCGCCAGACTTTCAGCTTCTGCGATCCAGTCGTGCAGCGTTTTGGCTTTGCTGCGCCGCGAAGACTGGGGCGTTTTGATGGGTTGATCTGGGGTCGCACTCGCAGTTTGTACAGTTGGGCTAGAAGGCGTTTGCGGGGCCTGATGGGCGCTGAAAGCCTTCATTTGCGCCTGATCGACGTCCACGCCCATCTCTTCCCACCAGTCGGTGAGGGCCTTTAACGCTGCGGCAGAGGCATTTTGGGGCATTGAGCGCTTGTAAACTTTCGTTAAACCAGATGTCAGCTAGTTACAGACACGGATAGGGCGCGCGCAAGAGCTGTCGCCACCTTCAGGAGAGATTTGATGAGCGAACGCGAGTCCATGGAATTTGATCTGGTGATTGTCGGCGGCGGCCCTGCTGGGTTGTCTGCTGCAATCCGGGCGAAGCAATTGGCCAATGATGCCGGTGAAGAGCTGGAAGTTGTGGTGCTGGAAAAAGGCGGCGAGATCGGCGCGCATATCCTGTCCGGCCTCGTTCTCGATCCACAAGCCATGGACGAACTGATCCCCGGTTGGAGAGAACGAGATGACCGTCCGATCCGCACCGAAGTCTCGGCTGATAAGTATAAGCTGCTCGGCTCGCACGGTTCTATGCCGATGCCGACCTTTGCCTTCCCGCCCTTCATGCACAATCATGGCTGCTATATCGGGTCGCTGGCGAATGTTTGCCGCTGGTTAGGACAGGAAGCTGAGAACCTTGGCGTGCAAGTCTTTCCAGGCTTTGCTGCCTCAGAAGTGGTCTACGGCGAGAATGGTGAGGTTCGCGGCGTTGTGGCCGGCGTCATGGGCATTGCCGAAGATGGTAGCCATAAGGGCGAGTATGAGCCGGGCATGGAACTGCTTGGCAAGTATACCTTCTTTGCCGAAGGCGCGCGCGGCTCGCTGACCAAGTCGGTCAAAGCCAAATATGATCTGGAAGCTGACTGTGATCCGCAAAAGTACGGTATTGGTCTAAAAGAGGTCTGGAAAGTTCCAGCTGATCACCCAGAATTCAGTGCGGGTTATACCCAGCACACGTTTGGCTGGCCGGTTAAAGATGCAGATGGCAATGGCGGCGGCTTCCTCTACCATTTCTCTGAAGGTGGTGAGAATTATGTCTCGGTCGGTTATGTGGTTCACCTGAACTATAAAAACCCGCACCTTGCACCATACGAAGAGTTCCAACGCTACAAGCATCACGACGATATTTCGAAATTCCTCAAAGGCGGCAAACGCGAAGCCTATGGCGCGCGCGCCATCACTTCTGGTGGTATTCAGTCGATCCCGAAACTGTCTTTCCCGGGCGGTGCGCTGATCGGGTGTTCGGCTGGTTTTGTGAACCTGCCGCGTATCAAAGGCACACATAATGCGATGAAAACCGGAATGCTGGCGGCTGAAGAAGCGGTAGAAGCAATCCGTGCGGGCCGCAGCGCCGACGCATTGGTCAGCTATGAGCAGGCAGTGAAAGACAGCTGGGTCTGGACCGATCTGGCCCGTGTGCGAAACGTCAAGCCGCTCATGAGCCGCTTCGGCACGCTGGCTGGGGCGGTCTTGGGCATGCCCGACATGTGGATGCGCTACATGCTCGGCTTTGGTTATATCCCGCAACTAAGCCACGGAAAGGCTGACTATGCTTACTTAAAGCCAGCCGACAAATGTAAGCCGATTGAGTATGAAAAGCCGGACGGTGTGCTCAGCTTTGATAAGCTGACCAACGTGTCTTTCACCAATACCTATCACGCCGAAGATCAGCCTGTGCACCTTCAGGTCACCGACCTCGATCTGCAAAAAGCGTCAGAGCGTGATGTCTATGCGGGACCGTCTGCACGTTATTGCCCGGCTGGAGTCTATGAGTGGGTTGAGGAAGACGGCAAGGCGCCGCGTTTTCAGATCAATTCGCAAAATTGCATCCATTGCAAGACCTGCGATATCAAGGACCCGAACCAGAATATAAACTGGGTCACCCCCGAAGGCGGCGGCGGTCCGGCCTATCCAAATATGTAGCAATTGCGACTGAGGGGTGTGCTGCCCGTCATTCCCGACTATGATCCCCGGAAAGCTTTGACTTCCGGGGATTTTTTATGCGCGAATACACTTTCAAGCCGACGGAGCTGCGCCGGGCGCAAGTCTGGACCATTCGCGATGGACATTTGCTGCTACGCGGCGCTGATCAGGCGATCAAGCTGGCGGATGTGAATGAGGCGAGCTGGGGCCGTCTGGCTTATCGCGGGACACAAAGCCAATGGCTGGAACTTGGCAGGTCCGGGTCCTTCACCAAAATCGAATGCAATATGATTGGCGGCGAGGACTTAAGCGAGTTCGAGGGGTTGATTGCGGCGATCGCGGCTGAACTTCAAGAGGATCGCCCTGACCTAAAAATCAGGCTGGAGTCTCCGGGGCCCGCAAGCACAGCTTTCCTTATTCTTTGCAGTCTTTTCGCGGTCGTCGGATTGGTCATGATCTGGCTTGGCTTTCAAAACGTTGAGAGCGGGGGTCTGATTTATGCCGCGTTCGGACTGGGCCTTTCGATCTTGATGGGGCTAACGGCTTATAAGCTCGGGCCGGGCGGACAGAAAGCCTATCTGTCGCCGCTTCAATTGGCAGAGCAGCTTAGGACCCCCGGGTAGCCCTGCGGTGCAGCGTCCATAGGGCGATCCCAGCAAGGCATAGCGTCCAGAAAATTGCAAAGGGCGCAGCGCCGCCTGCTTTTGCTGCTATCAACCCGGCTACGGCGCATACCGTGCTCAGTCCCCAATATAAAAACGCCGTTTCCAGATGGCTCCAGCCCGCCGCGCGCAGGCGTTGATAGGCATGATCAAGATGCGGTTTCAGCCAAGGCCGGCCATGCTTGGCGCGCCAGATCAGCGTCATCAAAGTATCGATCAGAAATGGCAAGGCCAGCGTGGCAATGGTCCAAACCTCAAGACCAGAAACCAGACCAAGGCCGGCAAATAAGGCGCCAAGCCCCAATGATCCAGCATCACCTGCATAAAGCTTGCCTTGCAGGTTATGGATCAGGAAGCCGAGGATCGCCCCGATCAAGGCTGCCCACCAAAGGCTGGGCGTAAAGCTGCCTTGATCAATGCTTATTAGGGCAAGCGCGGTAAACATAATCATCATGCACCCAATGGCGAGGCCGTTTGAACCATCCATGAAATTGACTGCATTGGTGAAAACGAGAAGCCAAAGCGCGCTCCCAAGGATCAGGACGACAGGCACAGACGTATCGCCGAATGGTGTTGTCAGAGCCTCCGGGGTCAGGCCAAGGCTCGCCGCCGCGAAAAACGCTGCGCTTAAGAGGCCCAGCTTTAACAGCGCTGGTGTGTCGATGAGATCATCCATCAGGCCCGCCAGGAAAGCGACGCTGACCACGCCGACGACCTCTAAGCTCAGCGCATTTGCAGGATCACCGTGCCACAGGCTGACGCCAACGAGGGTCAGGATGGTGAGGCAGCTGGCAATCCCGATGGCCACCCCGCCAAGCCTTGGAATGGGCGCGTCCTGAAATTTCCGCTCACCATCCGGGGTGTCTACAATGTTTAAAGAGCGTGCCCAGAAACCTAAACCCCATGACAGGAGCGTAGAGAAGATCAGACTTCCGATTAAAAATGGAAAAGATGGGATCATATCGAACTCCCGAGTAGGCTCGCTTTTACCCACCAGTCCGGATTTTGCTTCGCCAAGGTTTGACCCGCGTTTTCAGCCGCTTCCATGTTTTCAAACAGAGCAAAACAGGTCGCGCCGGAGCCGCTCATTCGTATCAGTCGTGATCCTGGAAGCGCCTGCAGCGCCCCGAGCGTGCTGGTAATCTCTGGCACGAGACTCATAGCTGAGTGCTCCAGATTGTTTCGTGTTTCCTGCGTCAGCCAACTGATGAAATCGTCAGCCCGCGCCCGACCGGCGGCTGGGAGCGGGTGTTGCGGTACCGAACTCGGTGCGATCTGATCATAAGATTTGAACACCTGACCTGTTGGGCAAGCGGCACCTGAATTGACCAAAAGGGCGGCGAGTGGAGGCAGGCCCAGCATGGGTTCATAGGTCTCGCCCTCACCGCTCATAAGGCCGGGCATTCCGATAAAGCAAGCCAGCACATCGCCGCCCAGATGTGGTGAAATCGCCTTGGCGTGCTCTTGCACCAGATCGCCGCCATGCGCGCGGATCATCAAGCGTAGAGCTGCGCCCGCATCCGCCGACCCGCCGCCAATTCCAGCCGCGCAGGGTAGGTTTTTCTGTAATCGGAATGCCAGTGGTGGCAGGGCATCATCCATCAGTTCATTTAAAGCTCTGGCGGCTTGCAGGACGAGATTGTCCTTTGCCGGGCCTGCTGCTTTTGCAAAAGGCCCTTCAACCGCCAGACTGAAATGGTTTGAAGGCTCAGCGGTCAGGATGTCTGCGGCCTGCGCATCTGCAAAAGTGACCAGGGATAGAAGATCGTGGCGCCCGTTTTCCTTTGGTGGCCCGACATGCAGAGAAAGGTTGATTTTAGCAGGCGCGCGTTCGGTCAGCTTGGTCATGGATAGGTCGGGGTCGCCTGGGTGTTTGCCGCCTGCAAAAGTGCAATCCCACCATCCAGTTTCTTGCGCAGGATCGACATGTCCTTCTCATCCTTGGTGTAGCGCAACGCGCGTTCCCACTGAAAGCCAGCTTCCTTGAACCGACCAACTTGCCAATAAGCATCGCCGAGATGGTCGAGAATTTCAGCGACATCCGGGGCCAGTTCGGCGGCGCGCTCCAGATAGAATATAGCGCGCTCATAATTCGCCATTTTATAGTGTGCCCAGCCGAGACTGTCCGTAATTGCACCATTGTTTGGATCAAGCCGAAGCGAATCCTCAATCAGCTTCAGGCCCGCATCAAGATTTATCCCGCGATCAACCCAGCTATAGCCGAGATAGTTCATGATTGTCGGGCTGTCTGGATTGAGGTTCATCGCGGTCTTAAGGTCATTTTCAGCTGGTGGCCATTCGCCAAGACGCTCACGCGCCGCACCTCTGGCATAATAGATGCGCCAGTCATACTCGCCAGCCGCTTCATCGGCTTCGATAATATTGGTAAAGGTTTCCTCGGCCTCGCCGTCCCGCCCAAGCGACTGTAAAAGGTCGGCCAGTTGTACGCGAATATTGCGATTATCGGTTTCTTCAAGCGTATTGCGCGCGATTTTTAGCGCTTCATCATCGCGGCCTTCCCGGCGAAGCGCCCAAGCCAATTGGCCTTGCGCGCTGGTATGGTGGATTGAACTGTCCGGAATCGACTCAAGCAGCGCTATGGCTTCAGGCCTGCGGTCAACTTGGTCCAGCGTATTGGCCCAGAGCGCCTTGGCTGCGTGCAGGTTTGGATCAAGATGCGCTGCCAGTGCGAAATAGGCCGCAGGAACGTCGCCATAGCCTTGGCTCGCTTGTGGGGCGGTGGCGATATAAAAGGCAAGCGCGGTGCCCTCGGCAGCTGTGTAGTCAGGGATCGCCGCGATCTCACCTGATTTGATCTCATCGGCCAAAGCGACGTGAGCAGGATGGCGGCCAACTTCATTGCGAAAATCTCTCAGGCGCTGCTGCGCGCTTTCTATATCACCAGATAGCGCCATCAGCCGTGCTTCTGTCTCAACACCGATCGCGAGCCGGGCGCGGATGGACCATAGCTGATCAAGGCTTGCCAGCGCCTCTGCATCATCTCCAATGCTCGCTTGCATCAGCGCAGCCAGGGTTTGGCCCATCAGGCTGTAAACGCCGTCGCCATTCCCGGCTTGCAATTGCAGGCGTATGGCCGATGCCGGATCGTCTTCAAGAGAGTTCCACGCCACCAGACTGCGTGCCAGCATGGCGTGATAATTATTGGTCCAGGGCTGTTTAAGATAGGAAACGGCTTCCTCACGTTTGCCGCGCTTCAGAGCATCCACAGCTAGCGTCAGGCGCGGCAACTCCGTCTGCTCAAGCGTGCTTTCAGGCAAGCGCTTGGCCAGTTTCACTGCCCGCTCAACCTCTCCAACCCGCAAGATCGAATAGATTGCTTGCTCAGCGACCCAAGGGTCATCCTGCACAGAGCGCAGCAGCCGGGCATAGTTCTGCGCCGAGGGAAGCGGGTTTTCCGTCAGGCCCGCATATTTTGCCACCGCATATGTCGTTAGCGCATCAATGTCCTGACGCAATTTGGCATCTGCTTCTGCGCGCTCAAGAAATTCAGGCGGTATGGGCGCTGTCCCTGAGACACAGGCATTTAACGTCAGAAGCGATACAGACAACAGAAATGAACGGATCATTCTATCCTTGTCTCAGTGTCCGCGCGGCGGTGCAAGTGAAACTGTCGGCCTACGGTGCTAATGCGCGCGGCTGACACAGAAATCAGCCAGATCGGATAGAGCCATCGTCCACGTGCTTTGCGGCAGTGACCGAAGCGCGGTTTTCGCAAGATCGGCATAGGCGCGGGCTTCGCTTAAGGTCGCTTCCGCCGCGCCGGTTGAGCGGATCAGATGGATCGCGTGGGCAAGATCGCTCTCTTCCTGCGTATCCAGATCAAGTGCACGATCCCAGAAAGCCTGATCTTCTGCGTTTCCACGGCGGCGCGCAATGATCGTGGGCAGAGTGCTTTTGCCTTCTCGAAAGTCATCGCCAACCGATTTGCCAATCACCGATGTCGTGCCGCCATAGTCCAGCGCGTCATCAATAATCTGAAAGGCGAGGCCCAGATTCTTACCATAGCTTGCAAGCGCATCTGCATACTGCGCGCCCTGATCCCCTGAGGATAGCGCTCCCGCCCGCGCGGCCGCTTCAAACAAGGCTGCGGTCTTGGCCTCAATAATGGCGAGATATTCTTCAGTTGGCAGGTCTTTGCGGCTGGCCGCAGCAAGCTGATGAACTTCGCCTTCTGCGATCACAGAAGAGGCGTCAGACAAGATGCCAAGAATTTCAATGCTGCCGGTTTCTACCATCAGAGTAAAGGCACGGGCAAACAGGAAGTCCCCGACCAGAATAGAGGCATTATTGCCCCAGACATTCTTTGCCGCTTTCTTGCCGCGCCGCAGGTCACTGTCATCGACCACATCATCATGCAGCAGCGTTGCGGTGTGAATAAACTCAACCGCCGTCGCGAGGGCGTGACTGCCATGGTTTGTACCGCCGGCAATGTGCGCGGCTGCTAGTGTTATCATCGGGCGCAGGCGTTTGCCGCCAGCTGAGACGATATAACCTGACAGGTTCGGGATCACGTCAACCGGGCTTGCGGCGCGGGCCTTAAGCAGCTTCTCGGTTGCCACAAGATCGTCAGCGAGCATGCTCTGCAAACGCTCAACAATCGCGGCAGGATCGCGCTGATCGGAAGGATGTGTCTTAGCTGTCACGGCGGTGTCCTATTTCACTTTCGCTTGGCTTTCCATACAAGTAGCGCAAATTTGAACTTATACACCTGCGGTATCGAACCGCAGGTGACAATTTGGAGACACTGCCAGTGGAAGAGATTTTTCGAACCAATGATTATGTAAAACTCTCTTATATCCGGCACTTGCTGGATGAGGCGGGCATCGAAGCCTTTGTGCTGGATGAACATACCGCCGTAATAGATGGCCGGGGGCCAATGGTGCCAATCCGCGTGACGGTGCGCGAAGACCTGGCCGAGCGGGCGCGATTTGTGCTCCGTGAAGTCGAGCCGGGCTGATGCAAGTCACAGAGGATACGTTCTTCTCAGGCGCAGTCACCGTGTTCCAACCCGAAAAAGGCTTCCGCGCCGGGACAGATAGTATTCTTTTGGCGGCGGCGTTGGGTCAGGCCATGCAAGGCAAAGCCCTCGAGCTTGGGTGCGGGGCAGGCGGGGCCTTGTGGCCCGCCGCGTGGCGCCTGAGGGGCATGCACTTTACCGGGCTGGAGCGTGACCCGGCTATGGCGGCGCTGGCCAGGCGCGGCCTTGAGGCCAACACGTTTCAGGACCGGGCAGAGATTATCGAGGGCGATGCGGCGGCCATTCCGCCAGACTGGCACAACACCTTTGATCTCGTTTTCTCCAACCCGCCTTTCTTTGGAGAGGGGACAATTAAACAACCTGGTGAGGGCAAAGAGGCGGCCTATCTTGAGAGCGTCTCTTTGAAAGACTGGATCAACGCAATGCTATTCGCGCTGCGCCCGAAAGGTACTTTCTTGATGATCCACCGCGCCGCAGAGCTTGCGCGGATACTCAGCGTCATCGAAAGGCAGGTCGGCGAGATCACAGTGATGCCGGTCCGCAGTTTCCCCGGCGCAGATGCCAAGCGCGTCATCGTCCGCGCCCGCAAAGCGCTGCGCTCCGGCCCGATGCGCCTGCTTGCAGGAATTGACCTTTATGACCGCAAAGGCGGCCTGCCAACAGACCTGAGCCAAGCCGTCACAAATGAAGGCGCCGCGTTGAGCTGGGCATAGAGACATAATGGGTGTTGAGCTAATCAAGACATTAAGTAAGCGGCTTAAGACGCCCTAAGTAGGACGTTCGGTGATTTCCGATTTTCACTAAAAGAAGACATCCCGCGCGTGTTTTCATACAACCACTCTCAAGAGAAGACATTGTGAAGCCGAACTCGAGGGACAGAGCCCATCTCAAACTAAAGACCATTTAGTAGGCAGCATTCCAATTCCGTTACGGTCGTTCTCTAATATGGCGCAGAGGCATGCAGGTGATTTTGCCGAAATGCGCTCAAGGTCTGGTGCGGCTCCGGCCTGAATACATCATCTGTCAATGAGAAGTCTCTGATCCGGTCGAGCCGAAAGTATCGAAAATCCTCGCGAAGACGGCACCAGGCCGCCATCATCCACCCATCGGTAAAAACCGTTAGAGATAATGGTTGAACCTGCCGCTCGGAGGCCATGCCGTCTCCATCGGTATATGTTATGACCACCACGCGATGCTCGCGTATGGCTTTGCGCACAAGCCGGGCAAAAGACGGCGCGCGCAATCCACGGCGCGCAGCAAAGAAAGGCGCATCACTCAATT
>CAZGVG010000073.1:0-12499 GCA_964528975.1 uncultured Hyphomonas sp.
ATGGGATGAGCCCTGAGCTTGCCCAGGAAATTGGATACCTTGCAGGCGTCAAACCCGTAACGATTGCGAAATTGATGAGTGATGTTGGCGGTGAGGGGCTCTCTGTCCTGTGTAAGGCAACGGGGCTGAAGCGCCTGTCGCTCAGAAATTTGTGGACGGCTCTGAAGCGTCCACTTGAAGATGAGATGGGTCAGCCCAGCACCTCCTTTGCCTATATTATGGAAACTTATGACCTGCTCAGCGTCGCCAAGGCCCAGACCACTCTGCGCTATTGGAACTGGTCTTTGTCTTCAACCTTTTCGCCCAATCGCCTCAAGCAATCAGGCGTTGAAGAACATGAAGCTAATGATGAAGCTATTTTCTCCACAGCGCGGCGCACAGCGAATTTGGTTTTCGGCAAGTAAGTCGATTTTTCGCACATTGCGGGTCGGTTTTGACTGGTCAAACTTCGATTCCAGTTCTAACTCGTGCGTCTGTGTTTGAATGACGAGACCGGAGTATCTGGGCACGTGGGCTATTTCTTGGGATTACTGGCGGTTCTGACAGCGCTGTGGCTGGGGCTTTCTGGGCTTTATAAAACCCTGATCCTGTCTCTTGGCGCAGTGTCTGTCCTTTTATCTGTGATCCTCGCGTACCGATTTGATATTCTCGACAAGGAAGGCTCGCCTTATGCGCGCCTGCCGCAATTGATGTCCTATTGGGCATGGCTTCTGGTTGAGATTTTCAAAGCAAACTGGGTTGTGATTAAAGCCTGTTTGCGGTCCAATCTCGACATCAATCCGGCCTTGGTGAAGGTTAAGACAGGTTGCGAGAGTGATCTTGCCCGTACTGTCTTCGCCAACTCCATTACATTGACGCCCGGAACGGTGAGTGTCGAAATTGAGGGCGACAAGATTCTCGTCCATGCCCTGTATGAACAAGAGGCCACGCCAGGCGCGTTTGACGATATGGATCGTCGCTCGCGGGAAGCGTGTGACGGGAGGGCCAAATCATGATTGGCGCCGCCGCACTTGCTCTAATGGTTGCCATTGGCCTGATGCTCATTCGAGCGCTTAAAGGGCCGACGCTTTATGACCGTGTTCTGGCCGTAAACTCTCTTGGCACCAAGATTGTTTTGCTGATTGGGGTGATTGGGTTCCTGACCGGACGCCCAGACTTTCTGGATATTTCAATCCTATATGCTCTGATCAATTTTGTTGCGACCATCGCAATCCTGAAATTCTTTAGATACCGCTCGTTCCAGATCTCTCTGACGCGCGGCGCGGGACGGGGGCAGAAATGACCGAGTTTCTTGCAATGTGGGAAGCGGTTCGGCCTGCGCTAGGCGCGGCAATCCTGATGGTTGGCGCTGTCTTGGTCGTGATCGGCACCGTTGGCGTTTTGCGCTTCCCTGACTTTTACACGCGCCTGCACGCCGCCAGTATCACAGACACGGCCGGTGCGACTTTGGCTTTGGTCGGCATGGCCTTGCTGGCGCCGAGTATATTTGTCGTGATCAAGCTTGCTGCGGTTTGGCTCTTCCTGTTTCTAACCGGGCCAACCTCATCTCATGCCTTGGCGAACGCGGCGCATACAGCTGGCTTGCAGCCTATGATTGGTAAGTATGGACAAAGCGATGATGAGGATGAGGCATGACCGGCTTTGAAGGCGCTGACTTTGCAATTGCGCTGCTAAATATCACTCTGCTGACAATTTTGTTCATCGTGGCGATTGCGATTGCGCGTTTGCGCAGCCTGTTTGCGATTGTCATGCTGTCTGGCATTTACTCGCTTGTCTCTGCGACCTGGTTTGTTGCACTGGACGCGGTTGATGTGGCGTTTACCGAAGCCTCGGTCGGCGCTGGTATCTCCACGGTTCTTTTCCTTGGCGCGATGGTGCTGACCTCGCGCACGGCCAAGGCCGAGAAGGGCGCAAACCGAATTGTTCCACTATTGGTCGTGATCGCGACAGGAGCCATTCTAATCTATGCGACGATTGACCTGCCCGGCTTTGGCGATGCGATGTCGCCCGCGAATACAGGGGTAGGGGTCGACTATCTTGCCCGCACCAAGTCAGAGATTGCTATTCCGAATGTCGTAACGGCCGTTCTGGCCAGCTATCGGGGCTTTGATACGCTTGGTGAAGTCGGCGTTGTGTTTGCTGCCGGGCTCGGCGTGACGCTGTTGCTTGGCTTTGGTGAGCGTTCCCTTGGCGCAACGGTTCGCCGTGAAGACCGCCTGACAGCGCTTAAGAAGGAAGAGGAGGATGCCTCATGAAGGGCGATCATCACGTCATCCTTCGGGTCGTTGCCAAGGCGCTGATCCCGATCATCGCGCTATTTGGTTTCTATGTTCAGTTCCACGGCGAATATAGCCCTGGCGGCGGGTTTCAGGCTGGGGTCATTCTGGCTGTCAGCGTTATCCTGTACTCTCTGATTTTCGGCATTGCGCCAACGATGCGCGCCGTTACGCCGGGCTTTGCCAGATTGGTGGCGGGCTTTGGCTTTCTGCTCTATGCGGGCGTCGGAGTTTGGGCGCTGGCCATGGGCGGCAACTTCCTTGATTATGACGCGCTGTTCCGCGAAGAACCGGGCGGACATCTGGGCCAGCATGTCGGGATCATCATTATTGAGATCGGCGTCCTGATGGCAGTGACCGGGTCTATGGTATCGATCTTTTACGCTTTTGCTGGCCGGGTTAGCGAAATCCGGGATGAGGACTGGTAGATGCTGGAATTTATCCTCGAGCGTGGCAATTACTGGGCGATTATCGGCCTGATGATGATTGGCCTTTATATCTCATTCGCAGCCACCAACCTGATCAAGCGGCTAGTTGGGCTTGGTCTGTTTCAGACCTCGATCATCCTATTCTACATCTCGCTGTCACGGATCGATGGCGGCACAGCGCCGATCTTTTACGGCAAGGACAATAAGAAGGACTATGGCGATGGTCATGGTGAGAGCTACGGCGCTGAGGCGGCTGGCGATGCCGCGCATAGCGACAGCTATGACGCGGGTCACGGATATGCGGGCGAGGGGCTGGAAAACGTCTACTCCAACCCGCTTCCTCATGTATTGATGCTGACAGCGATTGTGGTCGGGGTTGCGACTTTGGCCGTCGGCCTGGCAATCATCGTTCGCATCCGCGAAGCCTATGGCACAGTTGAAAGCGATGAGATCCGCGAAATGGACCTTGCCGTGGCGATTGCTGAAGCAGCAGATGAAGCCGAAGAGAGCAAAGCGCTAAGCGGAGCCGGGGCAGGATGATCGAATTTATAAACTCCCTCGTGCCAGCCAATATTGCCGCGCACGCGCCAGCTCTGCTGATTGTCGTGCCGATGATTCTAGCTCCCCTAGCGGCATTCATGCCGAATGGTCGTTTGGCATGGCTCCTGAGTATTATCGCGACAGGTGCCTCGCTGGTCATGGCCATGGTGATGGTTGTGCAAGTCCGATCAATCGAAGGTGGGGCGGTCTTGTCTTACGCCATGGGCGGTTGGGCACCCGATGCCGGGATTGAATTCCGCATTGATGCGCTTAACTCCATGGTGCTTTTGCTGGTGACGACGATTGGCTTTCTTGCGGCCCTGTTCAGCTGGCCGAGCATCAAGGCCGAGATTCGCGATGCCAAGCGCGCGATGTTCTACTCCGCTTATCTGATCTGTTTCATGGGGCTTTGCGGCGTCGCCTCTACAGGCGATGCGTTTAACCTGTTTGTCTTCCTCGAGATTAGCTCGATTGCGACTTATGTGCTTGTCGCATTGGGGTCTAGCCGGGATCGCCGGGCACTGCCCGCAGCTGGAAACTACCTCCTTATGGGAACAATTGGCGCGTCTTTCTTCGTTGTTGGGGTCGGGTTCCTCTATGCCGCCACCGGGACGTTGAACATGGCCGAGTTAGCCATCCGCTTGCAGCCGCTTCAGGACAATAAAGCGGTGCTTGCCGGTTATGCCTTTATCTTTGTCGGTCTGGGCCTCAAAGCCGCGATGTTCCCGCTGCACCAATGGTTGCCCAACGCCTACGCATATAGCCCAAGTTTCGTCACGACATTCTTGGCTGCGACGGCGACAAAGGTTGCGATCTACGCCCTGGTCCGGTTCCTGTTTTCTGTGTTCGGTTTGGAGTTCGTGTTTGAAGGCGCGACCTTTATCTGGGTTCTGATGCCGATGGGGATCGCCGCAATGGTGGCGTGTTCTTTCCAGGCGGTTTTCCAGTCTGATGTCCGCCGCACTTTGGCTTATTCTTCGGTTGCTCAGGTTGGCTATATGCTGCTTGGGATTTCTATCGGAACAGCCGCAGGGGTATCAGCGGGCATGTTCCATCTGGTCAATCATGCGCTGATCAAAGGCGCTTTGTTCATGGCGATTACCGGTGTCGTGCTGACCTATAAGGGTACGAGTATCAATGATTTCAGAGGCCTTGGCCGATCCGCACCCTGGACGATGACGGCGTTTGCCATTGCGGCCGTGTCACTGATCGGTGTGCCTTTGACCGCTGGCTTCCAGTCCAAATATGCTCTGGTTACGGCATTGTTTGAAAACGGTTGGTGGTGGGGCGTTGCCGTTGTGATGTTCTCCAGCTTGCTGGCGGTGATCTATATGGGGCGTATCCTCGAGGCGGTGTTCTTCCGTGCGTCGCTGAACCCGAATAAGAAACGTAAAGAAGCCCCGCTTCTGATCCTGATCCCACTATGGGTTCTGGCCATTGGCAATATCTGGGTTGGCGTACAAGGCGGCTTTGTGGCGGGGCTCGCAGATGATGCCGCTTCGTCCCTGTTTATCGGAGGTGCCCGATGAGCGGCGAGATGGCGATTGCAGCGGCTTTAATCCTGCCGCTCCTGATTTGTGCAGGGATCTGGCTTGCGAGCCGGGTTCCGGATTTGCGCGAAGCGATTACGTTGCTGGGGGCGGCGTCTTTGTTTGGTGTTGCGATCCTGATTGCCAGCATGGTTGCGGGCGGCAATGCACCTGAGCTGAGCCTTGGTGAAGCTGTTCCCGGGCTTGAGTTTGCCTTTAAGGTTGAACCGCTTGGCGCGCTGTTTGCGCTGGTCGCCAGCGGTCTGTGGATCGTCAACAGCTTCTATTCCATTGGCTATATGCGCGGCAATCGCGAGCGTAATCAGACCCGGTTTTATATGTGTTTTGCAGTCGCTCTGTTCGGGGCGATGGGCGTTGCCCTTGCGGGTAATCTGTTCACGCTCTTTGTGTTCTATGAAATCCTGACGCTTTCGACCTATCCGCTGGTTGCGCACAAGGGCGATGCCAATGCGCAGCGCGGCGCGCGTATCTATCTGATGACGTTGCTGGGCACCTCAATCGGCTTCTTGCTGGTGGCTGTGATCTGGACCGGCGCGTTGGCTGGAAGCCTTGATTTTGTTCCTGGAGGCTTGTTGCAGCAAGCTGAGGGTCTGACGCCGCTGGTTGCAAGCATTCTGCTTCTGCTGTTTGCCTTCGGGGTCGGTAAAGCCGCCTTGATGCCGTTCCACTTCTGGCTGCCGAATGCGATGGTTGCGCCAACGCCCGTCTCGGCACTGTTACATGCTGTGGCGGTTGTGAAAGCTGGCGTGTTTACGGTCCTCAAAGTCGCGATCTATATCTTCGGCGAGGAGATATTAAACGCGACGCCATCGCGCGAGTTTATCCTGGCTGTCGCCTGCTTCACAATTGTTGTGGCCTCGCTCGTGGCGATGACCAAAGATAATCTGAAAGCCCGACTTGCATATTCAACCGTGGCGCAGCTGGCCTATGTGACCTGCGGCGCGATGTTGGCGGACCCGGCCGGCTTCATGGGCGGCTCGCTTCAAATTGCTGCCCACGCTGTGGGTAAGATTACGCTCTTCATGTGCGCCGGCGCGATTTATGTGGCGACGGGCGCAGCGAATATCTCAGATATGCGTGGTCTCGGAAAACGAATGCCGCTGATCTTTATTGCCTTCTTCGTGGCGTCCCTGTCGATTATTGGTATCCCACCTCTTGCGGGTGATTGGCCGAAATATGAATTGATGCAGGGCGCGGCCGATGC
The DNA here is from genome assembly GCA_964528975.1 of uncultured Hyphomonas sp. GTDB lineage: Bacteria > Pseudomonadota > Alphaproteobacteria > Caulobacterales > Hyphomonadaceae > Henriciella. The sequence continues at coordinate 5,999 of CAZGVG010000073.1, forward strand.
AGGCCTGGATTATGTTCCGATCGTTCTGATTGTCTCATCGCTGCTGAACATTGCCTATCTCTTGCCGATTCCAATTCTCGCTTTGATGCCGCCGCCGGGCAGTCCGGAGCCTGTGCCCTTCAAGCGGCCAGGTGGCGCGCCGATGCTCACCGTCGCAGCGCCGTGCTTTACTGCCGTTTTGTGCTTCGTGATGTTCTTTACGGTCGGCCCAGTGTCAGATTTCCTTGAGCCAGCAACGGGTGAGCGTATCCCAACGGCCTACATGACGGGAGCAACGCCATGAGCCAGATACCCACAGAGCGCGATTCTAGCGGACGTTTCGTCAAGCCTGAAACGGATGGACCGGAAACAAGCGGACAGGATGATACCATCCACCCGGTGTCGCGGCTGTTGTTTGGTTGGGTCGAATCTCCGCGTACTCCGCTGATCCTGCTCGGGTTGGTGATCTTTATTTCTGTCGGTTTGGTTCTGGCAGAGCTGATTGTTAATCGTCACGATTATCTTGGTTTTGCTGAAGCGACAGGTTTCTATGCGATCTGGGGATTTCTCTCTTTCGCGCTGGCGGTTCTGTCCGGCTGGCCACTTGGGAAATTGCTGCGCCGAAGCGAAGACTATTACGGGGAAGCTGACACGACCCCCGCTGATGTGGAGTCGGATACATGATCGATCTCCTTACGCAGATTAATCCAGGCCTTATCCTGGTGGCGGTTGGCTTTATAGCCTGCCTCATCCCAATTCAACGTTTGCGACAGGCCTTGATGGTTATCACGCCTGTCATTGCCCTCGTATTGCTCGCCATGGCGGAGCGCGGGACAAACCTGTCAACGGTGTCCGCGCTTGGGCTCGATCTAGTTTTGTATAAAGTGGACAGCCTGTCCTTCATCTTTGGGTTAGCTTTCCTGATCGCGTCTTTTCTGAACGCTATTTACGCGCTTCATACAGATGATCGCCTGCAGGATGGTATGGCGCTGGCTTATGCCGGAGCGGCAGTATCCGCCACTTTTGCGGGCGATCTAATGACGCTCTTTGTGTTCTGGGAAATCACAGCTGTCAGTTCTGTCTTCCTGATCCTGCGGGCAGGAACAAAGGCAGCTTATCAAGCGGCTATGCGTTATCTCGGCGTTCAAATCCTGTCAGGGGTCTTGCTGCTGGATGGCCTCGCTTATGTTTATAAGTCGACCGGTAGCCTCTCGCTGGACGCGTTTACCTCATTTGATCAGCCGGGCGCGAAATTCATCTTCGCAGCCTTTGCGATCAAGGCAGCGTTCCCATTCCTTCATAATTGGCTCCAGGATTCGTATCCGAAAGCGACGGTGGTTGGCGCCGTGGTGCTGTCAGCCTTTACCACCAAGCTTGCCGTCTATGCATTCGCGCGCATGTTCCCTGGCTTTGAGGTCTTGATCTGGATCGGTGCGGTTATGACCGTGTTCCCGGTTTTCTTTGCCGTGATCGAGAACGATTTGCGGAAGGTTCTGTCTTACTCCTTGAACAATCAGCTCGGCTTTATGATCTGCGCGATTGGGATCGGGACACCGCTCGCGATCAATGGCGCTGCGGCTCATGCCTTTGCGCACATTATCTATAAAGGCCTTCTGTTCATGAGCATGGGCGCGGTGCTGTACCGGGTCGGGACCTCCAAAGCGAGCGAGCTTGGCGGTTTGTGGAAGTCGATGCCCTGGACAACAGTGTTCTGTATCATTGGCGCGATGTCGATCTCGGCCTTCCCGCTCTTCTCAGGCTTTGTCGCGAAATCTCTTACGATGAGCGCGGTTGCGACGGCGGGCGCAGATAGCGGCGTTTATGTTATTGTCTGGCTGATGCTCTTGTTTGCTTCTGCCGGTGTGCTGGAGCATTCGGGGATCAAGATTCCGTATTTCACCTTCTTTGGTCACGATAGCGGAAAACGTGTGAAAGAAGCACCGTTCAACATGCTTCTCGCAATGGGGCTGGCCAGCTTCATTTGTATCGCGATTGGTTTGCCGGCCTTTGCGCCAGGCTTTGGTTTCGATTGGCTCTATAACCTGCTGCCTTATCAAACCGAAGCGCAGTATTACGCCGACAAGGTTTATACGCTGGATCATATCCTGACACAGATGCAGCTCCTGATGCTGGCAATCCTGGCGTTTATGCTGCTTAAGCGGTTTGGTCTGTACCCGCCCGAAAAACCTGGAACGATCTTGGATACCGATTGGCTTTATCGCAAACCAGGCTTTGCGATGGTCAAATGGGCCGGAACGGTTTGGGGCAAGGCAGGACCTGCTATGACCGGCATAGTCGGCGGACTGGCCTCGCAGGCCTATGATAAGATCGAGGCAACCTTTAGTCCGCGGGGGACTTTGGCGCGCGGCGGCTTGGCGGTGAGCATGGCCATGTGGTCTGCCGTTTTGCTTGCAGTTGTTATGCTGGTTGTACTGTTCGGGCGCTAGTCTTTAATCTGATCAATCAAGATGTTAGATTTTAAATTGATTAGTTTATAATGTGCTCGCCTTTATTGGTATCTAGTAGTCAAGGCAATATCGCGGTTTTGATCCACTGCAATACATGTGTAATTTCTAATTTACGAGGTCGGGCGCGATTCTTTATAACCCTTTAGAACAAAAGGGGTTTTGTAATGAGTTATCAAGATGAGCACGGGCAACCTGCTAGCATCAGTAATGATATCGCGATTGAATATGCTTCAGATATTGTCTCAGCTTATGTCAGTAATAATCCGGTTCAAAGTTCTGAACTTCCGACGCTGATCAAAGAGGTTCACCAGACCCTGAAAAGTCTCGGCGCAGCGGTTGATGTCCAAACTAATGCCAAGCCTGCTATATCCATCAAGAAGTCAATTACCGATGAGTTTTTGATCTGTCTTGAAGACGGTAAGAAGTTTAAATCCCTGAAACGGCATTTGCGATCCAAGTATGGGATTAGCCCCGAAGAGTATCGTGAGAAGTGGGGGCTACCCTATGACTACCCCATGGTCGCACCAAGTTATGCCCGAAAGCGGTCAGCACTGGCAAAGCAAATGGGCTTAGGTAAAGTAGAGAAATGAATTGGTATCGAAACAAATACTTTTATTTCGTTTTAGAAATGAAAGTATTTGGTAGTAGAGGTTAATTTTTTACTGCAATTACCCTTGTCACGCGAATCAAACTGAGCCAGTAGTGATTCGTCGAATCACCACGGGGGTGGCTATGTTCACTGAGTCAACCAGTTTTCAGGGTCTAACAGACCCGCAGCGTAAACTTGTAAAACACTGGCAAGCGTGTCAGTCGCCAGGGATGTTGCCGCATCGCGATGCTCTTGATCCTGGCGCAATGCGGGCATGCCTTTCGGCCATCTCCATGGTTGAAGTCACACCAGCGGGGGGGATACGCTTTCGCCTGGCGGGGTCTGGCCTGAGAACCCTACTGGGGCAAGAAATGCGCGGGCGTTGGTTGTCTGATCTTCGGTCAGATGTGGCTGACATGTGGTCCCTCGGTTTAGCAAGTGTTCTGGAAAAGCAGCAGCCTGTCGGCGGTATGATCGAGCGCGAAGATGATTGCCATGCCTGGTTGCGGCTTCCGCTTCGGGCGACGGCATCTGGCGCTTTGATCCTGTGTCACGATGAACGCCTTTCCAAGTCTTGTTTATCTCTAGATAAATCAGAACGCCGCAAAGTCTTATCCAGAACGAAGACTATGCTTGCAGCTTGATTCTATTTGACTAAATCTTTTTTATAGGAAAATTATCCTACACCTCTGTCTTTCATGCTAAAGTCGTAACTGATTTGGGTGGAAGGAGACAATTGTGGGAATTGCGTGCCGGGACGATAAAAATAGCGCTTACCTGACTGCAAGCCTTGTGGGGTATGCTCTGGGGTTGAAAGCAGAACAAATACTACGAGATGGACGTGGGCCGCATATTCTTGTTCAGGCAAGGCAGGCAGCTATGTATCTGGCGCACATTAGTTGCGGCATGAGCTTGGCGCGTGTGGCAGCGGCTTTTGGGCGGGATCGCTCCACCGTCGCTTATGCGTGTCAGCGCATTGAAGACAAAAGAGATGAAGATGCATTTGATGCCTGGATGGAAGCCCTTGAGAAAGGTTTGGTTGCGGTGGCACCCTTGTCTAACCGCGCCGCATGAGCAGGCGACTTATCAGGGCGCTGCAAAAGGGCGGGTGTACCGCAATGGTTTCGGCAGATTGTTGGGGCGTTTGGCGGGGGCAAGACCGCCGTGGCCGAGTGATCGGAACTTTCAAGGGCGCAGAGATTGAGATTATGCGCATGACCGGTGATCTTAGCCCACGCGGTACTGCTGTCGATTCTGTGCTGTTCTGGTCTGGCACTCTCATACGGCCCGAACCCATCATAGCTGGCAATGAGTGCTTGAAGCCAAGTCATCCAACCGAGATTGCACAGCCGCTTTTGCACCGTTTATTATTTGAAGTAAGCTGTGCGCATGACCGTAGGCGGTTATCTCAAGCCGCGATTGACTATGCTGAGGATGCAGAGCGATCGACGCATCCTGGAACAGCAAGCGGCATGAATTGGAACCAGTTGTCTTTAGGTGGAAAAGTGCAGGGCGGTTTGCAGCGCGCCCCAGCGGAGCGTGTTGGTTTCGCCGCAGATGCCGCCAAGCGGATGCAGAAGCTTGAGAAGACGTTCTCGTTAAACGAGAGCCGTTTATTGCAGGCGATGATCCTTGAAGAGAAGACGCGCAATGCCGTCGCAAAGCTGTTTGATTGTCGCGCTCACATTGCTGAACAGAAAGCAGGACGGGTCCTTCGGCGGCTTGCCGATATTTATGATCAAGATATTAGCCGGCCTGAGCGGGCCCGGCAGCTGTAAGCTTGATCCGCTCAAGCATGGAAGCCAGTCCATTGGAGCGCTGTGCGCTAAGCGCGCCTTTAACGCCGATCTTTTCCAAAAAAGCATCTGCATCAAAGGCTGTTATATCAGCACGAGTTGCGCCGGAAAACAGCTTGATCAGAAGCGCGATTAGCCCGGATACGATCATTGCATCGCTTTCCGCGCGTATATCCAGACGGTTGCCATCTTGCGGCGTGATGACCATCCAGACCTGTGAGGCGCAGCCGCGAACTCGCGTCTCTTCTGTGCGTTCTTCAGCCGCTAAAGAGGGGTTGGCTTTGCCAAGATCAATCACGTGTGCGTAGCGCACCTCCCAATCGTCAAGGAAGGCAAAATCGTCTGCAATTTCAGCGGCGCGAGTGTCTATTGTCATGCTTCGTATTTGGGGCGTTTTCTCTAAAAGAAAACCCCTGGCTTTCAGACCAGGGGTTGCTTGTTTTGTGAGAGCTGGAAGTGCTTACTGAGCAACTTTGCCAATACATTTCCCGATGTCTGACAAAGCATGTTCACCAATACAGAAGGGAACTTCGTAATGCTTGTGAGCTGCGGCAACGCACTGTTGCAGGTTCAGGTTAGCCATATTCATGCAGCCTGTGGTCTCACGCTCTGACATTGCCATGCGCATGGAACCAGCTGCGCTCGGATCTGCATTCAGGATGCGATAGGCGGCGAGGGTTGTGATGCGGTCTGCGATTGGCTCTTTGCCATATGCAATCCGGCGTGATTGGCCGAAGCTTGAAACAGCCGATGGAACCCGGATTGTGTTCGCTGCACTGGAGACATTTTCCCAGACAGATGGCGCGCCCATTTGGCCAGCTTGTAGAAGGACAGTGTTAATTTCAGGCGCTTGCATGGCGGTTAGCATGGCGCCGCGTGCTGGCAGGCCTGAGCGCGTTGAGCTGGTAAGGCTGCTGGCCTTGGCGCTGGAGTTGCCAACCTTGCCTTTGGCCCAACCTGCGCCTTGCAGGCTGTAGGCTTGTTCTTTGACGAATGCCGCTGCACCGATGAGGCGGCGGCTATCAGCGCTGACGGCGCTCAGAGATTGAGTAACGGCGCTGTTCCCGCCATTAAGTGTGCGCGCATAGCGGACATCATTCTGCATACCGGTCATGAGCATATCGCGGCCATAATAGCCTTCGATGTCCAGAACAGCCGCGCGGAACTCAGGGTTTTGAGCGGCAACCATTGCAGAGTAAGCCATCCAGCCTTGAGTGAGTTGGTCTGGATTGTGGCCGCCAAGATTTGTCAAAGACCGATCAATATCGCGAGCTGAACCGAAACCCTGGGTTTTAACGTCCGTAACTTCGCCATGGTAGGTTGCGTAAAGGGCAGCGGCGCGAGCAAGAGGGTCGTTCTGCGGTGTTGTTGCAACTGGCTGTGCTGCGGGCGTTACCAATTGTGCGGCAGCTTGCAGGGTAAGACCCGCAATTGCAGCGATGGCTGTTGAGATGGTCTTAATGGTCATTGTGTGGCTCCCTCACTCTACCGACCCGACACTGGCCTATCTTTTGCTTCGAGCAAAGGCTAGCATCTGCTGAATTAAGGATTCTGACCGAAAATTTAATGAATCCACGATAGAGAACATGCCCAACAAAACTCTCCTTTCCGTTAACAAGCCTGAGCGATCTGTAGATAATCGCTTAAATCCTTTTGTGCTTGGCGGCGG
>CAZGVG010000074.1:0-12313 GCA_964528975.1 uncultured Hyphomonas sp.
GCGGTGTAGAGGACGGCGCGGCGTCGGCGCAGGCTCTCGCCGCTAATCTGCGCGCGTTTCTCGCCAATGCTCAATGTTTTAAGGGCTTCGTCCCAGTTTCCAGCCGCGACCTGGCTGTCAAACAGGGCATTGAAGGGCCAATCTGCGCCGGATTTCAGCTCTAAAGCTTCGCGTGCGCGGACTTCTGCAGAGAGGGTGTCACCTCTGGCGCTTGCCGCAGAGGCTGCACCGCGCAGCCCCGCGAGTTGGCCGCCGGGGAGGCGCGCAAGCTGGCCCCAGGCTCGCTCCGCGCCGGACCAATCATCTGAAATTTCAGCGGACCGTGCTTCCAGGAGGAGTTTTAGCCGATCATCCTCGGCATGCTGAGCTGCCTTCTTGGAGAGACGCTTGGCAAGGGCCACATCTCCAGCCTCGGCGGCAAGCAAGCCATCGGCAAGGGCTTTATTAGCGGCTTTGATCTTGGACGCTTTACGCGATTTGCTGAAGCGTGAGGGCATTGTGACAAGCCCGGTTAAGAGCGACCAGACCAGCGCCATGGCGGCGCCGACCAACAAGATTGCCAGCAGGGCCCAAACAAGCTCGAACTCATAAACTGACCCCGTGCCCATATCGAGGGTCAGCCCACCTGGTAGGCGAGAGGCCCACATCACCACGAAGCCAGCGGCAACAATCAACAGGACAATCAGAAACAGGACAATCATGGACGGTCTTTCGCAATCATGGTGAGGCGTAGGGCCTCAAGGGTCTCTTCCAGACGGGCTCGATCCTCAGCATTATCAACCCAACCTGTGAAGACCGCCTGAACATCCGGGGCAAGCGCCTGAATATGTTCGACAGTTTCGCGCAGTTCATTCGACTGCAAGGCCGCCATGGCTCGGTTGAGGTGATCGCGTGTGCCGACCTCATCTTTACGTCGCACTGTGATACCGTCCCCAAAAATATTGCGCATCCAACCGCTTTCATTGGTGTCAGCGTTTGCATCCACATCAAGCGCAGTCTCCATCAAGTCAGGGAATTGTTCGCGTAGCGCCGCAATTGTTGGAATAGCCTTGGTTGCCAGCTCGCTCAGGTTGTTCGCCGCGCCTGTATTCGGCAGGGCCACCGAAAGGCGTTGTTGAGCAGCGAGAAATGGGCGGCCCCTGCGCGCCGCCGCTTCAATCGCAGAAAGGGCTAGCGCGGCCTCTGCGATTTGATCGGATTCAGGTTCAGGCGCGGCGGCTTCAGCCTCTGCGGCAGCTTCAAGCGTTCCAATCCGGGCGCGCAAATCGGCGAGCTCAGTATTGATTTCTATCAGCGCTGGCCGTGCCATAGGGGCGGCCTCACCTGCTTCATCGCCCGTCCGCGGCGCTTGAATGTCATCGAACGCGATCTCAAGCACTGCAAGGCGCGTTTCCAGCCCGGACAGGGCCTCCTCATCGAGTCCGTTCGTTGTGGCAGCTTCATCTGATGAAGTGCTAGAGGCCACGGGGACTCTGGCCGCTAGCAAACGATCCTCTAGCTTTTCAACCAGGTCTTTGATTTCCTGAATTTCAACGCGGGTTCGCGTGCGATCTGCTTGTAGACCATCTGCGCGGGTTTTCAGGGTGCTGAGTTCTGAGGAAAGCGTTTGAGAGTTCGCGTCTATGGCGGTCTGCGCGCTGGTCGCTTGCTCCAGCTGCGCCTCCAGCGCTGCGATGGTTTTTGCGCCGGGTTTAAAGCCGGGAATAAGACCTAAGCTGAGACCAGCGAGCGCAAGACTGAGCAGAGAGATACAACCTAAAACTCCAAATGCCAGCCAACCCGGACCACCAGAGCCTTTAGGCTGATCATCCCGCTTAGAATCGGCTGGCTCGAACTCAGCATCAATCGGAGTTTCGTCACGCGGGGGCGTCAGGGGCGTATCTGTCATGTCGCGTCTCCGATACGAGATTCGTTTGTACCAGCGTATATCGACTTGGTTCAGGCCGAAAGTGTGGCAACTGCTTCGTTTAAGGCGCCGAACATCCCGTCTTCATTCGGCGCATTTGCGATATGAGTAGACCCGATTTGTAAAGCGTTCAGGGGCTGCGCGGCTTGTTTGGAGATCGCGATAGCGATGATGTTGTGCAGGTTCTTGTTTTGAGCGAGTTGTACGAAAGCTTCCGCGCCTTTTGCTGAATGCACCATGAGTATGACCGGATCATCGCTTTTGAGGGCCTCTAATGCATCTGTTGGTAAAGCGTCTGAAATGCGCATTTCGTAGAGCGGGCAAAACTCGACCTCAAACCCTAAGCTTTCAAGTTCGCGTTTCAGATCCCCCTTTGCAGCTTGATTGGCGATATGTAAAAGCGGTTTCTCGTCCGGCTCTGAATGCGCCGCAATATAGCGGGCGAGATCAATCGCATTCCCGGCAGATTCGTAGACCGTCTTGAACCCTGCATCGTGCGCGGCTTTGGCGGTTGCTGGGCCAACGCACCAGGCGGGCGTTTCATAATAGGGCGCGCGATCTTTATAGCACCGTACGCCATTGGCGCTGGTGAAAACGAGGCCAGAAAGATACTTATGGTAAGTGATATCTTCGAAAATATTTGGCTGCACGTAGAGCGCTGGGGCAAGGATCGGCGATAATCCAAGCTTGGACACCCGCGCGGCGGTTTCTGCCGCGCCGGGCTGCGCGCGGGTGACAATGACAGGCAGGTTTTGCGCGGTCATGCCTAGTCCTCAAAGACGGGCAGGTCCCCGCCGGCTTGCTGGCGGATGGATTGCCCTAGCTCCCGTCCCAGCGCCCCCAATGCCTCTAAAGATGTTGAAAGAAGCGCTTCAGCCTGCGCCGTCCATTTCGACTGCCCGTCTGGGGCAAGCACCTCCCCGCGCAAATGCCAGTTGCCATCCAGATTGCGCAATTGCGCCGCCATGGCTGTCCGGCAAGACCCATCAAGCTCAGCCAGAAAAGCGCGCTCTGCGGTCGCCATGGCGCGCGTGGCAGCATGGTCTATTTGGCCAAGCGCTAAGTTGAGGTCGCTAGAGATGGTATCGGGACGCGCTGCAACCGCAATGATGCCTTGCCCAGCGGCCGGAAGCATATCTCTAATCGGAATAGAAGTCGCCAAATGCGCCAGTCCCAAGCGTTCAAGGCCCGCCATGGCGAGAAAAGTTGCGTCTGCCTTGCCTGCTTCAAGCTTTTCAATCCGGGTCTGAACGCTGCCTCTAAATGGAATGACTTTGAGATCAGGCCGCAAAGCCAGCGCTTGAGCTTCCCGGCGCAGGCTGGCTGTGCCGAGGATGGCGCCTTGTGGTAAATCTTGCAGACGGCGAATGCCCGACCTTGTCAGCAAGCCATCACAAGGGTTTGCGCGCTTTGGATAGGCCAGAATATCCTGCCCCTCCGGCAAAAGACTAGGCACATCTTTCAGGCTGTGTACGCCAATATCAACGTCGCCCTCATCGACCGCGCGATCAATCTCACGGGTGAACAGGCCTTTCCCGCCTGAATTGATCAGGCGTTCTGTTGTTAACTGGTCGCCCTTGGTGGTGAATTTGACGATCTCACCTGCAAAGGCCCCGGATGAGACGCGCTCTAGTTCAGATTTAATCAATTCTGCTTGGAAAAGCGCCAGCGGAGAGCCCCGTGTGCCAATTCGTATGGGTATGGGGCTTGTCATTATGGCTCCAGTGTTGCTTAGGCTTCAGCTAAGGATGAGTTCGCGGCAGTGCAAGCCAGACCTGAATGGAGTGACATAATGCGCAATGTGCTGCTTGGTCTGACATGCCTTCTGACCGCCTGTTCGCCTGAAACGGCGGGTCAGGCCCAAGCGGACCAGACCAGCGGGCCTGTAGAGTCCGGACCAATTGCCAGATGCATGAACCTTGGCGGCGCTTTGGAAGCGCCAGGCAATGAGGGTGATTGGGGCTACAAGGTGCGCCGCGCCGATCTGGTGCGATTGAAAACGGCTGGATTTGATACGGTGCGTTTGCCTGTGAAGTGGTCAACCCGAACAGGCCTGACGGCGCCTTACGAGATTGATCTGGCCTTTCTTCAGCGCGTCGATGAGGTAATTCGCTGGGCCGGAGAGATCGGCCTTAATGTGGTTCTGAATGTCCACCACTATGATGAACTGAGTATCGACCCGGATCGGCATGAAAGCCGCCTTGAAGCGATCTGGGACCAGCTTGCCTATCATTATGCGACAGCGCCTGATTTCCTGATTTTCGAAACCATCAATGAGCCGCACAGCAAGATGTCGCCGCAGCGCACAGACCGTCTGAACGCGCGCCTGCTTGCCCGTATTCGAGAAGACAATCCGGATCGGTGGGTCATTCTGGGTACGGCCAATTGGGGCAATCTGGATGGCTTGAAGAAAACCGATCCAGTAAGCAGCTGGCGCACAATGCTGACTTATCATGACTATGCACCCTACACGTTTACCCATCAGGGCGTGCCATGGGCCGATGATCCCCCACCAGTGGGGCAGCGCTGGGGCAGCCGCGCTGATCGTAAAGAGATGAACCGCGCGCTGAATAGCGCTTTGAAGCTCCAGGAAAAGCATAGAATACCCGTCTTTGTCGGCGAGTTTGGCGTTTATGAGAAAGTCCCGTTGGACCAACGCGCCCTATGGACGAAGGCAATGCGTGAAGGTTTGGAAGCGCGCGGCATGAGCTGGTGCTATTGGGATTATGCGACCACGTTGAAAGCCTATGACCAAAACAGTGAGGCCTGGATTCCCGAAATCAAGGCGGCTTTGCTGGACTGATGCGCTTTCAACCCCGCTATCTCAGCTCTATATTCCGCTCATGACAGATGCCGTAACGATCCTGGGAATTGAAACGAGCTGCGATGAAACGGCTGCGGCTGTGCTGCGACGTGATGCGGATGGACGCCTTGAAATCCTGTCAGAAATTGTTCGCACGCAATTGGAAGAGCATGCACCTTATGGCGGGGTCGTGCCAGAGATTGCAGCCCGCGCGCACGCGGATGTTGCTGATGAGATTGTCGCTAAAGCGCTGTCAGAAAGCGGGGTGCACCTTGCGGATTTGAGCGGGATTGCTGCGACCTCCGGGCCGGGCCTGATTGGCGGCGTCATGGTCGGAATGATGACCGGAAAAGCGCTCGCCATGGCTGCGGGCAAGCCGTTCATCCCGATCAACCATCTTGAGGGGCATGCGCTCTCGCCGCGGCTTGCCGCAGACTGCCCGTTTCCATATTTGCTCTTGCTGGTCTCTGGCGGACATTGCCAGTTCATCGCGGTGCGCGGATTAGGCGATTATCAGCGGCTGGGAACCACGATTGATGACGCCGCCGGGGAAGCGTTTGACAAGCTGGCCAAAAGTCTGGGCATCGGCTTTCCGGGTGGTCCGGCTGTTGAGCGGCTGGCGAGGGAAGGGGATGCGGCCCGGTTTAACCTGCCGCGCCCACTTATGAACCGGCCCGGACTCGATATGAGCTTTGCAGGTCTGAAGACTGCCGCTGCCCGCGTGATTGAAGCCGAAACACTTGATCGCCAAGGCATTGCTCATCTTTGCGCGTCGTTTCAGAAAGCTGTAGCTGATTGTCTTGCGGGGAAGACAGAGCGGGCTCTTGCGGTCTTTTCCGAACAAGCAACAGCCCCTCCGCGCCTTGTCGTGGCGGGCGGCGTTGCAGCCAACCAGACAATCCGCGCGGCGCTTGAAAGTGTTGCGCAGGCTGCGGGTGCAAGTCTAACCGCGCCGCCGCTCAGGCATTGCACCGATAATGCCACCATGATTGCTTTGGCCGGAGCGGAACGGCTTGCGGCTGGTCAGGTCGCAGCCGACACATTGTCTTTTGCCGCCCGCCCACGCTGGCCGCTGGATGAGACTTCAGCCCTATCTGATCCGATTTATGGTGGTGGTAAAAGAGGGGCGAAAGCCTAGAATTTGAAAGCGGAGCGAAGACGGATACCCGCTTCAATTTCCTGATCTTCCCATTGTGCCGCGTCATCAAGTTCTTCTGCGCCGATGGTCAGCTCACCGCCGACAGACAAGCGCGGTGTGATTCGGAACTGGGCTTCTGCGAGCATTTCTTCGCGAGGAAGCGGAGAGTTTTCATCTCGAGACGTCAGATCGAAACTGAGGCTCCAGCGATTGCCATTGAGCCAGACAAGGTTGGATGTCTTGGATGGACGAATCTGCCAAACTGGAGAGGCAACGCTCGTATTGTCCAGCGCAAACCTCTGGAACCATTCTGGCTCGGCATTCTCAGTTTCAGCAACAGATGGCGCAGGCATATCAGGCACGTCATTTTGAGCCTGCGCCGGAAGGGCGTAGACTGTCAAAACTGCAAGAGATGCGAGAATCGCGCGCATGTTCATTACTCCTACCTGATACATAGCAGCAGGTTCGCTTAATAAAACCTTAATTTCCCGTGAGTTTGAGAATTTCCTCAGATAGTGTGATTTCAACAACAACACCCCTTGAGCGTTGATTTGACGGGATTGTTTCTGTTTCATCCATAAAATACGCGGCGCCAAGGCGAATCGTTGATGTGAGGTCTCTCGCAGCGCCAAGCCTTAGGCCAGAGCTTTCCAAAGAAACGCCTTTATCCTCTGATTCGCCATACTCTATCGAAAATTCTGTATCCCAAGCGTCCTTGTGCAGGCCGACGCTCCAAGCGGTATAGTCTGCATCTGGAAGCCCATTATCGGAACCAAGCCAGGAGGCGCCAAGAGTCCAGTCGCCCGCTTCGATCCGCGTGCCTGCGGACCAGGTTTCGACAGTTTCGTAGGGCGAGAGGACACCTACGGACGTCGTATCAGCTTTTGACCAGCCAAGGCTAAGATCAATTCGCAGGTCTGAAGAACGGAGTTTCCGGCTGCCATTCAAGGCGAGTTCTATAGCGTTTTCAATATTAGGAGCCGCGCCGCCCGTCCCGGCCGCAGGTCTGCGGTCAAGGCCATCTGCGCTGGCTTCAGGTGTTACGCTAACGCCGGCGCGAACCCCTAAAATACGCGGGCTGGCATAGGATAGTTTCGCGCTGGGCCCGGTCAGGTCATGACGGGTTCGAATGGTCGCAAGTCCGGTTGGGTCCAGCAGAGTGGAATCAAGCCTCGCATGGCTCAGTACAGATTTTGCGCCCTCATGGAACCGCGCCGTGACGCCTTGATCCTTGCCAATACGAACTTCGCCATATCCGCCGTCAACTTGAAAGTAAGCGCTTTCCAGCCGCGTTCTTGTCTCGCTGGTCTCGATCGGCGTTGCTGAAGAGAGGCCTGAAAATGCGCCAACTGGGGCAAACGCCGCATCTCCAAACCCGCCCGTCCCACCAGGCCGGGACGGATGATCCGTTTGAACCCGAAGATCCAGACGCCCGCGCAGTCGCACGCCATTATCCAGCACTTTCGTCGTGCGGCCTGCAAATGAGAGTTCAACCAGCGCAGGTTCAATTTCGCTGTCTGCGTCTTCATCACTCAGCGGGGTGATCACAGTCACGGCTTCAAAATCAAGCTCGGTTTCCAGCGGCGCGCCAGATTGCGCCATGGCGGCTTCGCCCAATAGCGGCGCAATTAGAAGAGCAGGGATCAGGCGCATGCGGTAAACTCCATTTCGAGGGACATATAGCACCTTGCGCATAAGGGCACTGGCAGGCTGGGTTTCTGGTGTTATAGAGGTTGATACTCAACAAGGTCTTGCCAACAGGAAATGACGATATGAAGGCAGTAGCAACCCTAATCGTAGCAGCTCTCGGCTCAGTTGCCCTGTCCGGCTGTGTCTTTGGCGGCGGCAAAAAGGTCGAGCAGCGCGTGGTTGAAGAAGTCACTGGCGGCGCAAATCCCTACCTCTGGCGCGCCAGCCTCGATACGCTCGAATCACTCCCGCTTGTCAGCGCAGACCCACTTGGTGGCACGATTATCTATGACTGGAAGTCTTTTGAAGGCTCTGCAACTGAGCGCATCAAGGCAACGGTTTATATCCTGGATTCGCGTTTGCGCGCCGATGGCGTGAAGGTCAGCGTCTTCAGACAGGTCAACGAGGCCGGAACATGGTCAGACGCGTCGACAGACCCTGAAACAGGTATCCAGCTTGAAAACGCGATCCTTGTTCGGGCCCGGAACCTTAAAGCTTCAGAACTCGACTAATCCCTAGACAATAAGGGGGAGAGGCCATGGCCTCAAAGTATGATCCGCAGGCTGCGGAACCCAAATGGCGTGCTGAATGGGACAAGCAAGACCTGTTCAAGGCGAAATCGCCTGCTGAAGCTGGTGATGCGCCGAAAGCCTATGTGCTTGAGATGTTTCCCTATCCTTCAGGCCGCCTGCATATGGGCCATGTCCGCAATTATGCGATGGGGGATGTCGTGGCCCGGCATAAGAAGGCCAAGGGCTATAACGTCTTGCACCCAATGGGCTGGGACGCATTCGGGATGCCGGCTGAAAACGCCGCTATGGAACGCGGCGTTCATCCGGGTGACTGGACCTATCAGAATATCGCCGCGATGAAAGCGCAGTTTGAGAAGCTGGGCTTGTCGCTGGATTGGTCACGCGAATTTGCGACTTGCGACCCTGATTATTATGGCGATCAGCAGCGCCTGTTCCTGAAGTTTATGGACAAGGGCCTCGTCTATCAAAAGAAAGCCAAAGTGAACTGGGACCCGGTTGATAACACGGTTCTGGCCAATGAGCAGGTTGTCGATGGCAAGGGGTGGCGCTCCGGCGCTGAGGTTGAACAGCGCGAACTGGTGCAGTGGTTCTTCCGGATTACTGATTACGCTGAGGACTTGCTGACCGAAGTTCAGAAGCTGGATCGCTGGCCGGAAAAAGTCCGGACGATGCAGGCGAATTGGATCGGGCGATCTGAAGGCTTGCAGATGCGGTTTGAGTGGGCGGGTGCGGCGCCGCAGAGCCACGAAAGCGGCGTAGAGATTTTTACGACGCGTCCGGACACACTCTATGGCGCGAGCTTTATTGCCTTGTCGCCGGACCATCCCTTAACCATTGAGATGGCCGAAGCGAATGGGGATCTGGCTGATTTCCGAGCCGAATGCGCCAAGGTTGGAACTTCCGAAGCCGATATCGAAAAAGCCCCAAAAATGGGCTTTGATACCGGGCTCAAGGTCACGCACCCCTTCTCGGGCGCAGAGCTTCCGGTCTATGTCGCAAACTTCGTTCTGATGGGCTACGGCACAGGCGCGATCTTTGCCTGCCCGGCGCATGATCAGCGCGATTTCGACTTTGCGCGCAAGTATGACTTGCCGATCTTGCCCGTCGTCAAACCAAGCGGTGATGAGGCGTCTGAAACCTGGGTTACATCTGGCAAGGGCGAAGACATGGACGCCGCCTATACCGGCCCCGGGGCGATCATGAATTCTGATTTCCTGAATGGGAAAGCCATCGACGTGGCCAAAACTGAAGCGATTGCCAAGATTGCTGACAAGAGCCTTGGCGAGAAGACGATCAATTACCGCTTGCGTGATTGGGGCGTCAGCCGCCAGCGCTATTGGGGGTGTCCGATCCCTGTGATCCATTGCGACACCTGCGGGATCGTGCCGGTGCCGGAAGCCGATCTGCCCGTTGAGTTGCCCAAGGATGTCAGTTTCGACAAACCTGGTAATCCCTTGGTGCACCATCCGACATGGAAAGAATGTACCTGTCCAAAGTGTGGAAAAGCGGCGCAGCGTGAGACTGATACGCTTGATACATTCAATGATAGCAGTTGGTATTTTGCCCGCTTTGCGAGCGTGGATGATCAAGCCGAGCGCGCTTATTGGCTACCTGTCGATCAATATGTGGGCGGTGTGGAGCACGCGGTCTTACACTTGCTCTATGCGCGCTTCTTTACGCGGGCGATGCGGGATGTCGGCGAAGTGGATTTGCCGAGCGGCGAGCCGTTTTCAGGCCTCTTCACGCAAGGTATGGTGACCCACGAGACCTATAAATCAGCTGATGGGGCTTGGCTTGAGCCTTCCATGATCGAACGCGATGGCGATACGGTGATTGAGATTGCGACAGGAAAGCCTGTCGAGGTTGGCGACATTATCAAAATGTCCAAGTCCAAGAAAAATACCGTCGACCCGGACAAGATCATCGAAACGTTTGGCGCTGATACCGCGCGTTGGTTCGTCCTTTCTGACAGTCCGCCAGAACGCGACATCGAGTGGACCCAGTCTGGCGCAGAGGGGGCAGCCCGCTTTGTCCAGCGCGTCTGGGGTGTTTTTGAAGACCTGCCAGAGGCCAAGCCGGGCGAACCGGAAGGTAAAACCGACCTTCGGCGGGCCTCTCACAAAGCTGTCGAAGCCATTGATAAGGCGATTGAAGAGTTCCGCTTCAATGCTGCGATTGCCGAGTTCTATAACTGGGTGAACGCAATCAAAAAAGGTGCAGGAGAGAGCGAAGCGAACCGCTATGAAGCAGCCAGCATGCTGGCGCGCTGCTTGCCACCTTTCATGCCACATCTGGCCGAGGAGTGCTGGGCCCAAATTGGCGGCGAAGGCCTGGTGTCAGCGGCGGCCTGGCCAGACACCGATGACGGGCTGTTGACTGAAGACAGCGTGACGCTGCCCATACAGGTCAATGGCAAGCGCCGCGCGGAGATCAGTGTTGCCAAGGATGCTTCCAAGGATGACATTGAAGCCACAGCACTCGCAGAACCGGGCCTGAAAAGCTTTATTGAAGGCAAAGACATCAAGAAAGTGATTGTCGTTCCCGGCCGGATCGTGAATATCGTGGTTGCATGAAACAGTTTATCCTTGCCTCTCTCGCCCTAACGCTTGCTGCTTGCGGGTTCACGCCGCTTTATGCGGGCGGCCCTGCAGGTAATGGTCAGGTCAATGTCGAGATGATTGAAGGCCGCGCCGGGCATGCTCTGCGCAAAGCTCTGCTTCAGGAGATGGCAGCAGGTCTGCCGGGCCTTGAAGGGCCCGCGACGCTTACGGTTATCTTGGACGACAAACTAAACCGTCTTGCCCTTGCGCCAGATGAGTCGGCGACGCGAAGTGATATTGTCGTCAGCGCTGATTATGTGCTGACGGTGAGTGACACAGCGATTGCCGGAAAATCGGCGGCGGAGACAAGCTTCCTCGTTCCAAATGCACCATTCTCCGACATTACAGCGCAGATTGATGCAACGGACCGGGCGACCCTCGTGCTGGCCCGCCGGATTGTCGACGATTTGCGCATAAAGCTTGCGAATGGCGAATGAAGGTTCAGGGAAATAGCGCACTTCGCTTTGCCAAGAAGCCTGATCCCGCCTGCCAATTTGCCCTAATTTTCGGAGATGATGAGGGCGTGGTGGCGGATGCCGCGAATGCCTTGATCAAAGCGTGGGAGAAAGCGGGTCCCTCCACGGTCGTGACGTTGGACGAAGATGATATAAAACGCGAACCTGTGATGTTGTTTGACACGCTCGAAGCAGTGTCCTTGCTTGGGGAAACATCGATCATCCGTATTCGTACCAAGGGTGAGAAGCTATTTGCCTTGATGAAGGATGTTCTGGCTTTGCCGCCTGAGCGTATCGCAGCAAAGCTCGTCTTGCAGAATGGTAGTCTGAACACGCGCTCAAAGTTGCGTACGGCATTTGAGGCCGCGCCGAATGCTGCGGCGCTTCATCTCTTTGCCGACAGCGACGCAGATATGCACGAGCTTATCAGAGGTTTTCTGAAAGAGCGCGGCGCAGACATCAACCAAGAGGCGCTTTCAGCCTTTGTCAGCGGCCTGCCTGGGCACCGCAGCCTTGCCAATGCCGAGATGGAAAAGCTGGCCGTTTACGCCCACGATCTTGGCCGCCCGATTGAGGTTCATGACATTCGCGCGCTATGTGAGACCAATGCCGATGAAAGCGCTCGCACAGCCGTCCTGCTGGCGCTGAACGGTATGCCAGAGGCGGCGCAGGCCGAAATGGACAGAGTGATTGATGCCGGGCTCTCAGCTATCAGTCTGGTGCGCCTTTTCGAAATGGAAGCCAGCCGGATGTTGAGCGCGCAAGCTCTACAGGGTGAGGGCGGCGGCGCGAATGTCGGCATGAAGCTCAAGCCCCCAGTTTGGAAATCAGATTGGCCGGCCTTTCAAGCGCGCCTGAAAAAATGGCCGACGCCGCGTCTGTCACGTCTGATTGAACGTCTTCACGATATTGAACTGCTCGCAAAATCACCCGGCGGCGGGGCTATGGCCGAAGCAGCGATACGGGAGTTGTTCGTGACGCTCTATAAAGCCGCCGCTGCTGCCTGAGACAGGTCGATCACAAATCCCTGATTGGAAGTTTGGCTTAGCCTCTGTATTGGAGGAGTTGGAGGCGCTTCATATGCAAGTACGATCATCATGGTTTCTATTGCTCGTTGCGATAGCGCAATTTTGCGCACCCTTGCTGCCAGCCATGGGCATCGGACAGTCGATTGGGGACCGGGCCACTG
>CAZGVG010000075.1:0-12302 GCA_964528975.1 uncultured Hyphomonas sp.
TTTTCCCGCAAGCTGAAGGCCATACGCTTGTCATCCCGAAAGCTGTTAAAGCTCGCAACTTTCTGGATATGCCGACAGAAAAACTAGGTGATTATATAGAGCGCGTACAACACGTCGCACAGGCCGTTTCAAAAGGGTTGCAGCCTGATGGCATCATCGTCACTCAGTTTAATGGCGCACCTGCGGGGCAAACTGTTTTCCATCTTCACTTCCACATCATCCCGCGCTGGCAGGACCAAAAGATGAGTGGTCACGCCTCTGGTCAAATGGCGGACATGGAACAGCTGGAAGAAATTGCTAAAAAAATCCGCACGCACCTCTGACAGTGTGTTACCCTCCGCGCGTGGGAGGGTGACATGCAATCGCTCGAAAATTATATCGAACGCACGCAGGCGTGCGAAACCGAAGAACAGCTCTTTCGGCAATTCGATATATTTGTCGGCAGATATGGCGTCGATGTCAGTTCTTACCACGTCATCGCAGAAAACCTTCGTGCCCTCCCGGTTGAGACGGGTCTTGTCCGCCAGACGTTTCCAAATGACTGGGTCAAACAGTATATCGAGCAGAGATATGCAGAAATCGACCCTGTGATCGAACAGTCCCGGCGTGAGGCACGGCCTTTTCATTGGTTTGATGTCGACAAGAAACTGAACCTGAACGACCAACAAAAACAGTTCCTGACAGAACTTAAAGACGCAGGCCTGACGGATGGAATTGCTGTCCCTGTCTTCGGCCCAATGGGAACGATTGCCTATTTTGGCCTTGGCGCGGTCAATGACACATTGGAGCTCTCAGAAGAGGAAATGCTGGAGCTACAATTTGCCTGTCTTCAAACCCATAACCGCTATTTCGATTTGGCCCATATCGATGATGAGCCTCCGCGCAAACGATTAAGCCCACGCGAGAAAGAGGTTCTGTCTCTGGTCGCAGCAGGTCTTTCAAATAATTTCATCGCTGAACGCCTGAACATTTCAGAAAACACAGTCGACACGATGCTGCGCCGCGTTTTTTCAAAGCTTGGCGTGAATAATCGCATCAGTGCAGTTCTAAAGGGCATAGGCTCAGGTCTGATCCTGCCTTAAAATAGCAGCTGCAGCAGCGTTTGTCCCTGACTTGCATGACAGACACCCTTCGCACACTCCTCTATCGAAACCTGCTGATTTGACGGCAGGAGATCCCGCAGGATGGACACTCAAAAAGCACTCGCTGAATGGAGTGATGCAGACGTACGTTCGCTCATTGAGCGTGCCGGAGAATCTAATATCGCTCTACTTTCCAAGCGTTGGTTTGAGCAAGAGGCCGAGCTTGGCGAATTACGCGCAAGACGCAAAGCTCTGGCAAATGATAAAGTGATTGTCGCGATGATCGACACGCATATCGCTGAGAATACGCAGACAGCTTCAGATTATGCCAAATCTATCGCCGCGACGAAGGCTACGTCGCCACTGGATATGGTTTGCAAACTCGTTGTTGCTGAGCGCGCGTTCAACTATACGGGAATAAACCCGCCCGAGCCGCGCTTGACCGCCAGCGCCGTTCAGGACTTGCTGGATTATATCAAAACCAATCAAACGACCGGATAGCCAGCGCAATTAGAGACCAAGCTTTTCACGCAAAATCTTATTAACCGCTTGCGGGTTAGCTTTCCCGCCAGACGCTTTCATCACTTGGCCAACGAACCAGCCCATTGTCTTTGGCTTCTCTTTGACAGCTTCAGCTTGTTCAGGATTCGCAGCGATAACTTCATCAATAATGGCTTCAATGGCGCCTGTATCAGTCACCTGTTTGAGGCCATGTGTCTCAACGATATCAGCCGGATCACCCTCGCCATCAATCATGCGCTGGAAAACATCTTTTGCAATCTTGCCAGAAATCACATCGCTTGAGATCAGGTCGACCAGGCCGCCCAACTGCACCGCGCTTACGGGTGAGTTTTCCAACTCAATATCTGACTTATTCAGATACCCGAACAATTCCTGAGTGACCCAATTCGCTGCCAACTTTGAGTCCCGGCCCTTTGCGACAGTCTCAAAATATTCAGCCCCCTCCGCATCAGCCGTCAGCACGCCAGCATCATAACGCGATAGGCCGTATTCGCTTTCAAATCGGGCACGCTTCTGATCCGGCAGCTCCGGCAGATTGACTTTGATCCCCTCAATGAAAGCGTCATCAATCACCAGTGGCAACAAGTCAGGGTCCGGGAAGTAGCGATAGTCGTGCGCGTCTTCCTTTGATCGCATGGACCGTGTTTCGCCTTTGTCGGGATCATACAGGCGCGTTTCCTGATCTACGGCGCCGCCGCTTTCAATAATCTCGATCTGACGCCGCGCTTCATACTCAATCGCCGCCTGAATAAAACGGAACGAGTTCATGTTCTTGATTTCACACCGTGTTCCAAGCTCTGAGAAGTCGTCTTCTTCACGAAACTTCTCGTACGCGCCAGGCTTGCACACTGACACGTTCACATCTGCGCGCAAGTTGCCCTTCTCCATGTCACCGTCGCAAGTCCCAAGGGCCACAACGATAGATTTAAGCTTCTTGACGTAGGCTGCGGCCTCAAGCGGCGTCCGCAGGTCTGGCTTGGAGACAATTTCCATTAACGCAACACCAGAACGGTTGAGGTCTACATAGGTCGCATTCGGGTCCATATCGTGGATGGACTTACCCGCGTCCTGCTCCAGGTGCAGGCGCTCAATGCGTACTGGGAATGAGTAAGCTTGATCGCCATGCGACGGTTCAACGTCCACATCAATGACGCCTTCACCAACAATTGGCAACTCGAACTGGCTGATTTGATAGCCTTGCGGCAGATCCGGATAGAAATAATTCTTGCGGTCAAAACGTGAGACCTTGTTGATCTGTGCGTTTAGGCCAAGCCCTGTGCGTACCGCTTGTTCGACACAAAATTCATTGATAACAGGCAGCATGCCCGGCATAGCCGCATCAACCAGAGAAACATTGTGGTTAGGTTCGGCGCCAAATTGTGTTGAAGCCCCAGAAAACAACTTGGCCTGGGAGGCCACTTGGGCGTGAATCTCCAAGCCGAGAACAATCTCCCAATCACCCGTTTCGCCTTTAAGGGTATAGCGCGCGCGTTCACTCATAATCCGGTGATCCTCAAACAATCGTCATCGCTTCTTAAACATACACGCGGGGCCATTCCAGCCCTTTATACCGCTATTTATAAACGACCCTACAGGGCCATATTATTCAGTGCTATCTTCCGCGGTTTCTGCTGTCGCTTGTGCGGCTTCAACCCGTTCTCGCCGCGCCGCCATCCGGCGATCAATGGCGTGTTCTTTCTTCTTTAGAAACCCGAAGCCAGCCAGCCTTGGTTTACCGTCTTCATCCCCCGCCTGCCAATGCATCAGCTTTTCTGCGATCATCGCTAATCGGACAGACGCATAAAGCGCCGCGACTAAAGACAGAAGCCAGATATGGCGGGATCTTGGATGTAGCGGGTCAGCCCCAATCCCATAAGCCGTAAGAAAAATCAGGCCTGTGCAGATTACAAACGCGGTAAGCGTTATCAGGATGAAGCGGGTCCGCTTTGTCATTCCTACCGTCTCGCCTTCTCACGGGCCTTCATCCGGGTTGCGACCGCTTCAGGCGAGTAATCAACCTCTTCAGGGTCATGACCGATAAAGTCGAACAGAAGAGAGCCAAGAAGAATAAGACCGGGAAGCATTGAGACAAACAATATCCCAACTGACACAAACATTGCGCCGTCAACCGCATAGGTTCCGTTGATCCAGGCAAATATAGCCCACGCGATAAGGATAGCCGCGATCAATAATCGAACCCATCGGGGCTTTAGCGAATTTGGCATCATAGCGCTCGATCCTTTCAGATCGCTACTCTACCACCACTTTGCAGGTTTCGCCACAAAGCCCGCCGCTTCTTCAATCGCGCCCGCGACCTGAAAGCATGTTGCCTCGTCCAATGCCTTGCCAATGACTTGAAGCCCAAGTGGCAAGCCCTGCGCATCCACAGCAGCAGGCACTGAAATGCCAGGAAGGCCAGCCAGGTTCGCGGTCACAGTGAAAATATCGTTCAGATACATTTGCACCGGATCGCCTGATTTCTCGCCATATGCGAAGGCCGCGCTTGGGCAAGTCGGCGTTAGCAAGGCATCAACATCCGCAAACACGGTCTGGAAATCCTCCAGAATACGCGTGCGGACCTTTTGCGCGCGAAGGTAATAGGCGTCGTAGTAACCAGAGGACAGAACATAGGTCCCGATCATCAAGCGGCGCTGCACTTCAGCGCCAAAGCCGTCTGCCCGTGTACCCTCATAAGTTCCGGTGAGATTATCGCCTGGCACTCGCGCCCCATACCGCATGCCATCATAGCGCGCGAGGTTTGAAGACGCCTCAGCGGGCGCAACAATATAATAAGCCGGCAGTGCGTATTTTGTGTGCGGCAGCGAGACATCAACGATCTCCGCGCCCATTTCTTTTAGCCAGGTAATGCCTTGCTGCCACAGGTCTTCAATCTCTTGCGGCATACCGTCAACGCGGTACTCTTTCGGCACGCCAATGCGCATGCCTTTAACGCCTTTATTGACCTCAGCGAGCCAGTTTGGCGTCTCAACCTGCAGCGAGGTTGAGTCTTTCTCATCATGCGAGCACATAATTTCAGTCAGCAGCGCTGCATCGGCAACTGTCTTGGCAATCGGCCCAGCCTGATCAAGCGAGCTTGCGAACGCGACCATGCCATAGCGCGAGGCCCGGCCATAGGTCGGTTTGATCCCAACCGTTCCTGTAAATGCTGCCGGTTGCCGGATGGACCCGCCTGTATCAGAAGCTGTCGCTGCGAGGCACAAATCGGCCGCAACGGCGGTTGCTGATCCACCAGAGGACCCGCCCGCAGTCAAAGTCGCATTGCTCCCCTCACGGCGCCATGGATTAGAAGGCGCCCCAAAACGAGAGGTCTCGTTGGAGGACCCCATCGCAAACTCATCCATATTGAGCTTGCCCAGCATGACCGCGCCTGCATCCCACAGATTCTGTGTGACGGTGCTCTCATAGGTCGGCGTAAACTCGCCCAGAATGTCTGAACACGCCGTCGTGCGAACACCCTTGGTGCAATACAGATCCTTGATCCCCAAGGGTGCACCATCGAGGCGTCCGGCCTGACCCGCCGCCCGTCTCTTGTCAGACTCTGCTGCCATAGCGAGGGCCTTCTCAGGCGTCTCAACGACGTACGCATTCAGGGTCGCATTCGAAGCCGCAATCGCGTCCGTAAAGGCTGTAGTTAGTTCGACAGAAGAGAAGTCGCCCTGCTCTAGGCCAGTCATGGCTGCTGTCAGGGTCAGGGATGTGAGCTCGCCCATGCGATCTCCTATGGTTCAAAACATGTTCGCGCCTTCGTATGCCCGGACGCGAGAAAGGCAAGAGCGAAATAAAACCTCTCTACAGTGACACAGTTGTGATTCGCCTTTCTGACGATCTCTGATAAGCCATAGAGGAGGAGATAAACCGCATGCTGACCCATCGTATTGCTTTCGCCGCCATGGTTTTCGTTCTTTCCGCCTGCGCTAGCGCAGACTTAAGCGGTGATAAACCTGAAAAAGTGGCCCTGACCGATGATCCGCGCAAAGGCGAAGAAGTCCGCAAGATTTGCTTTACAAGCTCGATTGATGGTTTTGGAGAAACAGACCGGAATGCGGTCGTGGTGTCTGAAGGCATGGATCGTTATCTCGTCGAGACCTTTGCGGGGTGCTTTGATCTTGATTCGGCGCAGTCTATCGCCTTTGACAGAAATTCAGGCTGCCTCACGCGAGGCGATAAGGTAATCGCTTTTGATAGCGCCTTCGGCCACGATAATTTCGGCTCAAGGTCTGTGCCGTGCAGAATCAACAAGATTTACGAGTGGGACCGCGAAGCGGAAGAGATGGCGAAAAAAGAGGAAAGCTAGCTCAAGCGAACTCTACTCAACCGCTTTTGGCACAACAAAGAAGCCTTCATCAGATTTTGGCGCATTTGACAGAACCTGATCCTGAATGCCGCCATCTGTCACTTTATCCTCGCGCATCGGCAGGGTTGATGCGACAACTGACGTCATTGGCTCAACACCTTCAACATCAACTTCGTTGAGCTGCTCAATCCAGCCCATGATTCCGGTCAACTCGCTAGCCAGCTCTTCAAGACGCGCTTCAGGCACAGCAATACGTGAAAGCCGGGCAACTTTGCGAACATCATCTTTGGTGACACTCATCTGATGATAACTCCAATTGACATGGCGCTTGGTTACGCGCGAGTGAGGCATAAGACAAGCCCATGCCACAGACCAGCCTGACAGATCTTCCCGCCTCTGGCGTTTTACTCGGCCTCGACCCCGGCACGAAAACGATCGGCGTTGCGACCAGTGATACGCTGCGCATGATCGCCACCCCAGTCGAAACCATTCCAAGAGCCCGGAAGCTCCGCCCAACCCTTGATCGCTTGTTTCAGCTTTATGATGACAGAAACTGCGTCGGTCTGATCATGGGCCTGCCTCTAAACCTTGATGGCAGTGCCGGCCCACGCGTTCAGGCGGTTAAAGCACTCACCAATAACATTCTGCAATTACGCGACGTCCCCATTGCCTATCAAGACGAGCGCCTGTCTAGCGCTGAGGCTGAACGTGTCATGATTGCTGCAGATTTGAGCCGTGCACGACGCAGCGAAGCGATTGACGCCTCCGCCGCAGCGATCATTCTGCAAACAGCTTTGGACCTGCTAGCCAATTCGCAAACTTAGTCGAGGATTGCATCGAGCAATAGCCCAAGGCGTTTTGAGAATTGCTCCGTGTTAATCTCTTGACGCCGGGACAGGACTTCAAACTCACTTCCCCGCGATAAAGCCACAAGAATACGTGCTGCTTCAAGTGGCCGGGTCGCGCCCAGACGTTCCAAGGGGTCAGACAACCAGCTTTCCAGAGTGCGTGACCAGGCTGAAACGCGCATTTGCATCGCTTGATCGCGCCCTGCGAACAAAACCATCTCATACTCAATGGCTTCCAGTCCGGATTGGGCTGGGTCCAAAGTCGTCATACTGCCAAGGAATCGAGTGAAATCATTCCGTGTCGCAATCGGGCGCTGAGTCAGGGCCTCGACCAAAGACCGCTGATAGTCGTCAATGTAGAGCGAAAACGCGTCACGCACCAAATCCTCACGCGTTGCAAAGTGATACGTTGTGGTTCCTGGTGAAACGCTCGCAACCGCAGCGACAGCTCTATGTGTGACCTTATCAACACCTTTGCGAGAAATAATATCCAAAGCTGATCGCAAAATTCTCTCGCGATTGGCTCCTCTGGCTCCAGATTTTCCCTGATTCGGTGAATCGGACATTTGTACGGCCTAATCGTTTATATGCACAGATATAGCGCAACTGTAGTAATCACTGCAAGAGACAGGCCGCATGTAAATTGTCCGACAGCCCTTTTCCCGATCCAAGAACCAAAATCTTATTCGGTCACGAGGTAAACCCAAGAAAACGCTGAATTTCTCGAGATTCTCAGATCATATTGACACTTCTGAAACGCTCTTTCATTACATTTGTGAAATAAATAGAGTCGTAACCATGTTCCAACATATTCGCATTGTCTTTGCCGCAAGTCTGACAGCTATGGCGCTTGCAGGCACAGCCTCCGCTTTGACAGCCGCAGAGTATCCGCCCAGCGCCGACACAGGACAATGTTTTGCACGGGTTCTAAGCGCTGATACGATTGAAACGGTTACAGAAAGCGTCGAGGTCAAAGCCGAGACAACCCGTCAAAACATTATCCCTGCTAAATATGAGCGCCAGCGCATCGATGTTATGGTGAAAGAGGCAACAAGCAGCTATCAGATCATCCCAGCTGTTTATGAGACCATTACAGAAGAGGTTATGGTCGAGCCTGCCCGCGAGATATTGATCCAAATCCCGGCTCAATATGAAACCTATACCGAAACCGTTGAAGTTGAGCCGGCAAAGTTAGTTTGGAAAACCGGAGCTGGGCTTTATGGCCGCGGCGCAGCTGGAACAGGAACAGCGCCTGCAGCTGGAAGCGAAGTGGCGACCGGTGAAATCCTCTGCAAAGTCATGCAGCCTGCCAAAACCCGTACGATCCGCCACACAAGGCAATTGACGCCGCCCAGAACTGAAAAGCGTATCATGCCTGCCGTGTTCAGAACCGTTGCAAAACAGGTTGTTCGCACACCCGCGCGTTACGAAGAAGTTCCAATCCCGGCTCAGTATGCCTCGATCCCTGTCGATGTTATGACCGCGCCATCAAGAACCGAGGTCGAAATAGTTCCAGCGACGTACGCCACTGTCACACGCAAGGTTGTCACCTCCAAAGGTGGCTTGGAATGGGCTGAGGTTCTTTGCGACACCAATACAACGCAATACAAAATCGCTGAAATCCAGGGCGCCCTGCGCAACGAAGGCTACGCACTCGCTGTAGATGGTGCTTACGGGCCCCAAACGCAAAACGCCATGGAACGCTATCAACGCATGAACGGCCTGGCCGTTGGGTATATGACGGTTGAGACCGTTAAAGCGCTCAATGTCGATCCTTACGCCTGCAACAGTCTCGATGGATGTTCGGGCCCGATCCCCCAGACCACAACAGTTGAAGCTGTACAGGCCGCCCTCACCGAGGAAGGTTTCTATGCAGCTGTAGACGGCATCCACGGCCCGCAAACGCAAAATGCGATGGAGCGCTTCCAAAAAGCGAACGGCCTGAACGTTGGGTATCTCAGCGCCGAAACGATGACCGCGCTGAGAATTACAGCTCGCATTTAACTCAAAACAAATAAGAAGACCTTAGCGCTCTTCCAGAGAGAAGCCCCGGTATTGCTACAGGTTGGCAGGTTCGTACAGATATACGAATCGTTTCGAAGGCCAAACAAAAACTCCCCGCTTGACCTTCTTACCCCTAGCCCCGCATAAGCAGGACAGACGGGGTTTAAGAGATATGATCTGGTATTTGGTTGCAGCAATCGCGGGTTACTTGATGGGGGCAATACCATTTGGTTTGCTCTTAACACGCGTCGCAGGCCTCGGTGACATAAGAGAGATTGGCTCGGGTAATATCGGCGCCACGAACGTACTAAGGACGGGCCGGAAAGATCTCGCCTTTGCCACCTTGCTTCTTGATAGCTTCAAGGCTGGATTGGCCGTTTTGCTTATGACCTATCTGTCTGGAGAGCGGAATGCAGGCCTGATTGCCGGGGCATTTGCGTTTCTAGGGCATTGCTATCCCATTTGGTTGGGATTTAAGGGCGGCAAAGGGGTCGCAACCTATGCTGGGCTTCTTGCTTTCGCGTCGCCAGTCGCCTTACTCGTCGGCGCCCCAATCTGGCTGGGTCTCTTTGCGCTAACCCGCATCTCTTCTCTCGCAGCGCTGACAGCCGCCGCCATTGTACCACTTGGCGCCTACGTGTTGGGCGAAACAAGGTTTGCCTCAGCCACGCTGCTGGCCTTAAGCGTACTGGTATTCTGGACGCATAGAGCAAACATTGGCCGGCTTCTCAAAGGCGAGGAACCTCGCTTCGGCAGTAAACCAAAGTAGGACCACTTCATGGGGGCGCTAACTGAAGAAGACCGTTTGGACTGGCTGCATTTGGCCAGAACGCCCAGAATCGGCCCTGTCACCTTCTTTCAACTCCTAAAGCGCTTCGGGACGGCCCGTACAGCCCTTCAAGAGGCGCCCAAAATCACGCGGCGAAGCGCGTCCCTACAAGTCCCACCGCGTGATCTCGTAAAACGGGAGTTAGAGGCGACCGAAGCCTATGGCGCGCGGTTAACCTGCGCCTGCGAACCTGATTACCCTGTTATGCTAGCGCACCTTGCCCCACCCCCACCAGTGCTAACGGTGCTGGGGGATGCGGCATTGGCCGCCAAACCCTGCATTGCTATGGTTGGTGCACGCCAAGCGTCTGCAGCAGGGCGAAAACTCGCCAGAGACATTGCCAGAGACTTGTCAAAAGCTGGATACGTCATCGTTTCAGGCTTGGCACGCGGCATTGACGGTGAAGCGCACGCAGCGAGCCTCGAGGGCGGAACGGTCGCCGTCCTGGGCGGGGGCATAGACCACATCTACCCCCAACAGCATGACCGCCTCTATGCCGCGATCGCCCAAAAAGGGGCAATCGTCTCTGAAAGTCCATTCGGATACCGGGCCCAAGCCCGCGATTTCCCGCGCCGAAACCGCATCATAACGGGCATCGCATCAGGCGTTGTCGTCATTGAAGCAGCCGAGCGGTCAGGCTCGCTCATATCCGCGCGCACGGCTCTTGAGCAAAACCGCGAGGTTATGGCGATCCCGGGCTCCCCCCTCGAACCGCGCGCCGCTGGAAATAACAAGCTCCTGCGCCAGGGCGCGATCCTTGTGCGCAATGCGGCCGACATTATCGAAGCGCTCCCACACCCCTCGAGACTTTCAGCGAAAGCGCCCCAACCCACGGATTTCGAAGACTTTTCTAGGACTGATGAAGACCTGCCCCAAACTCAAATCGAAGCCGTGCTCAGTGTTTTAGGGCCTCACCCGATGCCCATCGCAGAGATCGCCCGCGCGGCAAGCGTCGGCGCCGGGCGCTGCGCAGCCATTCTCGCTGAGCTTGAGATTTCTGGTGAAATCGTAACGCTACCCGGCGGGCTGGCCGTTCTCGACCTGGGCTGACCGCAACAACATTGCCACAGATTACTGACATTTAGCATTGTATCATAGCTGCAGCGGTAGACGCTCCAAGCGTAGCGGCTTAAGCGGAAATGTCAGTATTGTCGGAGTCGAGTAATGCCCAATTGGACCTGCTATCTGCTTTTAGCGGCAGCCTTGACCCAACCTGTGGCCGCACAGACGCAAGAGTCCACGCAGGAAACCATCACCGAACAACCTCAAGTCGTTCTTGATGCTGACAGCATCTTTGTCGACGAGGAAGACAATCTGGTCATCGCCGAAGGAAATGTAGAGGCGGAATATGAGGGTCGTATCCTGCGCTCAGATCGGCTCATCTATGACCGCGATACAGATAAAGTCAGAGCCATTGGAAATGTTGTCATCCTCGATCTTGATGGCACAGAACGATTTGCCGATGAGATTGAAACAGATAGTAATCTATCAGATGGATTTGCCATTGGGTTCTCAACGCGCATGCCTGAAGGCGGTATTGCGGTCGCTGAGTCCGCAATCAGAACCAGCGAAGGCTATAATGCGCTAGACAAGATCGTTTATACGTCCTGCGAAATTTGTGAGGAAGGGGATACCCCAACCTGGGCTCTCAGGGCACGCAAGGCGATCCTCGATCAGGAAGCTCAGATGATGTCCTATCAGGATGCGGTGCTGGAGGTTGCGGGCATCCCGGTTTTCTACATGCCCTACTTTGCCCATCCCGATCCGACCTCTGACCGTCGCTCCGGACTATTGGCACCCGATTTTGGAACGTCGTCAAAGCTCGGTGTTTTCTATCAACAGCCCTATTATTGGGCGATATCACCGTCGCAAGACCTTACAATTGCACCGCAGGTTATGGCGAATGTGAACCCGCTATTAGAACTTGAATACCGCAAGCGGTTTTGGTCTGGGGGTGTATCGACAAATTTCAGCATTACCAATGAACAAGAATTTGATTCTGACGGCGAAAAGTTCGGCGAGAAAGAATGGCGAGGTCACATATTTGCCGATGGCCGGTTCAATATCACGCCAAACTGGAAATGGGGCTTTGCCGTAGAGCAAGTCTCTGATGACCTTTATACGCGTCGCTATGATATTGAGGGCGAAAATGACCGCCGTGGCCTTTATGCGGGCCAACCAAGGTATCTCTTGAACCAGCTCTTCACACAGGGTCAGGGCAAATCCTGGTATACAGATGCCTCCATCCTGACATTTGAGACCAACCGCGAGGGTGACACCGATGCACGCTTACCGCAGGCTGCACCGCTTTTCTTCGCTGAAAAACTCTACGATTATGGCGATTATGGCTTGCTCTCCGTCAACGGCTCGACCGCGATCCTGGACCGAGAGCTTGGCATAGACAGTTATCGCGCCTCGGGCGGGCTTGATTGGTCCGCCAGCCGAATTCTGCCCGGCGGGTTTGTCTTCAACCCATTTGCCGAGGCGCGGTATGATTATTACCAGCTCGACAACACAGGAACGGATGTCTCTGAAGTCTCGCGCGGCGTCGCCACAGCAGGAACACGCTTGTCATACCCGCTCTTTAGGCCCGGTAAGAGCGTTGATATACTTATCGAGCCAGAGGTCATGGTCGCTTATGGTACACCCGGTGCCAACAATATCGACATCCCGAATGAAGACAGCCTGTTCTACGAATTTGA
>CAZGVG010000076.1:0-12119 GCA_964528975.1 uncultured Hyphomonas sp.
AAGCTCGATATGATGGCGCGCGAGAACCGCGAGAGCATGGGCACAGCGTTTACGGTCTCAATCGAGGCGGCTGAAGGCGTCACAACTGGCATCTCCGCTCATGACCGCTCACACACTGTGATGGTCGCCATCGATCCGACCAAAGATCAGGGCGACATTGTTTCTCCCGGTCATATCTTCCCGCTTGTCGCACGCGACGGTGGAACCTTGGTTCGAGCAGGGCATACCGAGGCGGCCGTTGATATCTCCCGCATGGCGGGCCTTTATCCAGCTGGCGTGATTTGCGAGATCATGAATGATGACGGCTCGATGGCGCGTTTGCCGGAGTTGGTGACGTTTGCGCAGTTCCATAATTTGAAGATTGGCACGATTGCTGACTTGATCGAGTGGCGGCGTGAGCATGATCGCTATCTGGAGCGCCGGGTCGAGGCCCCGCTTGAGAGCGCTTATGGTGATGGGTTCAAAACGGTCGTTTACCGCAACGCGTTGGATGGCTCTGAACACATTGCTATTGTCCACGGTAAGATTGAGCCGGACAGCACCGCGATTGTTCGCGTTCACCGCACTGACGTTCTAGCAGATATTCTTGGCGAGAAAGGTCCGCGTGAGGGCCTTGTTGAGAAGGCGATGAAGATTATCGCTGAGGCCGATGAGCCGGGCGTGGTCGTCTTCGTCAACACGATGCGCCCTGATGCGATTGCGCAGCGCCTTGGCATGAAAATGCCGGAAGCTGGCGACAGTCATGCACCGATCCGCGAGTATGGCGTCGGCGCGCAAATCCTCCGGGAGTTGGGCGTGCGAAAAATGATTTATCTATCAGACACTGAACCGACTCGCGTCGCGGGCCTTGACGGCTATGACCTGACAATTGAGGGGTGGCGTCCGCTATCCGAGCGTAAGGATTAAATAGTTATGACCCACCGTATCCTGATTGTGAACTCGCCGTACTATAAGCACATCTCCGAAGAGCTTGAGGCCGGCGTGCGCGACGCCCTAGAGGCATCCGGCGAGCCCTGTGAGATTGAAACCATTATGGTGCCTGGCGCGTTTGAGCTTCCGGGCGCGATTGCGATGGCTGCCGACAGCGCCAAGTATGATGGCTATATCGCGCTCGGCTGTGTGATCCGCGGTGAGACCAGCCACTATGACTATGTCTGCGGTGAGAGCGCGCGCGGCCTTATGCTGCTGGCGACAGAGCGCCGCCTCGCCATTGGATATGGCATCCTCACCGTAGAGAATGAGGCACAAGCTCTGGTTCGCGCCAATCGCAGCGAAAAGAACAAGGGCAAAGACGCGGCCATGGCATGTCTCGAAATGCTGAAACTGCGCAAGAAGTTCGTGCGATAGATTCTGCCAACTGCAAATGCAGCCAAGACCGCAAAAGGGAATGGCCTTTTGCATGCAGCAGTGGCAAGGACGCGGCATGACAGACCAGAAAATCCCGTTTGAAGTCATTCGCGCGCGCCGAGCAGGGGCACGGCTAGCGGCTGTGCAGGCGCTTTATCAGATGGAGCAGACCGGACAGAGCGGCAAATCCGCGATCCGTGACCTGATGGATGATCGCCTTGGTATGGGGCCAGATGAGGATCCGGTCGAAGAGGCGGACCCCGACTTGTTCAAGTCCATCGTCAACGCCACGATTGAGCATCAAGCCACCGTCGACAAGTCTATTCTGGCGCGGCTTAACAAGGGCTGGAAGCTGTCGCGCCTCGATAGTACAACCCGCTCAATCCTTCGCGCTGCGGTCGCCGAATTGGTCGCACATCAGGAACTCTCGCGTCGCATCCTTCTCGATGAGTATGTTTCGCTCGCGCATGACTTCTTTGACAAAACCGAAGCAAATTTCGTCAATGCGGTTCTGGATAATGTGTCCAGAGATTTGCGTCCGGAAGAGGCTTGAGCCAAACTTGGCGAATGTCTGAACGCGACTGGATCAATACCTATATTCGGCCATTGGTGCACGCTGATGGCGCTGCCGCACTGCACGATGATGTCGCCATTCTGTCTTCGCGTTCAGGTATAATCGCAAGCATGGACAGCCTCGTTGAGGGCGTTCATTTCTTGACCTCTGATCCTTTGGAAACGGTTGGCCGGAAACTGATCCGTGTGAATGTCTCTGATATCTATGCCAAAGGCGCGAAGCCATTGGAGTGCTTACTCTCTGTCGCTTGGCCTAATGGGCGAAGTGAGAGCCATTTCGCCGAATTGATGCGTGGGATTGGTGCTGACCTTCAAGCATTGAATCTCAACCTGCTGGGCGGTGACTTTGTTTCGACCACTGGTCCGCTGGTTTTATCCCTAACCATTACAGGCGCATGCATTGGCGCAAATCCGATCAGGCGTGTTGGCAATGTCTGTGCGGGTGACAGGCTTTGGGTCAGCGGAGAGATCGGGCATGGCGGTCTTGGTCTTGAGGCGGCATTGACGAATGGGCCGAGCGAATTGATCAATCGCTACCGCATCCCGCCTTTGCCCGACATGATCGCCGCTGAGATCATATCTTCGAAAGCCAGCGTCAGTATGGATGTTTCGGATGGCCTGCTTCAGGATGCTCACACACTTGTTTCTGTGAATGATCTCGGCGTTGTCATCGATCTGGATAAGGTTCCATTTGCGCGGCGCGCTGGCGGGCTTGATGATCTTCTTAAGCAAGCCGCGGCCGGCGATGATTACCAGATTCTCGCCATTGCCCCGTCCGAAACACTCGATTTGGGCGAAGGATTTACGCAAATTGGTATTGTGGAAGCCAAGCCCGGCTTGCGGCTTATCCACAATGGTGCGCCCGTTAACCTTCCCTCAACTCTTGGGTTTGAGCATTAGGCCACAGTGTAGAGTAGCGACTCGCGCCTCGCGCGATTATTCTTGCAGACCCGTCATGGCTGTTGCAGTCATGGTGACACAATAAGTGAATACGGAGCGGGAGTGCTCCGATCGATAAATTTAGGGAGGAAGGGCAAATATGACCCTATGGTATTGGATAGCCTTAATTGCGGCGGTGCTCGCGATTGGGTTTGGTTGGCTGCAGAGCCAATCCATTATGAAAGCAAACCGCGGCAATGACCGTATGTGGGAAATTGCACAAGCCATTCAGGAAGGTGCAAATGCTTACCTGAGCCGTCAGTATCGCACAATCGCGATTGTTGGTGTTGTGGTCGTTGTGATTCTGGCGCTTCTGTTCCAGAACTGGGAAGTTCCCCTTGGCTTTGTCATCGGCGCTGTTCTCTCTGGCGCAGCTGGCTTTATCGGCATGAAAGTGTCTGTGCAGGCCAATGTGCGCACAACGCAGGCTGCCAGCGAGTCGCTTCAGGGCGGTCTCTCCATGGCCTTCAAATCGGGCGCAGTAACCGGTCTGCTTGTTGTGGGCCTCGCTCTGTTGGGTGTGGTTGCCTATTACGGTCTTCTAGTCGGCGGCGCTGGATATGATGTGTCTAGCCGTAAGGTTGTTGATGGTCTTGTTGCTCTTGGTTTTGGCGCTTCGTTGATTTCGATCTTCGCACGTCTCGGCGGCGGTATCTTTACCAAAGGCGCTGACGTTGGCGGCGATATGGTCGGCAAGGTTGAAGCTGGTATTCCTGAGGATGACCCGCGTAATGCTGCTACCATCGCGGATAATGTTGGTGACAATGTCGGCGATTGCGCTGGTATGGCCGCTGACCTTTTCGAAACCTATGCCGTGACAATCGTTGCGACGATGGTTCTGACCGCGATCTACTTCAGTGGGCAAGCTTATCTAAGCGCACTGATGTTGTTCCCACTGGCGATTTGCGCAGTGTGTATCCTTGCATCAGTGATCGGCACATATTTTGTCAAGCTTGGCAAAGGCTCCACCAACATCATGGGCGCGCTCTATAAAGGTCTTATCGCAACAGGCGTTCTTACCATTGCTGGCCTTATTGTCGCGGTTCAATACGCCCTGCCAAACGGATTCGGTGAACTTGAAGGAGCAGGCACTGCGCTTGGGCTCTTGAGCGCTGATGGAGCATCGGCAGCTATTGTAACAGGCATGGACCTCTTCCTTTGTGGTCTTGCTGGTCTTGCGGTTACTGCACTGATTGTCGTGATCACTGAGTACTATACAGGCACAGGCTATCGCCCTGTGAAGTCTGTTGCAGCCTCATCTGCGTCAGGCCACGGTACGAACGTGATCCAGGGGCTCGCAGTGTCTATGGAATCGACAGCTCTGCCGGCTTTGACCATTATTGCAGGCATCATTTTGACCTTCAATCTGGCGGGCCTCTTCGGCATCGCGATTGCGACCACGACGATGCTTGCTCTTGCGGGTATGATCGTTGCGCTCGACGCCTTCGGTCCCGTGACGGATAATGCGGGCGGTATCGCTGAAATGGCGGAACTTCCAAGCTCAGTGCGTGACACGACAGATGCGCTCGATGCGGTTGGTAACACAACTAAAGCGGTAACCAAGGGCTATGCGATTGGCTCGGCTGGTCTTGGCGCTCTGGTGCTTTTCGCCGCTTATAATGAAGATCTGAAATACTTCGCTGCAACTGCGGTGGAGGGAAGCTTCTTCTATGATATTGGCACAGTGAACTTCTCGATTGCCAACCCTTATGTTGTGGTTGGTCTCTTGTTCGGGGGTCTATTACCGTTCCTGTTCGGCGGTATGTCGATGATGGCGGTGGGCCGTGCAGCGCAAGCTGTGGTCGAGGAAGTGCGTAGCCAGTTCCGCAATGATCCTGGCATTATGGAAGGCACCAGCAAGCCAAATTATGGCCGCGCTGTTGATATCCTGACAACTGCGGCGATCAAGGAAATGGTCTGGCCATCGCTTCTGCCAATTCTGGCTCCCATTGTTCTGTTCTGTCTGATCCTGCTGATTGCGGGTAAAGCAGCGGCCTTCGCAGCTGTTGGCGCGCTGCTTCTCGGCGTGATCGTGACAGGCCTGTTCCTGGCGATCTCAATGACATCAGGTGGCGGTGCTTGGGATAATGCCAAGAAGTATATCGAAGATGGCCACTATGGCGGCAAAGGGTCTGAAGCTCACAAAGCTGCGGTCACCGGCGATACAGTTGGCGATCCTTATAAGGATACATCTGGCCCTGCGATTAACCCGATGATCAAGATCACGAATATTGTGGCGCTCTTGATGCTTGCGGTTCTGGCAGGCGGCGCGCACTAAGCGCTGTACGCAAAGTCCAAAACAAAGAAACCCGCGCCTCTTGGAGGTGCGGGTTTTTCTATGCGTCGCTTTGGGAAGCGTTGGCTCAAGTTGATTTAGTTGCGTCGCCCAGTTGGGTTGCCCGGTGTGCGCTCATCGGTATTCGGTAGGGCGACAGCGCCAACCGTTCCAAAGATCTGCTCCAACAAGCCCAGTTCGCGTCCACGTGTCGGCGTCTCGCGTGAGGCATAGCTGATAACCTCGCCATCCGTTTCGTCATAGGTCAGAACCTCTTCGACCAGATCATCCTCGCCGAAGCGGATAGCCGTGATTGACCGCTGCTTAGTTTGCGGTGTCAGGAAGGCGATCCGTTCGCGCCGTGTGGTGACATAAAACCATGTATTCTCATCAAATACGCTTTCAGTGGAGGCAGAGCCGAGCTGTGCCAGCACGCTGGCGCGGCTATCCTCACCCGGCTTGATTGTATCCGGCGCCACTTCGTCTGCGGTATAGCCATGATAATCATTGATCGGGCTGATACAGGCCGTTGTCAGGCTGGCCAGAACGATAGATGCGAGAATGACACGTCGCGCCATTGGAATACTCCTGCTATTCAATTGCGAGATAAAGGCGAATGCAGGTTGAACGCAAGCTTCAACGGCAGGCTGTCGCAACTGTTATGTCAGGATGAAGTATGCTGGATTGGCTGAAACGCAAAAAGACAGACCCTTCAATTGCCAGCCAATGGTATGGCCTCCTGATCGGTGCAGCGCGGGAACCCAAGCCCTTTGCCGAAGGCTGGGTAGATGACACGCTGGATGGCCGCTTTCAAATGGTGACGCTTGTTTCAACTCTGATCATGCGGCGGCTGCGCACCTGCGGGGCGGGTGGTAAGGCCCTTGCCGACGCGATCTATAAACAGGTCTTCTCCGGTTTCGACCATGCGCTCAGGGAAGAAGGGGTTGGCGATTCGTCGATCGCGCGCCGGATTCGCAAAATGGGGGAGACCTTTTTCGGGCTCGCGCGTGCGGTCGATGCAGCGCTTGAGACCTCTGACCCTCAAACTGAGGTCTGTGAAGTTTTGACCCGTAATGTCCAACCAAACCCTGATAGGGCCGAAGCCTTGGCGGTATATTTGATCACGCTTAATGCCTCGATAGAGCAAGCATCTGATCAGGATATGCTAAACGCGACGCCGGCTTTCACACAGGCATTTATGCAGGACTGATCTGCACCTAAAGACATCCGTTGCCTTTGCGAGCGGGCGCGCCTACGTTGCGCAGCGTAAAGGGCAGCGTGGAGTTTTTGCCGAATGGCCAGCCTTATTCTGTCGATTGATGCCATGGGCGGTGACGCCGCGCCTGCAATTGTTCTCGACGGTTTGAAATTATTCGCTGATCGCCGCAGTGATGTCATGTTCGAAGTTCACGGACGCGCCGACGATCTCAAGACTGGCGTCGAAACGCGCGGCCTGACGGAACGCTGCACGATCATGCATCATGATGATGTCGTTACCATGAGCGAGAAGCCGTCTGCGGCGCTGCGCCGATCCAAAGGCACCAGCATGTGGGGCGCGATCCAGGCTGTGAAAGCTGGCCGGGCTGGCGCCGCTGTCTCTGCGGGTAATACCGGGGCGCTCATGGCGTTTGCGATGATTTCCCTGCGCAAGATGGAGG
This sequence comes from uncultured Hyphomonas sp., assembly GCA_964528975.1. Taxonomy (GTDB): domain Bacteria; phylum Pseudomonadota; class Alphaproteobacteria; order Caulobacterales; family Hyphomonadaceae; genus Henriciella. The sequence goes on from CAZGVG010000076.1 coordinate 6,793, forward strand.
GCGTTCACCGCCCGGCTATGACCGCGATCTGGCCCACGATTGAAGGCCGCTCTGTTGTCCTGGATGTTGGAGCAAATCTGGAAGCTGATTCTGATCAGCTCGTGACCTATGCGATCATGGGCGAAGCGTATGCGCGCGCGGTGACCGGAAAAGCCAAGCCAACCATCGGGCTACTGAATATCGGCTCCGAGGAAGAAAAAGGCCGCGATACGCTGAAACTGGCGGCTGAACGACTTCGCGAACCTGAGCTTGGCCTCGATTATCGTGGTTATGTTGAAGGCAATGATATTTCCATGGGCGCGGTTGATGTGATTGTCACTGACGGTTTTACAGGCAATGTCGCACTGAAAACGGCGGAGGGTACAGCTCGTCTCGTTGCGTCTTATGTCAAGGAAGCGCTCACCGCTGGTCCCGTGAGTAAAATGGGCGCTGTTTTGGCCGGATCAGGCTTGCGTAAGCTCAAGTCCAAGATGGACCCCTCCAATGTAAATGGCGGGGTTCTGCTTGGTCTGAACGGTGTTGTTGTCAAAAGCCATGGCGGCACAGACGCTGAAGGCTATGCGACTGCCGTCAGCCTTGCCGCAGACTTGGCCGCAAGCCGCTATATGGAAGAAGTCGCCGCTGGTTTGGGGCGCGACACCGCCGAAGTCAGCGTCAGTGAGGTTTCAGAATGAACCAGTACCGAAGCATTATCCGCGGCACAGGCGGGTATCTGCCAACCCGCATCATGACGAACGCGGACATGTCCGAGATTGTTGAGACCTCTGACGAATGGATTCAGGCCCGCACAGGCATCAAGCAGCGCCACGTTGCCGCCGATGATCAGGTCACTTCAGATCTCGCGACAGAAGCGGCAAAAGTCATTCTGAAAAACGCAGGCGTTGCGGCGGATCAAGTTGATCTGATTGTCCTCGCCACCACGACGCCGGACAAGACCTTCCCCGCAACAGCGACAGCCGTTCAAGCCAAGATCGGCATGGGCCACGGCGCAGCGTTCGACGTACAGGCTGTCTGCTCTGGCTTCCTCTTCGCCCTTGCGACAGCTGATTCCATGCTCAAGACGGGTCTCTTCAAAGCTGCGCTTGTCATCGGGGCTGAAACCTTCACCCGTATCCTCGACTGGTCAGACCGCGGCACGTGCGTTCTGTTCGGCGACGGGGCAGGCGGTGTTCTGCTGACGGCAGAGCCTGAAAGCGAAGTGGCTGATCGCGGGATCATGACCCACTATATCCGCACCGACGGCACCAAGAGTGATCTCTTGCATGTTGATGGCGGCGTTTCCTCCACTGGAACTATTGGCCATGTCCGCATGCTCGGCAATCAAGTCTTCAAACACGCCGTGACAAATATTTCATCGGCGATTGATGCGGTCTATCAAGAGACAGGCCTCACCTCAGATGATGTTGACTGGTTTGTCCCGCATCAGGCCAATCAGCGCATCCTTAACGGCGTTGCGAAAAAGATGAAGCTGGATGAGAGCAAAGTCATCTCTACTGTGGCCTTACATGGCAACACGTCGGCGGCTTCGATTCCGCTTGCTTTACATACAGCTGTCAGCGATGGTCGGATTAAACCGGGCCAATTAGTGCTCAGCGAGGCGATGGGTGGCGGATTTTCTTGGGGTGCAAGCCTCTTCCGTCTCTAAAACTTTCGTACTTCGTTAAGAACTGGCCCTTATCTGTTAACCAAGAGGAGCCACAGACCCGTGACGACAACAACCCTTACCCGTGTAGAGCTAACTGACGCCGTGGTGCGCCAGGTTGGTTTGACGCGTCAGGAATCCTCAGACCTGCTCGACCGTATGCTGGAACTGATCAGCGACAGCCTTGAAAATGATGGCGCAGTGAAGCTTTCCCGTTTTGGAAACTTCAATGTTCGCCTGAAAGCCGCCCGCGAAGGGCGCAATCCCAAGACTGGGATTGAGGCAACTATTTCGGCGCGCAAGGTTGTGACCTTCAAACCTTCTCCGATGCTCAAATCCCGCGTCGGAGGTTAGCCAAGAGACAAGAGAGCCCATGTCAAAATCTGCTGCCCGCAAAATCGAAAAAACCGCTGAAGCCTATCGCTCAATCGGTGAAGCAGCAGATGAACTTGGCTTGCAGGCGCATGTCCTGCGATACTGGGAAACCAAGTTCGGCAAGTTTGTAAAGCCGCTGAAGCGCCGCGATGGCCGCCGTATGTTCCGTCCATCAGACATGGACGCTCTGCGCGCTATTCAAACCCTTGTGCACGATAAGGGCATGACGCTGAAAGGCGCTGAGAAATTGCTGAGCGAGCAGGGCGTTGAGAGTGTCCTGATCGGCGCGGTTCAGATTGTGGCGCCGGCTTCATCTGCATCTAGCCAACCTGTGCCAAGCCCTGCGCGCGATATGCAGGAAACCGTTCGCAAGGCGTTCAAAGCGACGACGCCTGACAATGCCGCACCTGCAACGGGCACCAGTCTTGAAGCGGTTCTGGCCGACTTGACTGACATAAAAGCCCGTCTGGATGCAGCGCGGCTAAAGAAGGCCGCTTAAAGCGCCTTTCCCCCATTGCCTAGATCTATCGGTTGCGCCTATACACCGACCTCGCATCGGAGCGTAGCGCAGCCAGGTAGCGCACTTGACTGGGGGTCAAGGGGTCGCAGGTTCGAATCCTGCCGTTCCGACCAACTTCTTCAAAAAGACAGCCTGTTACCGGTTGATATTGAAGGCAATGACATTCGATTTTGGCGACAGCTCACTGGGAATGAACTTGTAGGACATAACGTTGTTCTTGCCGCTGCGTTTTGCGGCGTAGAGAGCCGTATCGGCATTGGCCACAAGGTTTTCACTTGAGGAAAAGCTATTCGAAGTTAGTGCGATCCCAACGGATGCGCCAATTTCAACAATATCGCCGGAAGGCAGAATGATCGGTTCACGAATGTGGTCCATGATCCGACGTGCGATGCTCTGGCTCGCCACATCGCTCATGCAATTAGTGCAGACGATGCAAAATTCATCGCCTCCTACTCTGGCTGCCCAATCGTTGGAGCGAAGACTATTTTGAATTCTGGCACCGATCGCTTTTAAGGCATGATCGCCAGCTCCATGTCCGTACGTGTCGTTTACAGGTTTAAACTCATCGAGGTCCAGATAGAGCAAGGCAACTGGAGCATCGGCGGATACGTCAGCGAGTTCGCGCCGCAATTGAATCTCAAAGGCGCGCTTATTGCGAAGGCCAGTGAGTTGGTCGGTCATCGCCATATGTGTGATTTCGCCGATTAATTGAGCGTCGGCTGTTACATCATGGGCCTTGCCCAAGAAACCAAGAAGATTGCCATCCTTGTCTCGCCGAGGTTTACCATTCAGGCTTAGATAGGCTGTTATATTGTCTTCATTCGTAAAGCTCGCTTTGATGTCATTGTATTCACTGAGTTGGTCCAAAGCGGTTGTCATGCGACGGAGCTCAGAGCACTCGAATGTCAGTATATCAGAGTAAAGACATCCAAGGAGACTGCGGCGGGTCCCCTTCAATTGTTCGAGCAGGTTGCCCTCCACAAATGTGATCTGCCCGTTTAAGTCAGATTCCCAGTAGAGATCGGCGGCAATATCGACAAAGTTTTTTAACCGAGCATTCGCAGCTTCTTGCTGTGTAATTTCATCTTCCATGCGTGCCAGTGCAGCAACAACGATATTGTGCGCCGGACGGAAAATCATCAGAGCTTCCAATAGCAAAATGAAGATCGCAATCAAAAGGGTGACTTCTTGCATCTTATGAATCGAGAGGGCGCGACGATCTGCAACGCCCTGATATTGATCTACCGCTTGATCTAATCGCTCGAGCAAGGGCCCAGACCCATAGGCGTAGAAATCATGAAGCGCTTCTTCGCTTGGAGGCGTTGCCACAATACTTCGGGCTTCAGTGATATAGTCTTTTACCATTTGGTCCAAAGTCGGCTCACCTGATTGATACAGCATATCCAATACGTACGCTGTTTCATCTGAGTTACTGAGTTTGTTATGTGCGTTTTCGAATTGATTGATGCGGTCGATAAGCACCTGCTTGGCATCCTCGTCATGACCTAGAATATAGGTTTCTGCTTCCAAGACAATTTGCTGAGAAATAAGGCGCTGCTTGCCGCTCTTATTGATCAGGGCTGCATCGTGTTGGGAGTTTTGGACAGCAAAGTACTCCAGAAAGTGGCTAATGATGATAACCACTAGCATAAGGCACATGGCGATCACATAGTGGCGCCAGAGACGTGAAGGGCTTGAAGCATGAAAATAGTCGAACACAGAAAACCTCTCCAGTTAACCCTATCTATAGGAGATTAAAGTGTACTTCTGGTTTGGTCTCGCTTTGTAAATGTGAGCTCGAAATAAAGGATTTAGCAACAACTTCCGTAAGCTAAAAGAAAGGCGGCCCGAGCCGCCTTTGTCTAATCGAATTAATGACCTCAGAAAAAGGGCAAAGTGGCTTCTAACCTATGCTTTGGCCTGTCTTGGCCCAGTCGGCCAGAAATGTTGCAAGGCCTTTGTCGGTGAGCGGATGCTTGACCATCTCATGGATCACTTTTGGAGGAGCTGTTGCGACATCAGCGCCCGCCAATGCTGCGTCTTTCATATGCAGTGGGTTGCGGATGGACGCTGCTAAGATCTCAGTCTCAAAGCCAAAATTGTCGTAAATCATTCGGATCTCTTCGATCAGATCCATGCCGCGAACATGAATATCATCTAGACGGCCAATGAAGGGCGATATGAATGTTGCGCCAGCTTTGGCAGCAAGTAGGGCTTGGTTCGCTGAGAAACAAAGCGTGACGTTCGTTGCAATACCTCGGTCAGAGAAAGCTTTACACGCTGTGATGCCATCCATTGTTAGAGGAAGTTTGACGACGACGTTGTCAGCGATCTTGGCGAGTGTCTCGCCCTCCTTGATCATGTCCTCGGCTTCAGTCGCTGTGACTTCAGCGCTCACTGGGCCGTCGACGAGGTCGCAAATCTCTTTTGTGACTTCCATGATATCGCGGCCAGATTTTAAGATAAGGCTCGGATTGGTTGTTACGCCATCTACTAATCCAGTTGGGATCAAGGCCTTGATAGCCTCTACTTCTGCGGTGTCGATGAAGAATTTCATTGCGCTCTCCTGAAGGGCGAGTTTATTTTTGTCAACGCTGTCAATAGGTCAATACGATGAGTTTGCAACTAGCTTTTTGCGATTGGTGCCTGTGTCGCTTGTACGATCTGATTCTGCAATCTGATTCCGGGTCAGATCAAAGTGAACAGGATAAATCGTGATTGAACGCCGTCTCATAGTCGTGATGGGTGTTTCGGGGTGCCGCCCGCCAAATTTGGAAAAGTCTATGTACC
>CAZGVG010000077.1:0-12037 GCA_964528975.1 uncultured Hyphomonas sp.
GTGAAGACCGACTAGCTCTAGGCACTCCGCCGCTTGTCCCGATCCCAGACGCGCCGCAAGAAACGCGAGCGTCTGTGTTTGTGACACGCCCTGAGGCGCTGCGCGCCAGCGTGTCGAAGCAGGTTCCGCGCCTGCGGCGCATGAACCAGGTTCAAGACTGTTCTCTCTAACTCTAGCTTGAGTTCCCCCGGCTTCCAGAGGCGCGGGTCAGATGCGCTGCGACTGAGCTAGTCTTTCGTGTCTTTGTCATTTTTTGCATTGGATTTTATCACAACGAAGAAACAAAGAGCGCCGCAGACCAGCGCGGCTGCAGCTGGCAAGTATCCCGCCCACAATCCTAACCCACCTAAGAATATAAAGATCAAACCAAGCTGGAACAGAAAAACATCTATAAAATCGCCCAATCAATCCCCTAGCACAACTATACGATCGCAGAGCGCCTGTATCGCGGCTTCTGGGGTTTGTTCATGCACCAAAGCGGCCCGGAACTCTTCGGGGGTGAATTTGGCGTCCATGATCTTGTCCATCAGGTCAAAGAAGGGTGTCCAGAAACCGTCTTCATCAAGGAAAGCCATCGGTTTGGCGTGCAGGCCAAGGCGTGCCCAGGACAGCATCTCAACCGCTTCTTCCAGCGTACCGATGCCGCCCGGTAGAACGATGAAAGCGTCGCTCTCATCAAACATGCGCTGTTTGCGGGTGTGCATGTCTTCGACAATTTCGTGCGGGACGTCTTCGAAGATGCGTTCTTTTTGCAAGAGGAAGCGCGGCATGATGCCAAGGACATCGCCGCCATCACTATGCGCAGCTTGTGCGCACGCGCCCATCAGGCCAACACCGCCGCCGCCATAGACGAGGCGAATATCCTGCTGGGCCAGGGTGCGCCCAAGATCCTGCGCAAGGCGCAAATAATCCTGCTTCACGTCATTCGACGAGCCACAATAGACACAAACCGACTTGAGCTTACCCATACTTCCTTGCCTTTCAGTCAAACGAAACTAGCCCTAGGGGAACTTGTCCCCCAGGGCCAGAAAAAAGGTCAATTGTTGAAAGCGCTTGCGCTCTTAGAAACGCCCACTGATGGTCAGACGGGCATTCAGCGGCTCGCCTACGGTCGCCTGATGCGTGCTGTGTGAGCTTGGGAAATATAGTTCATCAGTCAGGTTCTCGATATTGAGTTGCACCCGGAGCCGATCTGAAAGGTCATAATAAGCAGCGGCATCAAACCGTGTGAAGCTTGGCAGGATCAGGGAAGACCCGTCTCTGATCAGAGCTTCGTCCTGATAGGTCGCGCCAATGCCGAAGCCAAGCTTGTCAGTGGCTTCAAAATTATTCCAGATCGAGAACGTGTTCTCTGGTAGCTCACGTGGATCGGCCCCGGAACTGGTTTCACCGGTCAGGTAGCTATAGCCCGCCGAGACAAACCAACGGTCTGTCACATCGCCTTGCAGTTGAAGCTCAAAGCCATCGACTTCCAGACCGCGCGCCGTTTCAAACCCGTCATCATCCTGATTGCGCTGCGTGATTGTCTGCTCATTCTGGAAGTAAGCGGCTGTGAAGCTGAGCCCTTCCATGAAGTCCCACTTCAGACCGATTTCAGCTTGCTCGAAAATATCCGGATCAAGCTGCTCAGTGCTGTCGCTGAGCGATGCATACTGCCCGCCAGACCGCGGCAGGAAAGATTCGCTATAGCTGGCATAGAGAGAGATATTTTCTTGCGGCTTCACGATCAGCCCGAGGCGCGGTGAGATTTCCTCGTCTGTTCGACTGCGTGAGATAGTAGCCGTTGGATCTTCAGTATCGGTGACGTCGATTTCAAAGCTGTCAAAGCGCGCCCCAAGCAAGATGTCGACATACTGGTTCACTTCGATCTGGTCCTGCACATAGAAAGACGCGACCTGAACTTCGCCTTCGTTGCGATCATTAATGTCAGTGAAGCTCATCGTGATCGGGGTGCCTGCTGCACTGATGCCTGCGCCGCCGCTAAAGCTTAACGGACGCGTTGCAAGGAAGGTCTCGCGGTCATTCCCCGTTGAGGAGAAGACTGGATTGAAGCGGTCATTATCATTGCTGGTGTCAATGAACTCTGCCCCAGTGATAATCGTGTGGCCAATGCTGCCTGTCTGGAACTCGCCAACCAGATTACCCGCAAGGGTCAGGCGCTGACGCTGTGTTGTATCCACATAGCCATCGAGCTGAACCACGTTTGTCGCCTGGTCATAGTCCGAGGCATAGAAGTTCTGATAGAGCTTGTCATAGTCGCCATAGGCCAGCGTGACATTGCCTTTCAGGCTCTCACTGAACTCGTGCTGAAGTTTCGCGCGCAGAATGTGGGCTTCAAACTCGGCTGTGTTCAGCTCCGCATCGCCAAAGGTGATGTCCTTGAGAGCCTGAACCGGGCGGCCATTGTCGCCGGTCGGGATACCGCGATCAATGAAGCGCTCATGATTGGCATACTCGTAAGACAGGTCGAGTGTTGTGCTTGGGGTCAGTGCAAAGCGCGCTGTTGGATTGATCCCGTAATTGTCACCATCGTAGAAGTCCCGGTGATTTTCGAGGCTTTCATAATAAGCGTTTACCCGCAGCGCCGATGTATCCGTCATCGCAAAGTTTGCGTCGACTGAGGCGTCAAATCCGCCAAACGTATCGAGGCCTGCTTTGAAGCCGGTAAAGTGCTCTCCGATCACGCCTTTCTTGGTGACGCGGTTGAAAATTCCGCCTGTGCCGCCGCGTCCAAACAGAAGCGCATTTGGTCCGCGCAGGATTTCTACTTGCTCTAGATTGTATAGCGGGCGGTAGTATTGAACATCATCTCTGACGCCGTCCTCAAAGAAGTCAGCGGTTGAACGAACGCCGCGAAACACGATGGCGTCCCGGTGGCCTTCGCCTTGGGAGTTGTTCACGCCGGGCGTGTAATTGACAATATCGCCAACACTGTTGAACCCGCGCTGCAGGATTTGATCTGCGGTCACGATTGAGAGGCTTTGCGGCACGTCTATAATTGGCGTTGGCGTCTTCAGCGCGTTGACTTGATCGGCATAGAGGTATTGCCCGCGAACGATGATCGTGTCCTGACGGGCGTCCGCCTCTGCCCCGGTATCTTCTGCTTGGGCAAACACAGGGCTGGCTGTGACAAAGCAGAGCGCCATGGCGGTGAGGGAAATCTGGGAGAGGCGCATACGGCTACTTTCTGTGTTTGATAATCATTCGCAAGAAGCTCTTAGCGAACCTGTTTTTGATAATCAATCGCAAGTTTGGGCTTTTCTGCACATATTTGGCTGAGTGATTTCTTTGACACACGGGCCTACCAACTTGCTGCCAATCGCCCCATATGGCGGCCATGAGCAATGCGAATGCCACGGCGGATGCCGACAAGATTGAAAGCGCAGATGGTGGGATTGGGGTTTCTATAGGCCGCATCCTGCAATTGCTGGCCCGGCCGGAACTGTCCAAATGGCGCCCCATTATGGTGCTGGCGATTGTCCTGACGCTGGCCGCTGCGGTTCTGGAAGTCGCCTTTCCGCTTTTACTGGGCTACGCGATCAATAAACTGGTCGCCGATGAGGCTGGGATTATCGCGGGGCTTGGCCCAGCAGCGCTTTGGCTATCGATTGCGCTCGGGATAAAATTCCTGGCGGGGGCCTTACCGCAAATTCGCGATTGGTTATTTTCTCCGGTCAGTCAGGATGCCCAGAGAACTGCCTGCGTTGATGCTTTCGGACATGCGCAAAGTCTGTCGCTCGGCTTTCATCAAACCCGGCGCACGGGCGCTTTGAACCGCGTGATTGAACGCGGGGCAGGGGCGATCGATTATCTGATCCGGTTCTTGGCCTTTAATATTGGACCGACAATCGTAAGGCTTATTTTGGCGGCGATTGCCCTGGCATTTGCTTACGATCCATTGCTTGCGCTGATCGCAGTCGTCACCATTATAATCTATGCTACGGCAACCATCACGATTACAGAATGGCGGGTCCGGCAACGCCGGCGGATGAATGAAGCGGATACACGCTTTCGCGGCATCGCAGTTGATATCATGACCAATTTTGAAACCGTTAAAGCCTTTGCTGCTGAAAAGCGCGAGACAGGCCGCTTTAGCGATGCCATGCGGAACTATAATCTACGCTATGTCGATGCTGTCCGCTCGATGTATGTGCTAAACGGCGCTCAGGCTCTGGTCATGAATTTGGGTTTGGTGGCTGCTCTTTTGCTTTCGGCTGCGCGGGTTTCAGAAGGCGCAATGGAAATCGGGGATATGACCGCCGTTTTTGCGATGTTCTTATCGCTCTATGCGCCGCTGAATATTCTCGGCTGGGCCTGGCGGGAGATTAAGCAGGGCGCTGTAGACCTTGAAAAACTCTACGGACTGATGGGTATGAAGCCTGAAGTGGCGGATAAACCGGATGCCCTTCTGCTCGAAAGACCGGAGGGTCATGTTGCGTTTGAGAAAGTTGGTTTCACACATGATGCCCGTGCTGTTGGCGTACAGGATATCAGCTTCGAGGTCCCAGCTGGAAACAAGATTGCCTTTGTTGGCACCTCTGGTGCAGGCAAGTCGACGCTCTTGAAGCTGCTTTTCCGGTTCTATGATATCCAGTCAGGACGGGTCTTGGTGGATGGCCGAGATGTGCGTGACCTGACGCAGGAAAGCTTGCGCTCAGCGCTTGGTCTGGTGCCGCAGGATGTGGTTCTGTTCAATGAAACGATCCGTTCAAACATATCTTACGCCAAGCCAGACGCGAGCCTGGAAGAGTTGCGGGATGCCGCACGCCGGGCGCAATTGCTCGACTTCATTGAGAGCCTGCCAGATGGTTGGGATACGCGCGTCGGCGAACGGGGCCTGAAATTGTCTGGCGGCGAGAAGCAGCGCGTCGGTATTGCCCGCGTGATACTGGCCAACCCGGCTATCCTGGTTCTGGATGAGGCGACCTCCGCTTTGGACAGCGCAACTGAGGCGGCTGTCCAAGAGGCTTTGGATGAGGCCTCGAAAGGCCGCACAACTCTGATGGTGGCGCACAGATTATCGACCGTTCAGAACGCCGATGAGATCGTTGTCCTGAAAGCAGGCCAGGTGGTTGAGCGCGGAACACATGACGCGCTCTTGTCGCAAGCGGGCGAATATGCCGATATGTGGGCGCGTCAGGCCAAACGCGATGCACTGGCCGTTGCTGCAGAATAAAAGGGGCCCAGCCAATGTCAGAAACAGATTTTAGCCGGAAGAGCTTTCCATGGCTCAGAAGCGGGTTTGACCTTGAAGGCTATGTCGGAGCGCTGGCCGCCTGGTTGGTAGGGATATTGCTCGGCATTCTTTGGGGCCCGCTATTCTGGATCGGCTTTATTGCAGCGGTGGTTATCCTCTTTGCGACGCGTACGGCTGAACGCACGCCGCCTCTTGGGGGTGACCTGATTGTCTCGCCCACCGATGGGATCGTCGTATCCGTTGCGGGGGCGTCAGTTCCGGATGAGCTGCGCCTTGAAGGCTCAAACTGGACCAGAGTTCGCGTTGCGGTGGGACCAACCAAGACAAATGGCATTCACGCGCCCATGGATGGCGCGATTGATCACATCATCAAAGAAACAGGCGACCCGGCCGCGTTTGCTGCGATGAAGCCGGATCGGCCTGGGCTGGCTGTGGCCTATATTTCGTTTGAAAGTGGCCGCCGCGCTGTCGGTGTGCGGCTGGCGACAGGCGGCCTTGGGCCGCGCCTTGAATTGGCGCATGAGGCGGGCGACGCGGTGCGTCTTGGCCGGAACATCGGAACCCTACGGCTTGGCGGCTGGTGCGATATCTATCTGCCGGCTGAGGTTGAGATTACGCTTCAACCCGGCCAGACCTTGGTCGGGTCCGAAACCTTGCTGGGTCGATTTGGCGGCGACGGCGCGCAGATGTTCAAACCATCGCGTTCAGAAACGGACGCTCAAACTGCCACGAAAGCAATCGCTGACCCGACGGATCGTGAGGCTGCGCAGAGCATGACAGCTGAACGTGAAGGCGATCTGACGCTTGAAAAGCTTGCGGAAGAGACAAGTCCGACTGCAGCAGAGCCTGCTGAAGAGGAAGATGTCACCGAGATGTTTGCGCGTCTTCGCAAAGAGGCGCGTAAAACCTACGATCAGGATGACACCTAGCGATTTCCAATCGCTGTCTTTGGTTGGATTTAGCAAGTTAAAATTGCTACTAAATCCTTAAAATTACAGAGAATTTATATTTCTGTATTGTAAATAAAAACATAATTGGCAAGTCTGGTTTTCGGCCTTAGGCGTTCAGATCAGGTTAGGTCTTTTGATCTAAATAATGCATTAGAAAATGCATACTGACGTACGAGGCACGCAGCTATGAATACTCGCAAGACTCCCTTACTAGCAGCCGTAACAGCCCTGGGCCTATGCTTATCCGCATGTGGCGGAGGGGGTGGAAGCAGCAGTGGATCCGTCCCTGGCGTTGGCGGCGCTTCTGGTGGAGGCACTGGTGGCAGTTCTGGATCAGCGCCGCCGCCCACTGCAGCCTCGAAATCACTTATCGAAACGGAGATTGATGCGGTTCGCTTCCTCGCCCAAGCGAGCTTTGGGGGCTCGCAAAGTGAAATCGATGCGCTGCAAGGAACGGATGCTGCTGACTGGGTTGCGTCCGAGTTTGCCAAGTCTGCGTCCTTGACCCTGCCAGACTTGTTGAACGAGCCTACGCAATCAAATGGCCGCCGATCTTCTAATTCGGCGACATATCTGTATTGGGACCATCTTGCCAATTCTGATGATGAGCTTCGCCAGCGTATGGCTTTGGCGCTGTCTCAAATCCTCGTTTACTCTGATGCTGGATCGACAAACCAACCAGAGCGACGCGCCTTTTATCAGGATATCCTGATCCGCAACGCGTTTGGCAATTACCGTGATCTGTTGCAGGAGGTTACATACTCCCCTGCTATGGGGCGCTGGTTGACCTATCATCGCAACCGTAAAGGTGATGCCCGTAAGGGCCGTATGCCAGACGAAAACTATGCGCGGGAAGTCCTGCAATTGTTCACGATTGGCTTGGTTGAGCTCAATATGGACGGCACATCCAAACTGGACGCGCAAGGGGCTGAGATTGAAACCTATGACAATGACGACATCATTGGTCTGGCTCGAGTCTTCACGGGGCTGTCGGATAAGGGGTCAGCTTTTTACAAGGCTGCGGATGATGCCAATTACAATCCGATGGTCATGTATGAAGATCAGCATTCGCCGCTGGAGAAGGTTTTCCTCGGGACGACAATTCCAGCAGACACGCCTGGTGATGAAACCATCAGTCGTGCGCTTGATACAATCTTCGAGCACCCAAACCTCGCGCCTTTTGTTTCGCGGCAACTGATCCAGCGGTTCACAGAGTCCAACCCCGATCCACGTTATGTTGGGCGAGTGGCCCAAGCCTTTGAGACGGGAAGTTTTGTTGCTGAAAATGGTCGCCGTTTTGGTGGTGGTGAGCGCGGTGATCTTGAGGCAACGCTCGCAGCTATTTTGCTGGATGAAACCCTATTTGTGCGTGACACCGGCACGACAGGCATGGCGCAATCAGGTAAAGTTCGCGAGCCCATTCTACGATTCATGCATTGGGTCGAAGCCTTTGATGTGTCAGGCATTGATGCTGAGAACGAAAGACGTTTGCGCGATACGAGAGACCCTGTCACAGGTCTGGGGCAGCAGCCGTTCCGGTCTCCATCTGTGTTTAACTTCTATCGACCTGGATATGTCGCGCCAGGTACAGCCAGCGGCGATGCAGGCCTGACAGTGCCAGAGTTTCAGATCGTGAACTCAAGCAGTTCTGTCGGATACCTGAACTTTATGAGCCAGTTTGCCTTCGATCGCAGCAGTCAGCGCGAGAATGACCGCCGCACCTACATTGCTGATTATACTGATGAACTTGCGATGCTCGATAATTTTCCCGGCTTGCTCACACATCTTGATGATTTGCTAACCGGTGGGCGCATGTCTGAGCGTGAGCGCGAAGAGATTGTCGCCGTGCTTGAAGTCTTGCCGATCAATACAAGTACCCCTGAACGTGAAGAAGCTGATCGCCTGCAAATCGTACAAACGGCTGTCAGTCTGGTTCTTAATTCCCCTGCATACGCAGTCACCTGGTAAAGTTGGAGCGCAAAATGGCTAATCTTTCACGTCGACATTTCATGTCTGGGGCTGGCGCGCTTGGTTTCGCGGGCAGCATGGGCGCACTGTCAGGACTTGGGGCCTCCAAAGCCTGGGCGGCAAACACTAGCGGTTATAAGGCGATGGTTTGTATCTTTTTGAAAGGAGGCATGGACCACGCTGATACCGTACTGCCTTACGATCAGCCATCTTACAATCAACTCGCGAGTGTTCGCGACGGTCTGTTTGGCACCTATAATGCGACAAGCGGTGCTTCGACACGTAACCGTGCCAATCTCTTAAAGCTGAATGCCCAAAACGCCAGCAGCTTTGCGGGGCAAGAATTCGCGCTACCACCCGAGCTATCGCCGATGCATCAGATGTTTGAAGACGGCGATCTGGCGGTGGTTGGGAATGTCGGTCCGTTGATTGAGCCGACAACCCGCGCGCAGATGGAGAATAATACAGCTCTCGTGCCAAAGCGGCTCTTCTCGCATAATGATCAGCAGTCAACCTGGATGTCGCTTGGAACTGAAGGCCAGCGTTTTGGCTGGGGCGGACGGTTTCTGGATGCCGCTTTGGCATCATCGCCAAGCGCTGACGCGCAGTTTGCTGCGATAACATCCGGGTCTAATGATGTCTTTCTGTCTGGTGATCGTGCCAGGCCTTTCAGAGTTGCAAATGGCGGGGCGCCAGAGGCGGTCCTGGTTTCAAATCGTAACTATCTTGGCTATTCGAGCGAAGATGATGAGGCTCGGCGGCGAATTCGCGCGTTTCTCGGCATGCAGAATATCGGTGATAATAACATTTTTGCTCAGGATATGCGAAATGCCAATGGCGAAGGGATCGCAACCTCAGACAGGTTGCTTGAAGCTCGCGAAAACTCAACTCCGATTACAGCTGACTTCCCGGCAAACTCTCTTGGTGGACAGTTGAAATCGGTCGCCGAAACGATCCAGATTCAGCAATTTCTAAACTCACCGCGCCAGATTTTCTACTGCACGACAGGTGGTTTTGATACGCACAATAACCAGGCCAATAGTATTGGTGGATTGCATACAGGTCTTGCGGGCGGCATTGCCGCTTTCAAAGCTGCGATGCAGGAGATTGGCGAATGGAACAACGTTCTTGTCTTCACCATGTCTGACTTTGGCCGCACAATGATTGATAATGGTGACGGTACCGACCATGGTTGGGGTGGTCACCATTTTGTCGCTGGCGGGAGTGTCGTCGGCAAGAATATTTATGGCAGTATTCCAACGCCTGATATTGATGGCGAGAACTATACAAAGAGCCGTGGCCGCATGATCCCGACAACATCAGTTGATCAATACGCTGCGACGCTTGGGAAATGGTTCGGCCTGTCGGGAAGTGAGCTGGACGCGGTTTTGCCAAGTCTCGGCAATTTCAATTCCCGTGATCTTGGATTCTTGGGCGGGTCGGGGAGTTAATCCTCTTCGCCTGAATTCATCCAGGCAAACACAGGCTTGAGCGGTAGGACCCAACCAAAGCCAGCGACGATAAAGAAGATCAGCGCAGCCCATTTTGGCCCCGTCGCCAAGTATGAGCCAATCGTCGCTGCGCCCAATATCCAAAGGCCGAGAAAAGCCAGCAGGATCAGGCTGGCAATAATGCGGCGCTGTGATCTTGGCATAAGAGTTCTTTCAGGTGACTGCGACGCCTTGGCCGCTTGTTCTTCAGTGATGCTGCCTCAAATAGGGCGCATGAGGACAAACACAATCTCTCCTGTTGCCGCACGCTGGATTCGGCGCTGGCTCATCCTGATCGGCCTGATGGTCTATGCCATGATCCTGATCGGCGGGGCGACGCGCCTGACCGATTCCGGTCTATCAATCACTGAATGGGACCCGATCAAAGGCACCCTGCCACCATTTGGGGAGGCTGGCTGGTTGTCTGAGTTCGAGAAATATAAGCAAACGGCTGAGTTCCAGCAACAAAACTACAATATGACGATGGCTGAGTTCCAATACATTTATTGGTGGGAATGGGGTCATAGGCTGTTTGGCCGACTGATCGGGCTGGTCGCGATTGCTGGCTTTGTCTGGTTCGCTGTTAAAGGCTGGCTGGATCGTAAATGGGCCACAAGGCTGCTCGTTCTCATCGCGCTGGGTGGCCTGCAGGGCTTTATCGGCTGGTGGATGGTTGCCAGCGGCATTGGTGAGACAGATCGACTAGATGTTGCGCCCTACAGGTTGATGACGCATTTTGGTCTGGCCCTGTTTATTATTGCGGTCACAGCGTGGTTCTGGCTCGATCTTGGGGGCAAAGCGAAAGCAGGAGTATCAGGGCCACTTCGCGTATTGGCGATCGCTCTATTGGCTCTAACGAGCATTCAAATGCTGAGCGGCGCGCTCGTGGCTGGGCTTGATGCTGGACGGACCTATATCGATTGGCCGCTGATGGCAGGAGAACTCGTGCCGTCTCATTATCTGGACGCCGAGCTTGGCGTGCGCAGCCTGTTCGAAGGCCGCGCGGCGACCCAGTTCAATCACCGTTTCTTAGCCTACATTCTATGGGGCCTTGCTCTTGTCGCAGCCTTTCATGCCCGCGGCAGCCATGCCGGGCGCGGATTTGTTGTGCTCGCCGCTTTAATTACGGCGCAGGCCATCTGGGGCATCATAACGCTGGTCAACGCGGCGCCTTTACCTGTCGCGCTGGTGCATCAGGGGCTGGGCGTGATCGTCCTGCTGGCGTCGGTCCGCTTGGCCTGGATCACTCAGACGCAGAAGGCGCCTGATACCCAAACGGCTCCAGCGTGATCTGGCTCGGGTCCACATACGTGACACTATGGTCGCCGTTTGGCGTTTGACCGCCCAAGATAACAACGCCGCCTGAGTAGCCGCCGCCGCGGGCGTCCCCTGTACCAGCCATATCCACCGGCCGACGCGGTTGGCGTACGGTGATACCATCATAAACATCGAACGGGGTGATTATCCTATCCTTGGTCGTCAGTGTGTATCCCGCCGCGCGATCAAGCGTCAGCGTATAGGTATGACTGCGAAATTGCAGGTCTGTTGCGGCTATGACCGGGTCTGAATAGACGACGGCGCCCGTTTCATTCAATAGGCAGGCCGTGATGTTCTGGTCCGCCTGTACCGGCTCATCCAGCAGCAGCACGAGGTTATCAGAGACTTCAACAAGGCGGCCTGATCGTAAGCTGCGCGGGCTGTCTTCAGTCCAGAAGCCGATCCGCATCACACCATCAGAGGCAATACTTGGGCTGGAGCTACAAATCCCGACAATCTTTTCATCTGTTCCTGCATCTAGCGGATAATCCAGAGGCTCTGTCATCGCACCGCCATGAATGAACAGGGTCATATCTCCCTGGCGTGTCAGCCCGGGAAAAATCGTGACGGGCGTATCCTGCAGCAAGAGATAACGCCCATCTGCGACTTGGGCGGCATTAAAGGCGGCTTTGTCCGTAACGCGCTCGCCTTCTAAGTTCAGGAATTGTAGCCCGCCATCTTCAAATGTAACAGCAATCATGGAGCCAACTTCTCCAGCCACAGCAACGCTTGAAATCGGCGCGCCAAGGTCATCAGTCTGCCAGACAGCGGGCAGGGATAGGGCGGCTTTTGACGGCGCGGTTGTGACTTCTGGCGTCAACGTGGGGGCTTCGGGTTCGCTCGGTTCTGGCGACTTACCGCATGCAGTGATAAGGAAAAGCAGGGCAAGCGCGGGACTCGCGTTGACAAGGCGTTTCGTGGCGCGTAGATGCGGGCGCTTGAACATAATCCAAACCTTTTGAATTGAGAGGCTCCGGCGGAGCAATGAAAACATATAACGCACCAGCCGACGTTGAGAACAAGTGGGTCGTTATCGACGCGACAGATGTCGTTGTTGGTCGTCTTGCTTCCTACGTCGCCAAACGCCTGCGTGGCAAGCACCGCGCTGACTTCAC
>CAZGVG010000078.1:0-11954 GCA_964528975.1 uncultured Hyphomonas sp.
GTCGGTGGTTCAATTCCGCCCCCGGGCACCATTCAAGCCATTCCTCAAACTTCTGGTTTAGCTTCTGCCATTGGCAGATTGCCAATATCGCCAACGTCCAGAACCGGTGCGGCGTCAATGTCTGACGCATCCAGCAGCGCGGTTATTCGCTCAAGCGCAGAGACCAGCATGGCCTGATGCCAGTCTGGAAGTGTATCAAACCGTTTCTGAAACGTGTCCTGGAGCAAGTCTGGGGCGGACCGGATCGTTTTTGCGCCGTCTGGGAGGAGTTTGAGCCAAACCCGGCGGCGGTCTTCTTCGCAGCGCCGCCGACTAAGCAGGCCGCGCGCGATCAGCTTGTCGACAAGACTGGTGATCGTGGCATGCTTAAGCTGCGTGATCTTCGAGATTTCACCTGCAGAGGTTTCGCCCATTTCACTTAGCAGCTGCATGACCAGTAACTGCGAAGGGGTCAGTCCAACCATGGATGCAAGCCGCTTTGACGCCTGCTCTGTTTTGCGCTGGACTTGTCTTAGCGCGATGAGCGCTTCCTCAGATCGATTACTCATTGAGCGACTCCATCTTCTGTGCTGGCGGCCATACCAAGCGCGGCTCTTAACGGGGCGAGGTAGGGGTCAAACGGGCGCCACTGACCTTGACCAGATCGATTGAGAGGCTGGCGCACCTGCTCTGAACTTGCGGTCCGGACAGCTCTATCAGTTTTATGGAAATCAACACAGGCCTCTTCAAAGGGCAATCCACAATACTCCAGAACTCGCCGCACCTGCTTCTCAACATCTTCAAGGACGTCTTCGTGTTGAACTCGCAAGACACGACCCTCAGGCAAAACGCGATCCCAATGATCCATGAGATCGACATAACCGCGATAATAGTGGCCTATATCCTCAAGCCCGTAGGTGAACTCCTGACCTTCGGCGAAGAGTTGCTTATAGCCTGACCAACAGCAATCCATCGGGTCACGGCGGGCATCAATGATCTTGGCATGCGGCAGGATCGTATGGATCAGTCCGATATGACGGAAGTTATTCGGCATCTTGTCTGTAAAGAACGGCGCGCCCTGACGGTGCGTGCGCGTGTTTTCGATATAGTCTTCGCCGAGCGCGCGCAGTTCGTCCTCTGATAAGTCATGCAGAATGCGTGGATAGCGATCCCGGTCGCTGATAAGCTTTCGCCCGCGAAGACGATGCGCCAATGAGAGAATATTCGGCAGCTCAAGTGTGCCATCAACCTGGCTATGCGACGCTAGAATCTGCTCAATCAAAGTCGAGCCTGCGCGGGGCAAGCCAAGGATGAAGATCGGGTCTCGTGCCTCGCAGCCTTTACCAGATTGCTTGGCAAACAGGTCGGGCGTGCAATGCCGCTTCTGAGCTTCAAATTCGTCTTGCATCTGCTCTGTTGTATAGCGCGTCTGAAGACGTTTCAGGCCATTGCCCAACTCATAATTTTCAAAGGCTTGTTGAGGATCACCGCGGTCTTCAAAGGCCTTGCCAAGCGCGAAAGCGATATGGACACGGGACATGAAACTAAGCTCAGTTGAGGCTTGCGCCGCTTGCATTGTGGCCAATTCCTGATCCGAAAATGTATAGGTTTTCAGGTTGGCAAGCGCGTACCAGGCGTCTCCATGCTGGGGGGCCGCCTTAAGGGCGCTCTGATAAGACGCAATAGCCTCATCAGACTTACCATATGTCTTTAGCGCATGCCCACGTGAGGTAAGTGTATTCGGATCGCTCGGAAGCTTCGCCAACACTTTATCAAACATGTCTAAGGCCGCATCATAATCACCGGCCTGCATGCTCTCAATGGCGTAAAGAGATTGGAAGACTGGGCTTTCTGCATCTGTTTCGAGAAGCCGCGTTGATTGCGCCAGGGCTTCTGTGAACTTCTGGCGCTTTCGCAAGACTTGAATATGGTCGATGCGCAGCTGAATATTGTCTGGATCGAGCTCAAGCGCGGTCTCAAGCAGGAAGTCTGCATCTTCATGGACACCTAGGCGTGATCCAATGTCTGCCAGAAGGCGCATCGCTTCGATATGATGCGGGGTCTTTTGCAGGAAGGCGCGAACCAACTCCTCAGCCTTCAGAATGCGGCCCTCATGGACATGGTTGGTCACAGCGATCAGCTCGCGCGGTAGCGTCTGTAAGCGTTGCAACTGCGCTAAGGCCTGAGCTGCATCTTGGGGGCGTCCCAGGCCGTGCAGGAGGTCTGCCTGCGCTTTCCAGCTTGCGGCCAGAGCAGGGTTATGGCGCGTCGCGGATTGATAGGCGCGAAGGGCGTCTTGCGGCGCGCCAATGGATTTCAGGAGGTGACCTTCTTCCTGAAAGGCGCGGCCATGATCGGGCTTGACCTGTTTCAGGGTCTGCAAACTCGCCCGCGCTTGGTCAAAGCGGCCCAGATAACGGGCCGCAACTGCAGACATATATAAGCCATCGGCATCCTGCTCATCGCCTTCCAACAGCGTCGCAGCGATTTCAGCAGCAACCTCAAACTGGCCCGCTTGCATGGCCTTTTGCGCTTGCTGCAATTGGGTGGCGCGGGTCTGTGCGGTCGTTTCGGTCATGGGTCTTCCATAGAAAGGCAGCGTCCTGATCGATCAAGACGCTGCCTTCAGTTTTAAATTTATTTTGGTCGACTAGAAGTCGTAACCAACACGCACACCAATTGTCCGAGGGCGCAGCGGTGTGATGCGCTCGCGGTCATTAATGAATGTGTTGCTAAGCTCAGCATACTCATTTGTCAGATTGGTTGCGAACAGCTCAGCTGACCACTGATCTGCCGTCACCCCAAGCGTGCCGCCGAGTGTTACATAGCCGTCGATGTCGGCCTTATTGATCTCAATAATGTCGCTGACGGAATCATCAGAGAAGACCAGTTGAGGCATGATGTGTGCGCGAAGCGAAGAGCCTGCAATCTCACGTTCGAGATCCCACTCATAACGTGCGCGCAGGTTCCCTTGCCAAGCTGGCGCAAAGGCGAGGTTGGTTCCTGCAATCACATCATTTGTTGGCGTCAGGACATCTGTAATCTCAGTGTCGAGAAAAGAGAACGCACCCGCAATGGTCAGACCATCAATCTCATAAGGGGCCCAGGTGAAGTCGCCTTCGATACCCTGAATTTCAGCATTGGCCGCGTTGTCAGAGAAGAAGAGGTTCACAATCGATGGATCGAAGATTGTGGTCTGCAGACCTTCTACTTCGACAAAGAAAGCTGAGCCATTGAAGCGCAGAGAATTGTCAAACAGCTCTGTTTTCCAACCAATCTCATAGTTTTGCACGTCATCTGTTTCGACCGCGAATGGGACGGTGTAAGTACCCGCCGCGTTTGTGCGGCCGCCTGGACGATTAAGTAGGCCAGGGCGGAAGCCTTCGGAATAGGTCGCATAGAACAGCATGTCGCTATTTGGCGTCCAGGTTCCGGTCAGCTTGAAGATCGCACCATCCGTGGCGGCCTTATCAGGCGCACCCAGAGTGTTGTTTGGGGCGAACTGTGCAGATATATTCGTACCGAATGCTTGCGCATCCGTGGTTGCGCCAAGGTTGGAGAAGGATGAGTTGGCTGACCCTTCCAGGTCCACCTCAATGTCATACCAACGTGCCCCAACCGTCACAGCAAACTGCTCGCTAAGGTCAAACGTTGCTTCGCCGAAGACGCCCATCTGCTCATCTGTGCGTCGCACGTCATTGCGGAAAATAACGCCTTCCGGGAACGGACCCGGATCACTGAAATAACCAGGAGCTGCGTTGCCAACTGCGCCCGTTACGGCCGTATTTGTCAGCGGGAAGTTAGGTCCAAACCCGATCGCTGTTCCGAAGCTTTGAACAAGCTCAGAGCCAGGATAGACAAAGTCATTCAGCTCGGTCAGTTCCAGATCAGAGTAGAATGCACCGAAAGTCGCGCGGAAGCGGTTTTCTTTTGGCGTGTTGAACCGAAGCTCGTGCGTTTGAACTTTGGTCTCAGTTGCCGAATTTACGAACAGAGCAGGCGCCTGACAAGTGCCTGTTGGTGCAGCCGTGCCGGGGTAAGACACTGAGCCATCACAAATATAATAAGGCAGGTATTGGCCGACGAACAGATAGTCCGAATAGTCGACCGTCTGATCCGTGGTGCGCTCTGTATATGCGCCAGTATAAAGCGCCTCAAGCATGCCGAGGCGGCCCTCAAGCGTCCAGCTTGTATTATGGAAGCTGTCTTGAATGTCGTCTTCCGAGAAACGCTGAATGTCGTAATCATCAAGCTCGGGATCGGCGAAGAAGACACCTTCGCTATCAAGCTGCTGCTGGGCATGCGTTACAAGCAGGCTCCAGTCAGACGTGAAATCATACTGACCGCTTAAACGGAAACCTGCATATGTCGTGTCATTGATGTCGTTCTCGGCGATGTTTGAATTGTCCGCCGCGATGAAATTGACGGCAGATAAGTCCGCGCCAGCTTGGAAGCCTGTCCGGCCAGCACTGACAGGCACGCCGTTCGCGCGAACGGTGCCTTCAGGGCGAAAGCGGGCAGACTCAGCGACGGTGCGTGTGCCGCCAACATTATCGATATAGCCGCCTTGATTGTCGGTGTAGACAACGCCGCGAAGCGCAAACTTGTCATTGACCGGAACGTTGATCATCGCCTCGACACTGTTGCTCATCTCGCCGCCATCTGTGAACGAGGTTGAGGCTTTGAAGTTGGCATCAAAGCCGGTGAAGTCAGGCTTGTTTGTGATCAAGCGAACGGTACCGGCTTGAGAGCTTGCGCCAAACAGCGTGCCCTGAGGGCCAGATAGCACCTCGACCCGCTCCATATCCGCAGCATAGACGTCAAGGTTACGTCCGGGCTGCGCTAGAGGCTGCTCGTCAAGATAGAACGCGACGTTCGGGGCCAGGCCCGCCACGCCAGCTGTTGTAAGGTTCGGTGTCGTTGAAGCGAGACCGCGTATATAGATTGTGTTCTGACCTGGGCCAGACCCACCCGCAGTAACGCCGGGCAGTTGAAGCAGGTAGTCATTGAAGTTCTTGACGCCTAGCTCTTCAAGCTGCTGCTCGCCAATCGCATTCACTGCGACAGGAATACTTTGCGCGCTTTCAGCTCGCTTAGTAGATGTCACGGTTACAGTTGTCAGACGTCGTGCTTCAGCTTCCTCAGCGTCCTGTGCGACAGCGCTCAGGCCAAACAGACTTGTCATGGCGATCAGTGAAACGCCACTCATTAGTCGATACATATTTTAGTCCCTCGGATTTTGTTCTGATCGCGCAGGCCCACGTCGAATTACGCAGGGCACACAAGAATCGCGACCGATCGATGGTGACCCCTACCTAGCAAATAGTTTGATGATTGAAAGAATATCTACTGCGTTTGGTTGCCCAGCTACGGGATAGAGTGACGGCCTGTGGCATATTTATCGCAGTCACGGACTTGTCCAGAAAGCCCGCTCTTATTTGGTGTGCGACATAAGCTTTGAACATCGTCATAAATAGTGCATGACGTGGAGCTCTTATTACAAAATGGTGATGAATGCCGGATACTGAACAGCCTGCGCAAAATGATACAGAATACGACACCTCATACGAAGTCGGGCAAGATAATGTCGAGATGCTGGGGCTTGATGTCCACAATCCGGTTTTCTTTTTAGCGGCGTCCTTGGTTTTGCTGTTCGCAGGTCTGACTTTGGTCTTTCCTGAAGGGGCAGGGACCTTTCTGGCGGCGGCCAAGGCTTACACGCTCGAATCGTTTGACTGGCTGTTCGCGATTACGCCAGTCATCGTCTTTCTGTTCTGTCTCGGGCTGGCAATATCACCGCTCGGCCGCATTCGGTTAGGCGGTAAATCAGCCAAGCCTGAATATAAAATGCACTCCTGGATTGCGATGCTGTTCGCAGCAGGTGTGGGGGTCGGCTTCATGTTCTGGGGTGCGGCTGAGCCGCTTGCCTATCATACAAACTGGTTTGGCATGCCGCTTGGGGCAGAGCCTGGAACTCCCGATGCAAACCGTTTGGCCTTTAGTGCGACGCTCTTCCATTGGGGGCTTTCACCGTGGGCGATCTACGCTGTTGTTGGTCTTTCGCTGGGCTTTTTTGCCCATAATAAAGGTCTCCCACTTTCCATTCGTTCTGCCTTCTATCCCCTTCTTGGGGACCGCGTCTGGGGATGGCCGGGGCATATTATTGACCTCTTCGCTGTGGTCTCAACCATCTTTGGTCTGGCAACAACCATCGGCCTTGGAGGCACACAGGCGGCCAGCGGTCTTGGCTACATCTTTGATTTCGAGCCGAATATTTGGACACAGATCGGACTGATCGCCACCATGACGGCCTTGGCTGTCGTGTCTGTGATACGGGGCTTGGATGGCGGGGTGAAGCTGCTCAGCAATATTAATATGGCTGTTGCGTTTGGCCTCTTGGTCTTTGTCGTGATTGCCGGGCCGACCGTGTTGATCTTCACTGGCATGGGCGAGAACTTGCTGGCCTACTTTACCGACACCCCCGCGCTAACCAACTTCATAGGCCGCGAAGACGTGGCTTGGTTCCATGACTGGACAATTTTCTATTGGGCCTGGTGGATTTCATGGTCGCCGTTTGTCGGCATGTTCATCGCTAGAATTTCGCGCGGTCGAACGGTCCGGGAATACTTCTCAGTCGTTCTGCTGGCCCCTTTTGCGATTTGCGTCATCTGGTTCTCTGCTTTTGGAGAGACCGCTGTCTTCCAATATGAAAATCAGATTGGCGATCTTGCCGGGGGGATTGGAAGTTCCGCAACGGTCCTTTTCCAGATGCTCGCCGCGATGCCTTTAGGGTCGATCACATCTGCCATCGCCATCCTTCTCTTGATTGTCTTCATCGTCACGTCAGCTGATTCCGGGGCTCTGGTCGTCGATACGATTACATCGGGTGGTAAAACCGATGCACCAGTCGCACAGCGCGTCTTCTGGGCCTGCATGTTGGGGCTGACGGCTTCCGCCTTGCTGTATGGCGGCGGGACTGAGGCGCTGAATTCACTGCAAGCTGGTACGATCACAGCCGCCTTGCCATTTACATTTGTGCTCTTGATCTGCTGTGTCAGTCTTTATCTCGGCATGCGGGATGAGCATAAGCAGACCGAGGATATTCAGCAGGTTTCGGACCTCGAAGCGCAGACTTAAGCCCGGCCACCACTGGTATGCAGATGTAGGGGATCTATTCCCATGATGCCAAGCGCCTGTTCCCACTTTTGTGAATGACGATCGCCAAAGATAATCGCGTCATGCGGATCGCAGGTCAGCCAGGCATTCTCGCCAAGTTCATACTCCAATTGTCCTGGCCCCCAGCCTGAATAGCCAAGCGTTAAGGTCGCTTGCTCGGGCGCGCCGCCGGTTGCCAGGGCCTTCAATATGTCCCGTGTCGCCGTCATGCTGAAGGCTTCGTCCACTTCAACCGTCGCGCCGTCACTGAAATAATCTGTTGAATGCACGACAAACCCGCGATCGGTTCCAACCGGACCGCCATTCAGTACGTAACTATCCGGAAGATCATTTTCTTGATCAATTTCGAGCTGGCTTAGAAGCTCTGGCAAGGTCAGATCGTCCATTGGCTTATTCAAGACGAGGCCCATCGTATAGTCTTCGCTGTGAGCACAGACCAGCACCACGGACCGCGAAAAGCGTGGATCGCCAATGCCGGGCATTGCAACGAGTAGTTTTCCAGTCAGATCAACCACGGGCACCTCTACACTATCTCTCAACGCTATCGCTTGATTTGGTTTTGGCAACCGTAAGCCATTGAAGCCTGAGAAAGAACGCGTATCTAGTCAACATGCATAACAGGAGACATGCCATGACAATATCAGTAGGCGACAAATTGCCAGAAGCGACCTTTATGGAGATGACCGAGAATGGCCCTGAGCCGCGCACGACGGCGGATGTCTTTGCTGGCAAGACCGTCGCACTGTTTGCTGTTCCGGGTGCATATACGCCGACTTGCTCTGCCAAACACCTGCCAGGCTTCATCGAAAGTAAAGATGCGCTTGCGGCAAAGGGCGTTGAGGAAATTGTCTGTACGTCCGTAAATGATGTGTTTGTCATGGATGCTTGGGGCAAATCGAGCGGGTCGGGCGACAAAGTCCGTATGCTGGCTGATGGTAATGGCGCTTTTGCGGCTGCACTCGGTCTTGAAATGGATGCCAGCGGCTTCGGCATGGGGAAACGCTCGCAACGCTACTCCATGGTCGTCAAAGATGGCAGTGTGACAGAGATAAATGTCGAGCAAGGTGGGGCGTTTGAGGTTTCCAGCGCCGATTATATGCTGAACCAAATCTAAAGAAACGAGAATTTCGTTCATCTTTTGTAACGGAATCGAGGGACAACAGCGTGTTTCTATGGGAAATGCGCTGTTTTTCGATGAGAAATTATTGAATAACGGCAAATATCTTCCCATGTGAACATCTGGTCATATTCAGGGAGGACCACATGGATACTGAATTCCAACTCATCGTTCTTGGCCTGCTCGCCGTTGCAGCGCTCGTGCTCGTGACGTCTGCGGTCAAGGTTGTTCCGCAAGGGTTTAACTACACTGTCGAGAATTTCGGGCGTTACACAAGAACCCTCGGCCCGGGTCTTCACTTCATCATGCCGTTCTATCAGCGCATCGGGCGCAAGATGAACATGATGGAAAGCGTTCTCGACATTCCAACTCAGGAAGTGATTACCCGAGATAACGCTCAGGTGTCCTGTGACGCTGTTGTCTTTACGCAAGTGATTGATCCGGTGTCTGCGGCTTATGAGGTCAACAATCTTCAAAACGCGATTACCAATCTGGCTCTGACGAATATTCGTACTGTGGTCGGGTCGATGGACCTTGATGAAGTGCTGTCAAACCGTGACGACATCAATGCGCGGCTTCTGTCGGTTGTTGATGCCGCGACGAACCCGTGGGGCGTGAAGGTGACTCGGATTGAGATCGCTGATCTCTCGCCGCCTGCAGATATTACCGAAGCCATGGCACGGCAGATGAAAGCCGAGCGTCTTAAGCGGGCTGAAATTCTGACCGCCGAGGGCGACAAGCAATCTGCGATCCTGAAAGCTGAGGGCCAAAAGCAAGCGCAAATTCTGGAAGCCGAAGGGCGCCGGGAAGCGGCCTTCCGGGATGCCGAAGCGCGTGAGCGGGAAGGCGAGGCGGAAGCCAAGGCCACCGCATTTGTCTCCGAGGCGATTGCCAAGGGCGACGTTAACGCGATCAACTACTTCTTGGGTCAGCAATATGTCGCTGCGTTTGAGAAGCTGGCAACCGCTGGCGGCAACAAGACGGTGATTATCCCAGCTGAGTTCAGCTCCATCCTCGGAACCATTGAAGGGATTAGGGGCCTGACAGATTCCGCGAAGGACGCTCAACGTCGTACAGCGGTTCCGCTAGCCGGACGGGAGAATAGCTAATGGAAGCGCTTGAACTTGTCTTATGGCCCCCGACGGTGTGGCACTGGCTCGCGCTGGGATTGTTTCTGATTTCAATTGAAATGATGTCAGGGACATATGATCTGCTCTGGATTTCTATCGCGGCAGGTCTGACGTCTGCCTTCACGGCCTTTGCGCCTGATACGATCTCAAACTGGCAGGGGCAGTTGGTCTTCTTTGCGATTGCCTCAACCGTCCTCTTCATTATTGGGCGCACGCTCTTCCGAAAGATGCGTGAGGATGTCGAAGAGCATCCAACCCTTAATAAGCGTATGGCTGGAACGCTTGGTAAGCGCGGTACGGTCGCGACAGGGTTCTCTGGCGGTCTCGGCCGTGTGAAGCTCGGTGATACGGTTTGGTCCGCGCAATCTGTTGATGGTTCAGACCTCGCCTCGGGTGTGGCTGTGATCGTTGAGGATACAGATGGCAACATATTGAAAGTCAAAGCGGCTTAGGCGGTTCAGACGATCAGGAATTGGGAAAGCCGCTCTGGAAACAGGGCGGCTTTCCTTTTGCGAAGCGTTGGCCGCGTCTTAGCTATCGTTCGTCTGCTGGAGAGATAGTGGTCCACATCAGCGCTAGAGAGGGAGAATAGCTTTTTGTTTCCCGAATGACCTTAGTGTCTTACTTGGGGCGAGTTTAAGCGGCTCTCATTATTTTTGGCTTTCACCTCAGGGGTGACAAAAGTCTAACCAAGCTCATCCTCGCCAAACCACTTAAAACGACTGAGTCCTTTCTATTTCGATTGGTGCGGGATTTAGGTGGCGCATGGCGAGAGAGACAAACGGCACCGATATTCTAGAATCATAAAACGACGGAAATACCGTTTAGGCCCGTTAGACTATTATCTAGAACTGGAGAAATACATGAGGACACGATGCACAACGTTCGCTTTCATACTTTTGACGGCATGCGCGGGTCAATCCGCTAGCGACCTGCCGGATGCTTCCGACGATATGGCTCATTCGCACCATGACGCAGGTCATTCTAATATGACCATGACTGTAAATGGAGATCAGCGCTGTATCATATCCAATGGCGTGCCAGATCACCAGGTCGGCACATGGCGGCCCGGCGCTGTGGTAGAGCCGCAGGAACACGAGTTTTGTGTAGATGCCACGCCGGAGCTTACCGACACCATTACCCATAGAGTTCGCATATCGGGCTTTACAGTGACCGGAATTCCCCTACGTCCGGGAACCGCCGAATACTATGACCCAACTGCCGAGCTTGGTTGGTCACGCGATCGCTCGTCTGGCTGGAATGTGGAAGGCGTGGGCGGTTTAAGAATGGACGCGCAGAACGCACATGTGGATGGCGATGGGATGTATCACTATCATGGCGTGCCCGAAGCGGTGGTGAGCGCGCTTGATGGTACGCTCTTTGGTTATGCCGCAGACGGGTTCGAAATCCACTATGTCGGGCCTGAAATTCTATCATCTTACCAGTTGAAAGGCGGAGAACGCCAATCCGGTCCGGGCGGAGCACATGACGGCACCTACGTGCAGGACTGGGAATTTGTTGCGGGGTCCGGCACCCTGGACGAATGCAACGGGGCCATGCGCGACGGGCAATATGTCTATTTTGCTACCGATACCTATCCGTTCTTCCCGCGCTGCTTCAAAGGCACGGTGTTGAGCGGCGTAAATGGTGGGCGCGGCGAACGTCCTCCACGTAACGGTGATCGGCCGCCTCGCGGGGACAATGGCTGAGCCGAGTTGCTCAACGAGTTATCCAACAGACCTTTTGTCTGTTCGATATTCAAAGGACCATACTGTGCCATGAGCAAAACAGGTTTCCGACGAATAGTTGTCGGAACGCCAGAGTCCTGTTTGGGGCGTTGTAAGCCGCTCACGAGTGCGCCCTAAGTCATCGAAAGCAGACCTTAGCTTTCCCCGCCCAATCCGACCGGGTTCAATCTCGTCTATACTCCAGCCCATGCGAGACGACATTTCTTTGTGTGCCAAGAAGACATGGCCCGCCATTGTGCGGGCGGTGGCGTTGATCGTGGTGCAGGTGGGATTGCTGAAGCCGCTACCGCGCCCGAAGCATTTGGAGCTACTGCGCCTTGTCCGCCGCGCCGAGAGCATGGCCCGGCGCTGGCTGGTGATCAAAGCCACTGAGAAAAGAGAAAACACAGCCCTGAGCCCGGTTCATGCGCTGGGCATAGCCCAGTCGCGGACCCCGCTCGCACCGCGTGAGGCACAGCCTCTTAGCGCGGTGAGAAGCCAAGACATCATTTCCCCAAGATATCCCCGCTTCCGCCTCACCGAACCCGAACCAAAACTCTCACCCCACGCCTATGCGTTTATCACAGAGCGCAACAGCCTTGAGCCCGTTTCATGTGAGGGCGAAGCCCGAAACGGAACCTGCTTCGCCCCGCTGCGCGAAGCGCTTAGCGCGGGGCAAAACCAAACCTCTCCACCCCTAAACCACACAAATCTCTGGACCCGCTCGCGCGGGCTTTACGATGTCATCCAGCGTCCAAACGCCAATATCAAACGCATGGCCAGGTGGCTCGCCCGCGCAGCGTCCAAAACAGGCTCAGCAAGACG
>CAZGVG010000079.1:0-11663 GCA_964528975.1 uncultured Hyphomonas sp.
GCGGTTGCCGAGGTTATCAATGTCATCGACTTCGCCCTTACCGTCTTTCAGGTCGAGAATGACTTTCATAACGCCAGAAACATCGTCATTGCGCAGCGTACGCACAGTATCTTCAGCCGGCTCATAGCCCTGCACAGCCACTTTCAGACGCGTGTTCATTTTCACCCGGCCAACAGCAGAGAGATCATAACGCTCGCTATCGAAGAAGAGCTGGTTGAACAGTGCGTCAGCCGCTTCCTGGGTTGGCGGCTCACCTGGGCGCATGACACGGTAGATATCAGACAGCGCCTCAAAACGCGTATCGTTCTTGTCCGCTTTCAGCGTATTGCGCAGCCATGGGCCGCGCGCGCCGTGATCGACGTCGAGAATTTCAATCGCTTTGACGCCCTGCTCGCGCAGTTCCGCAAGCAATTCTTCATCCAGAAGATCGCCGGACTCGCCGTAAATCTCGCCGGTTTGACGGTTAACAATGTCGCGGGCGAGGAACTTGTTCTCGAGCGCAACAGTTGGCAAGAGCAGCTCTTCTGTGCCGCCTTCAACAATCCGCTTAACCGCGAGCGCAGTAATCTTGCGATCGGCTGGCGCAATCGTTTTGCCAGATTTGGCATCGACCAGATCAAAGGCCGGCTTCTGGCCCTTCCAGGCTTCAGGATTAAACCCAGCGATCCAGCCTTTTGTGTCCATCCGATAGACAGACTTGTCATAGAACATGTCGAGGATTTGATCAGCGTCATAGCCCAGCGCCATAAGCAGCGTTGTCGCAGGCAGCTTGCGTTTGCGGTCAATCCGAACGTTCAGAATGTCTTTGGCATCAAACTCAAAGTCGAGCCATGAACCGCGATACGGAATGATCCGGGCCGCGAACAAAAGCTTGCCAGACGAGTGGGTCTTGCCCTTGTCATGGTCGAAGAACACACCTGGCGAGCGGTGCATTTGAGAAACGATAACCCGCTCAGTTCCGTTCACGATGAACGTCCCCTTATTGGTCATCAGAGGAATATCACCAAGATAGACCTCCTGCTCTTTGACTTCCTTGACAGACTTTGCGCCTGTATCTTCGTCAATATCGAAGACCACCAACTGAAGGCGAACCTTCAGCGGCGCGGCGTATGTCAGATCACGCTGCATACATTCTTCTGTATCAAACTTCGGCGGCTCGAACTCGTAAGACACATACTCCAAAGATGCCCGCTCATTGAAATCAATGATCGGGAAAACAGATTTGAATACACCGCCGAGACCGTCATCGGTCCGCTCAGCTTGCGGGATAAGCATCTGGAGAAAGTGTTCATATGAGGAGCGCTGAACCTCGATGAGGTTTGGCATATCGATGGCTTCGGGGATTTTACCGAAGGATTTGCGGATGCGTTTCTTTTCTGTGAAAGAGAGTGCCATCTTGAGTCCCGTATTTTGCCGCAAGGCCAGTTGACCGAGGCGGCGTGTCGCCTGAAACGCGAGGACGCGGCAAAGCCAAACTGACCTTGCCGCGCTTTAACAATCGAAACAGCGCCTCGCGCGTACTCTGTTTCGTACTTTACCAATCCCTTGCGGGATCAAAAGCTTACTTCAGTTCGACAGTCGCACCAGCTTCTTCGAACTTCTTCTTGATGTCTTCAGCTTCGTCTTTCGACACACCTTCTTTAACAGCTTTTGGTGCAGCTTCGACCAGCTCTTTAGCTTCTTTCAAGCCAAGGCCGCCCACAACTTCGCGGACAACTTTAATGACGTTGATTTTCTTAGCGCCAGCGTCCTTGAGAATGACGTCAAACTCGTCTTTCTCTTCTGCAGCAGCGCCGCCAGCGTCGCCGCCAGCTGGGCCAGCAACAGCGACAGCTGCCGCCGCTTTAATGCCACGCTCTTCAAGAAAATCGTTAAGCTCTTTAGCTTCCATGATGGTGAGGCCTAGCAGCTCTTCACCTAGTTTTGCGATATCAGCCATGTGTTCTGATTCCTGTATCGGGTTAGGGTTAGGTTGTTGGTTGATCTTTGTTGGGGTCCGACCTTACGCCGCTGCTTTTTCGCCAATCATGTTGATTGCACCAGCCAGAGATTGCCCAGGCGCTGTAACACGCTGCGCAATTTGACTACCCTGCCCGACAAGACGGGCAACGACAGTAGCAATAAGCTCCTCACGAGATGGCATTTTGGAGAGTGCATTCACACCCGCCGCATCAAGAACTTCGTCTCCCATAAGACCACCAACGATTACGAGCTTGTCGTTTTCCTTGGCGAACTCAGATGCTCCTTTTGCCGCAGCAATTGGATCATCAGCGTAAGCAATAACGGTCTGGTCAACAAACATGGCATCCACCACGTCCCCGCCTTTTCCGTCCAGCGCTTTCTTGAAGAGGCGATTCTTGACCACCGTCGCTTTGGCACCTTGCTCACGCAACATACCACGAAACTTGGTCATTTCCGCAACTGTAAGACCGGTGTAGCGCGCCACAATGACACTGCCTGAGTCAGCAATAACGCCCTCGAGCGTTTTGATGGCTTCGGCTTTTCCGGCTTTATCCATTACGGATCTCCTTCAAACAAGGCGACCGGACCATCCGGGCGCCTGGGTTTGCTTTTGATAGCACTGGTGCTATCTTAAGCACCTGCCCAGGGCCTGGCGAACCGAACCCGCAAAATTGCGGATCAACTTGCCTAACCCCGTCTATCATGGGATTTAACACTTCGAATGAAGCTACCCGTGGTCTCGGACAGGAAACGGGAGAAAGGCAAAGCCCATCTCCCGCAGTCGGTGGTCTTAACCTTTCATCTGCACGCGCGCAACCCCTAAAAACAGAAAAGTCAAGGGGGTCCCTAAATCGTCCGAAACAGGATGCAAAATCAGCCCACAAAAAAGCCCACCGGACTGATCCGGCGGGCCTCTAATTCGTCTAGCAATCCAGTCTTAGCCTGGGATCGCGTCGGCTGTATCGATCTTCACACCAGGACCCATTGTTGAAGACACAGTGATGTTCTTCATATAGGTACCTTTGGCGCCTGATGGCTTGGCTTTCAGCAGAGCCTCAATAAAGGCGCGAACGTTCTTTTCGATCGCATCTTCGGTGAAGGACGCTTTGCCAATGCCAGCATGAATGATGCCGAGCTTCTCAACACGGAACTCAACCGAGCCGCCTTTGGCGTCTTTAACAGCCTGCGCGACGTTTGGTGTAACTGTGCCAACTTTTGGGTTCGGCATCAGACCACGCGGCCCAAGGATTTTACCCAGACGACCAACAACAGACATCATGTCTGGTGAGGCAATCACACGGTCAAAGTCAGACTTACCGTTTTGGATCTCTTCCATCAGGTCTTCGGCACCAACAAACTCAGCACCAGCTTCGCGGGCCTCATCTGCTTTTGCATCGCGCGCGAAAACCGCAACACGAACGTCTTTACCTGTGCCAGACGGCATAGAAACAACGCCGCGAACCATCTGGTCCGCATATTTTGGATCAACGCCAAGATTGACAGCAATCTCAACCGTTTCATCAAACTTCGACGTTGCATTGCCTTTGACCAGCTTCACAGCCTCAGTGACCGTGTAGGCTTTTTGCGGCGTAACCGTCTCAGCGGCAGCGCGATAACGTTTTCCAGTCGCCATGATCTTACTCCGTCACTTCAAGACCCATTGAGCGCGCAGAGCCCTCAATGATCTTTGTTGCTTGATCCAGATCGTTGGCGTTCAGATCTTCCATCTTCACTTCAGCAATCTCGCGGCACTGGGCACGTGTTACTTTACCAGCGACAACACGGCCCGGCTCTTTAGACGCGCTTTTCAGGCCTGCAGCCTTCTTCAGCAGCACAGACGCCGGAGCTGTCTTGACGATGAACGTAAAAGACTTGTCCTGATAATAGTCGATGACGACAGGAAGGGGCAGACCCTTCTCCATCTTGTCGGTCTTCGCATTGAAGGCCTTACAGAATTCCATGATATTGATACCGCGCTGACCGAGCGCCGGACCTACAGGAGGTGACGGGTTCGCAGCACCAGCGGGAATCTGGAGCTTAAGCTGCCCCAGCAGTTTCTTAGCCATGATAGCCTCTCTGGCATTAAAGTGATCGGGGGTCTTTCGATCCGATCGCCGTGGTTTAGAGGGTTCGTGGTCACGGGCTGGCTGCCCCTCCCACAAACGGTTTTAATTCGCCCTTACAAGCGAAGGCGTGCGTAAAGCATTTTGGCTCATCATGGTCAAGTCTTGCGCTCACCCTGCCCCCATACTGCGAATATTACATCTATATCGATCACAATATACAAAATGACTGGGTTTTGGCCTTGCCGGGCATAGGCCTTCTATGGTCCCAATAAACCAAAGTGGAACCACTTAAAATGGAATGGAGTTCAGGGATGGCCAAGTCAAAGTTTGGAACAGTTGCAAGCGCGGCGCTTTTCATAGCGATGGGCACAACTCTGGCGGCCTGTGGCGGCGGTGGAGGCGGATCAACGCCGGCTCCATCAACGTTCTCCCCGCCTCCTCCACCCCCGCCGGTTAGTCAGGCCCCAACCTGGACGCAAAATGTCTTTGCATCGGCAACGACGTTCAAAGATCAGTGCGAAGCGCCCCGCTCTGGCGTTGATAGTGAAGGCAATGCTTTTCCAGACCAGTCTGGCTCACTTGCAGAGGAAAACTTCTGGCTGCGCTCCTGGACAGAAGAGACTTATCTCTGGAATGACGAGGTCACCGATCAGGACCCAAATACGTTCACAGACCGCCTTGCTTACTTTGCTGAGCTTCGGACCAATGCAACAACAGCGTCTGGTGAAGACAAGGATGACTTTCACTTCAGCCAGTCGACTGAAGATTTTCTCGAACAACGCAACTCAGCCCCGCGGTCAGGCTATGGCGCCCGCTTTATCGCTTTCTCAACCAGTACGCCCAGAGATTACCGCGTCCAATATACAGAACCTAACTCGCCGGCTTCAAACCCGGTTAATGGACAAATCCCTTTCCCAAGAGGTACACGCATCCTTGAAGTGGACGGCATTGACCTGGTCAATGGCGGCGCGAGCCAGGCCGAACTGGACACACTCAATGATGGCCTGTTCCCGGCTACGGCTGGTGAAAGCCACGATTTTCGCGTGCGCGACGTAGATGGCACCGAACGCAGCTTCAGCCTGACCTCACAGGACATCGCTCAAGCCCCGGTAAACCGAACCTCCACCATAGACACCGCCAATGGCAAAGTTGGATACATCCTGTTCAACACGTTCAGCCCGTTCTCGTCTGAAGAAGCCATCGCCACCGCGATCTCTGATATGAGCGCAGCGGGTATTGACGATCTTGTCCTCGACTTGCGCTATAATGGCGGCGGCCTGCTGGCGGTTGCCGCGCAGCTTAGCTACATGATCGCTGGGGATAACGCGACAAACGGCAAGACCTTTGAACAGCTTCAATTCAATGCAAACGCTGGTGGCAGAAACCCTGTTACCGGGGATTCAAACGGCCCAATTCCCTTCATTGATGAGGGGGTTGGCTTTAGTCTCACAAATGGGCAGCCTCTGGACTCTCTTGATCTCCCGCGCGTCTTCATCCTATCAACAGGTCGAACTTGCAGCGCCAGTGAGGCCGTCATCAATGGTCTTCGCGGCATTGATGTCGAAATCGTCCTGATCGGAAGCATCACATGCGGCAAGCCGTATGGCTTCTATCCCACCGACAATTGCGGCGAGACGTATTACACTATTCAGTTCCGCGGTGTGAACGAAAAGAATTTCGGTGATTATTCGGATGGCTTTGTGCCGATGAATTCAACCTTCAATTTCGGTGAACGCGTCTCAGGCTGTGTTGTTCCGGATGACTATAGCAAAGAGCTCGGCGACGAGACCGAAGGCCTCCTTGCAGCCGCCCTGCAATACCGCATTGATGGCACCTGCCCTACCGTATCCGCAACGTCCAAACCAAGCGCAAAGACGGTCTTTAACCAAGCGGGTAAACCAAGTGTTGCAACGACAGAGCTTGATGCGCTCGAAGGCTTCCTGGCATCAAACCGCGATATGCGGGGGCTCGACTAATGAAGGCTGATAAACCGCAAGCCCAGACCGTAGCCTTGGGTTTGCTCAGTCTCGCGCTACTTGGAGCATGCCAAATGACGGATACCATTTCAGGCCCTGCCATCCTCGAAAGCGCTGATGCCGCGAGCTTGGCAAGCCTCAAAGCCGTTCTTGCAGACGTAACGGGGAAGGCCAGCATTGAACTTGGGCCGGGCGACCTGACCAAGACATCTCGCTTAACGGTGCTGCCACCGCCCCTTGCTCCGGGTGAAACCCGCAGCACAGCCATGCCGAAGCGGTTTGAGCTGATCCTTGAGGGCGGCGTTTGCTATGTTCGTGAAGAGGGCAGCGCTGAGCAATACCCCCTTGAGGGCGTTATGTGCCGTCCTCAGGCCTAACACTCGGCGCGGCTAAAGCACGCTCCTGTTCCTCAATCTGAGCAGATATACTCTCACCCATTGGGCCAATGACACGCCCCAAAATTGTAAGGACGCTCAAAATCACAAGAGCGAAAAGAAGAGCACGTTCAATCATCAGCGGCAAACTGCAACAGCTGTGCCAGTTCGAACGATTTCTTTGACTTGAAGTTAGCGCACAAAAAAGCCCGCCTTCCGATTTGGAAGTGCGGGCTTTTCACAAAGACGTACCTTTAGATAAAGGCATATCCATTGGCATTGATATAATTGATCAACTCATCCCGGCGACGGCCCGGATCAGGGTGCGTCGACATAAATTCTGGCGGGCGCTTGCCAGCACTATTCTTGTCCATCAAATCCCAAAGACGCGGCGCTTGGGTTGTATCATAGCCCGCGCGGTGCATGTAATCGACGCCCAGCTTATCCGCCTGCAACTCATGGTTACGGCTATAGGGCAGTAGCACGCCAAACTGGATCGCCGCGCCGCCAAGGGCCGCAATTGTGTTTCCGTACTGACGTAGCTCTTCAGACGATGCGATCGCAATTTGCCCCGCAACCATGGCCACTTGCGCGGTCATCTGTGCAGACGCACGGGCGGCGGAGTGACGGCCGTCAATATGTCCCGCCTCATGGCCCAAAATAGAGGCCAACTGGTCATCATTCTCAGTCAGTTCGGTAATGCCGCGATAGACGCCGACCTGCTGACCCGGCATCACAAAAGCGTTTACAGCATCGGTATCGAAGACGGCCACTTCCCACTCGCTCGGAACATAAGCAACCTGCTGGTTATACTTATCCTTCAGCGCCGTGGTGCGGCCTTTGGCGGTTCGGTCCCAGACATTCAGGACCCGGTTGCGCAAACGGCTATCGCCGGTTTGTGGGGTCTGCTTTTTCATCTCAGCCCAAGCCGATGTCGACATCGCAGCAAGAGATGCATTGTCAAAACCTGGCAGGATCAACTGGCTCTCGCCCGTCACCGGATTGGTCGAACACCCGGTCACAATCGGCACAATCGTTCCGCAAGCCAGACCTTTAATGATTCCACGCCGCGACATCCGCATACGTGGGGCTTTTTCGAGAAAATCTCGCGGCGCATCAATACGATCGCCCGTTTCAATCATCTCATCTGTAATTAGTAATTTGCTCATGCCAATCTCCCTTTGACGCCTTACTCTAACCGCGAAGTTGAGCTGATGCAAAACATAGGATTAACCTGCACCTTGTACTGACTTTCGCACTTAGCACCTGAACCGTGAATGAAGACGCAAAGCTGTCCTAGCTGGCAAGTGCATTGGCCTGCTCAACCCATTTTTCACGCGTGACACGGCCCTGAAAAGACAAATGGTCTTCAATCCAGGCCTCATTTTCGGCGTCCCAATCGGCAATCTGCCCATAAGTCCAGATGCCAAGCTCGTTCAGCACTTCAGAAATCCGTGGTCCAATCCCGACAATCGCCGTCAGGTCATCTCCGCCCGCTTCAGGTTTTTCAAGCTGGGTCGGCTTGGTTTTGCCTTCGGCATCCTTCTGCTCCAGCTCAGCCAGCATAGCCTCTGACGGATGCGGTTTGTCCTCTTCTACGACAGGGACAATCGCTTCTGGTTCAGGCTCAGCTTTAGGCTCAGCTTCTGGTTCAGGTTCTGGTTCAGGCTTAGCTTCAGGTTCAGGATCAGGCTGCGTTTCTTCTTCGGGCTCTGTCTCGGTCTCGTCGTCAGCGACGGCCTTAGTCGCCGCTGCGATCCCTAGTCCAACCGCAGCAACTTCAGACAGGCTCGGGGCCTTCGTCTCAGCAGGCGCTTCGCTCGCCGCCGCATCCTCGGCATCCGCTCGCTCTTCATGATAAGCCAGTCGCCCCTCAAGATAGCGATTACGCCAGCGCAAACGTGCCAATTCCTCGTCATGTTCACTTGGTTCCGCCTCATTAGCCGGCTCTTCAACGTCCAGTGCAGGGTCTGCAATAGCCGGCAAAGCCACGGCGCTCGCCTCAACAACCTTCGTCTCAAGCGCCTCGACACGCTGACGTAAGTATCCGTTCTGCCATTGCATCTTTTCAGCTACCGCTGACCCAGCTTCATCTGAATCAGCCACCACGGCGACAGGCTCTGCTACGACTTGCGCTGCCGATAGATCAGTCTCCAAAGCAGAGACCCGCTCTTCAAGCCACGTATTACGCTCTTTCAGCTCCGTAAGTTCTTTCTCATCCGCCCCACTCAACACCGCGCCGCCAACGGCCCCAGCAAGCGCAGCCCCTGCAGTTTGGAGGCCATTTGCGCCTTCATCCTGCGTCGATTTCAAAGTCTCAATTTCAGCGCGCGCGGCGCTCAACTCATCCCCAAGCGCTGTCAGGCGCGTGTCGCGCTCAGCCAAGTCGGCGCGTAAGGCAGCATCTGCGCCATCTGACGAGGCGCCGGGTTGCGAACCATCTTCCTTGTGCTTGCGCTGCGCGGCATAAAGCGCGTCGACTTCCGCGCGCGTCTGGTCCAGCTCGGTCAGAGCAACATCCCGCTCAACCGTAGCTTTCCGAACCCGGCTCCCGGTCAGAATTCCGCGCACAGAAAAGCCAAAGAACAAACCCAAGGCAGCCGCAAAAGCCAAGACCATCCACATATTCGCAATAAGCCACTGCATCTATTCGCTCCATTCCTGAACTGTGAACTCAAGTCTTCGATTGGCTGCGCGCCCTTCTGGGGTCGCATTGTCCAACTTGGGTTGATCGGGACCATAACCTTTTACGATCAAGCGGGCCGTTTCAAATCCGGCCGCTTGCATATAATTGGCAACAGCTTGCGCTCTTGCTTCACTTAACACGACATTTGCGGCCCGTGACCCGGTATTATCAGTATGACCGCCCAGCTCAAACAACAGATCGCCGGAGCAGGTCTCAGAAACCGCCATAATCTTATCCAGGGTCAAACCGCTCTCACGGGAAATCTCGGCGCTGCCCGTTCTAAAAACAACGGCATTCGCGTTCATGACCAAATCAAATGACATTTGACAGGCGATCAGAGGATCCGCGCCAAGATCAACACCTGCAATCTCATCCAGTTCGACCGCAACGGTCTCAGCTGCAAT
Organism: uncultured Hyphomonas sp.; assembly: GCA_964528975.1. GTDB lineage: Bacteria > Pseudomonadota > Alphaproteobacteria > Caulobacterales > Hyphomonadaceae > Henriciella. Next base: position 9,469 of record CAZGVG010000079.1, read on the forward strand.
CTCAACCGCATAAGGCCCCTCAAGTGTCGCCATGTCTTCCCGCAGGAATTGCAAGGTCGAAGAGGTCGCTTCGCCCTCAAAGCTAAAACCATCATCAAGTGGCTCAAATGCCATTTCGCCGTTTTTGAATTGGGTAAAGTGCGGCAAGCCAAGGCGTACACCATTAACCCAATCCTCATATTCCGAAGACGACACCGTCATCTGATCGACAACCACGCCGTCAAAATATTCCGCCGCTATATTTGAAATTTCGGTCTTGTCCGCCTCAGTTTCACAGCTCCCAGACAGAACCAATCGATCACCAACGTGTTCGGCTTTCCAGAGGCTAGGGCCCGAAATGTCGGCAACCCCGCTCCACGGATCAGCCAGTCCTGAGACAGCCGCCACCGCTTGAATGCGCGCCGCATCTTCCATTGCAACACCGCTCAGGCGTAGCTCAAGATCAGTTAGGCGCGCCTCACCGCTATCCAGCAATGACAGTTGATCCATCCCGAACCGCGCAATGCCAGCCCAATCCCCGTCCGGAACACCCAATGCAGGCTTCACACGATTATCGACAACCGCGCCCGTATCGCTTGCAGCATAGCTCGCCAACGCATTCGAGATTTCCACGTCCGGTGCCGATCCCACCAAAGTCATCTGACCATTCGGGCTTTTGATCGCGCGCCAGACATAAGGCGTCATCGTGGGCAGGTCCGGGATATCGGAGAACTCAGTCTCAATCCCAATAACACCGCCCCAGATCAAACCACCACGTCCGGATGAAGTGTACACCCTGTTCTTGACGATCTCCGCCGCTTCTTCGCTCGGCGGCGCCCCTGTTATAAAGGCACGCTGGCCACGCATTTCAACGCTGGCCCAGTCCTGCCCGGCTTCTGCGAGCGCAGCTTCAGCATTCGCCAATAAAGCAGCTTCCATCTGTCCCGCATTCATGTGGAAATCAGACGTACCTGAGGTTGTGACAAACCCTATTAGAGCAAGCCCTGCGCCGCTCATACCAGCGACGACTGTATCATACGCACTCATACCGCAATCTCCCCTTTAAGACTGCATTAACCGTAATGGTCTGCCTTATCCCTTGGAATCAGGCAAGTGCGTGTTACAGGGCGTCCATGACAGTTTCATACGACCTCATCACCTCTGCAGCCAACCCGCTGATCAAGTTGCTGCGTAGTCTCGAGCGCAAAAAAGGCCGCAATGAGACCGGGCTGTTTTTGGCTGAAGGTGTACGCCTTATTGAGCAGGCGCTGGCCCAGGACTGGCAGGTGGACACGCTTATCCTGTCAGCGTCTGGCGCAGACCGTGACTATGTTCAGGCCCTCGCGAAACGCGCGGAAAACAAAGGTGCACGGATCGTACAGGTGCCCGATCGGATCGCCGGAAGCCTCGCGAAGAAAGACAATCCGCAGGCGGTTATCGCAGCGATTCGCCAGCGTGGCCTGACCCTTCAGGACCTTAATCCAACTCATAAAGGCCTCTGGATTGGTCTTTATGAATGCCGCGATCCGGGAAATCTCGGCACAATTCTGCGGACCGCAGACTGCGCAGACGTTGCCGGCGTCATCATGATTGAGCAATGCTGCGACCCCTACAGCGTCGAAGCCGTTCGCGCCTCGATGGGGTCTCTGTTCGATGTCCGCCTCGCGCGCGCCGATTTTGAGAGCTTCAATCAATGGCGCAAAGAGGCGGGTCTCAACATGGTCGCCGCCAGCGTTAACGGCGATACAGCCCATACAGGCGTCAACTTTGCCCAACCCAGCCTGATCCTGATGGGCAATGAGCAATCTGGCCTGCCCGACGCCATTGAGGCGACGTGCGATACGCTCTGCCTCATCCCAATGCGCGGCGGCGCTGACAGCCTCAACCTCGCCCAGGCCACCGCCATCATGCTCTATGAGGGCTGGCGCCAGAGAGACTTTGCGTAATGAAACTGACCTCCACCCTCTTCCTCGCCGACCAGTGGGACGCTGATCAGTATGCCCTCCTCGACAGCGGCGACGGTCACAAGCTGGAACGCTTTGGCTCGCAAACCGTTATCCGACCAGACCCGCAAGCTTTCTGGCCGCCCGCCACGCCCATCGACAGGTGGCAAGCCGACGCGCATTTCGATGCCAAATCGGGCGATGACGCCAGATTTGATTCAGAGAGGGGCAACTGGCGCCTTCTGAACCCAGCCGCCCCGGACGAATGGCCGA
>CAZGVG010000080.1:0-11351 GCA_964528975.1 uncultured Hyphomonas sp.
GAGCGCTGTTGCTCCGCGCCCGCCTGCCCCACCCCATTGAATATCGTATGAGGGTTTCAGCGTTAAAAGCGACATCGGACGCAGCTTGAGCGAGACGTCTCCAATGGGTTGATTTCCAGCATACAGACCACTGATCCGCCCCTGCATCAGTGTGCCGTCGGCTTTCGCCCAGCCGACGCCAAACCCGCCTATGCCAGACTGGCTTAGAATGAAGCCCAATGGCGTGAAGGCGACAGCGCCGCCAATCAGGACAATGACGAAGAACAGGAGAAGAAGGATACGGCGCATTAAAAACCTCCACTGACAAGATCAACAGTGACGCGGACTAGCCCACCGCCCGCTTGTTCCATTGAAAAGCGGGTCACCTCACCGCTCAGTTTGGTTTGCACATCTTCAAGCCAGAGAAAAATCAGTCTTGGGTCAGCTTGCTCAAACACCAGCCGAATACTGGTTTCATCATTGCCCTGTAAGCGCGTAATGGCGAGGCCTATATCGGCGGCTGATCCCGTAATTGAAGCTTTGAAATCCTCCAGACTCATCGCCGTGGCATTGGCAGAGACGCTGGCCGAGCCGAGGGCGCGTTTAGCGACGAAATTCTCTTGGATACGCGACAGGACCTGATCACTGGCAGCAAGGTTTTCCCGAGCTTCAGCGCGCGCGCCTAAAGCCGGGACCAAGATGAATTGCCACAGGATGACGATCACAGTCAGTAGCCCGGCAATACCGATCAGCATCCGCTCACGCGGCGCCATATTTGACCACCAGGCGCTCATGAGGCCGCCTCCAAGGTTAGATCGCCAACGACTTTCGTGCCGCTCTGGCGGGCATCTCCGGCGCGAGCCAGCAAGCCGTTACCATTGATGACGGCGGTCAGGCGGTCGACATCAGCAAAGCTCTGAAAGGCCACACTTGCCGTCATCTGCTGGCGCAGGCGATCGTAACGCAGGTTTCGGATTTCAGCGCCCTCAATCTCAGCAATTGCGTCATAGAGAATGGCCGTGGCGTTCAGGACGGACGGGAAGACGGTTGTATCATTGCCGCGCAGGCCGCCAGATAAAGCCAGCGCCTGCTGCACGTCGCCACTCGTCTCGGGCCAGCCTGCGCGGGCAAACTCTGACGAGAGCTGGCGCAAGCCATTGGCGTGCTTGTTCATCGCACTGGTCTCAAGCATGACATTGCCGAACCATCCGAGCGTGGCCATCGCCGCAAGCCCGGCGGCAAAGCGCCAGCGTGTGATGCCTTGCAAGTCTACCGGACGGCGGCTTTCATATGCGCCCTGAAGCAGGTTGATGCCCGCCCCAGAGGATTCTTGCCACTCAGCGAGGCGCACCAGAAGCGCTTCATTCGACGGCGCGCCGTCTGCGCTAGAGGTCCGCCCAAGCGCAAGCGCAACATGACCGCCGAGAATTTCAGCGTCGGGATGAGCGTCCACAAGACTGAGCAAAACATCTTTGCCGATTGAGGCATCGACTGTGAAGGTGCGCGCGCCGAGACGGCCAAGGATCAGGCCGGGGCCTTCCAGCAGGACATCGCGCTTTGGCAATACACTATGGGCCGCAATCACGGCTGCTTCACTCAAGTCTTCGCTGGCCAGTTTTTCTTTCAGGCTATCCATCGCGGCGTTTGAGACAATGCTGACGTCTCTTGGGGCGGCGAGGTCCGCTTTGTTGGCCGGGGCAAGCGCGACATGGCTTTGCTCGACCGTCTCAGCGATGTCGTCCTCGACAGCAAAGGGCGCCGCGCGGCGGGCCTGATTATCGTTACGAGCCGGGATCGAAACCGCCAAGCCAAGCACATCAAGGCCATTCAGGAAGATGGTCAGGTTGCGACCGCGCGCTTCAACCCCCTGAAGGCCAGAAACGATTGCCCAGCCATTGCCCTTCTGACGCGCGGCCAGAAGTGAGCCATCGGCTTGTAAAAGCGCATAAATATGAGCCATTAGCCGATCCTCTCGCGCCGCAAAGTGCGTATAGGACGGCCCGGAAGAGCCTCAAACAGGTAGCGCATGGTCATCTCATGATCGCGATAAGATACATTTGCAGAAACTTCCAGCAGACTTGTGACTAATCCAAGGCGGCCCTGTTGAATCAAAGCCGGATCAAGTTCCTTGACGACAGGTTCTTCGAGCAGCGCTTCGAGGTCAGGCCAGCCACCTTGCGGACGGTTGGCAATAAGAGTTTCAGCATCCTCGAGTGCCAAAGCTCCAGAAAACGCCTGCCGCAAAAGCGGGGCGTGCTGGGGTTCAAGCGTATTGATATTCAAAGCCGTTTTATTGATGTCGACTTGCTCTGGGCGTGCGCAGAGAACGGGGCGAAGCAAGTCGATGATGTCTGGTTCATAACCACGAATGGCGCGCAGCTCATCCAGCGTGGCGAGCCGCTGGCCAGAGGTGCGGTATGAAGGAACTTCACCCTGATAATAGGCATCTTCCGCGCCGCCGCTGCCGGGGACTGAATTACTGTCCATCCAGTCTGTCAACGAAGAGACCAAGGCCTGAAGGTCAGAACTGTAGCCATCTTCCAAAGTCGCTTCCAGCACAGCCTGATAAGCCGCCTGCGCGTCATCATCAGCGATAGACGCGCCGCCATCGCCAGACTTGATGAGACTGTTGACGTCAAAACAATTATTCGCGTCACGGCCCGTTACGATGAAATTGCCATTGTCGACTGGTATGATCTGAGGCTCATTCAAACCCGGCATGCCTGAAAAGAGACGCCCTTCGAGCGGTGCCATTACGTCGGCGAGGCGTGCCTTTGCGACCTCTTCGGCGGCGGCGGCGTAGAGCGTGAGCTGTGCTTGCGCATCGAGCGACCTGGCACGTTGTGTTGCGGTGGTGACCGACTGCGCAACCGCGAGCGCGGCAACTGACATGGCCGCAACAATCATCAGGACCGTGATCAGAGCTGCGCCTTGCTCGCTATGACGGGCGTTTGAGGTCATGTGCGCCCTCCGGTAATTCCCGCAATGGTCAGCGTCACGCCTGTATCAAATGTGATCCGCATTTCGATCAGGTCTGGCAGCACATATAGCGCCTGCCCTGCCGCGCCGTTCCAGAAATCAGACCGAACGCCGCCGCGCACGAAATCAAGCTGGATACCGCGAACGTCAGTCAACAGAACGCGGGAGGCCACAGGCGTGCCTTGGGACGCATCAGGGCGCAGCGCCGCCTCCCGTATCAGGTCGCCTTCGCGCAGGCTGTAATATACTGCCTGCAGTGGGCTGCGCGCTTCGATATTGGCTGGGTTGACCCAGCCACTTCTGACAAAGCGTAAGAAGGGAAGTTCACCGCGCGGGGCCTCACCAAACAGATTCCCTGTTTCGGTATATCCATCTGCAGGCGCAACGCCGCGCGTGCTCATGGCGGCGATGTCCTGTCGGATCAGGCTTTGGGCGATGTCGAGCTGGCGGGCCTCAGCCTCTTGCGCCCGCACCTGTTTTCCAGCGCCCGTAGCACCGATCAACAAGGATGCTCCAGCCGATGATACAAGTGCCAGAATAAACAGAGCGACAAGTGTTTCAACAAGGGTGAACCCTGATTGTGACCTTGATTCAGACAAGGGTTGGCGCATTATTTCGGCTCCCCATCAGTGTTATCGCCGCTCTCTGCTGGGGGCGTCGCGTCCGGTCGGTCGGGTAAGTTTTGCGGGATATATTTCAGGCTGACGAGCCGCGCCAGAACCTGCTCTTCTTCCTCTCGGCGCACAGTAATTTCAAGGTTTTGCAGCCCGCCCGCTTGCGCTGGACCTTTGGTGAGCGCCCAGTCAAAAACCCGGCCCATCTGCGTTTCCTTGCCCGTCGCGATGCCGGCATCAAGGATTTCCGGCGAAACCATAGACCGCGCCATAACATTCTCTGCCACAGTGCGCGCCAGCAAACGCGTTTCCAAGCTGGACGAGTTGCGCACAGCATCACCGGTGATCTGCATCAGCGGAATAGCGGCCAAGGCCAGAATGCCCATTGCGGCAACGGTTTCCACAAGGCTGAAGCCAGCTTGTGATGTCGGGTTAGCGCGTTTCAAACTGCACCTCCCCGGTTTCCAGAAGGCTTATGTCGATCCGCACGCCGCGGCCACGCAGATTAAACTCTGTCGGTTGCACAATCCCAGTTGGGTCAAAAACGAGGTCAGGCCAACCTTCGGGTGCGGTTTGCTGTGCGTCTTCCTCAGTAATTTCGATCTGTCTAGGGAGACTGGCTGGCCGTGTATAAGCGCGCCATTGGCCACGACGCCATTGCACGAGACCATACGCCTTATCGGTCACAAAAAGGCCAATGGGCTGCCCGGACAGAATAGCCTGATCCTGAGCCTCGGTGATCAATCGCCCGAAGGCTTGCGCTGTCGCCTGTTCCGTCGTCGGGCGCTGCGGGATCGTCATAGTCACAATGCCAGCCGCAAGACCGATGATGAAAACCACCATCAGAACTTCGACAATCGTCATGCCGCGTTCGCTTGATCTGTCTGGCTGGGCGATTTGCATGGGCTTTGGGTCTATCTGCGTGGTTCGTCCCAATTGCCAATATCAGCGTCCAGCTCTTCACCGCCCTCCTGGCCATCCGCGCCAAGGGAATAGAGATCATAGGACCGTCCCGACTTATCGCCGGGCCGCTTGTAGATGTAAGGGCGTCCCCATGGGTCCAATGGAATCGATGACTTCTGAAGGTACCCACCTTGGCGATAGCTTGACCCCGCCGCGATCGTATCGGGTTTACGAACCAATACTTCGAGACCTTGTTGTTCTGTCGGATAGTCATTCGCATCAAGGGCATATTGCTCAAGCGCGCCGGTGAGCGCAGCAATGTTTACACGGGCGGTTTTGACCTGCGCATCACTTCGCGCACCAAGCACGTTGAACAAGACGACGCTGGAAAGAAGGCCAATGATGAACACAACAACCATGATCTCAGTCAGGGTGAAGCCGCGCTGGCGATCCTTGCGGGACAAGTGTTTCGTGTGGTGAGGGGTCTTACGCATCTCTCAAGCTCCAATGGCCATAGTGTTAAGCTGCAGAATAGGCAGCATGATAGCGAGCACGATCAGCGCGACAACGCCCGCTAGTAAAACAATCAAAAGCGGCTCGATCAGCCCCAGCGCGATGGTGGCGCTGCTATCAAGCTCTTCTTCCATATAATCTGCGGCGCTGCCCATCATGGCCGGCAAGTCGCCGCCTCGCTCACCGCTCGCGACCATATGAACAAGCATAGGCGGGAAGACCTCCGTTGCGCGCATGGCCCGGTGCAGGGTCTGGCCCTCTTCCACTTGCCGGCGGACTTTCACGGCCGCTTGCCGGAAGACTTCATTGCCAACCGAGCCGCGTGCCGCGACGAGCGAGTCCGGCACCGTTGCCCCGCTACTAGAAAGGGTCGCAAAGGTTCTGGAGAATTGCGCGGCATTGGCGCTTTTGACAACTTTACCCAGCATGGGCAGGCGCAGCACGAAGCGGTCCCAGCCGATCTTGACCGCAGGGGTCCTAAACACCCCGCGAAAGGCCCACAGCCCTGCCCCGACCAGCGGCACGACAAGCAAACCCCAGCCGCGCATGAAGTCTGAAATGCTAATCACGGCGTTCGTAAGCGCTGGAAGGTCCTGATCAACCGTTCTGAATTGCTCGACAACGGCCGGAACGACAAAGATCAAGAGCAAGACGACAACACTCATGGCGACAACTGCAAGGACAGCTGGATAGATCAGCGCTGACATCAGCTTGCGGCGTAACTTGCGTGACTTTTCCAAGTGCAGTGCGAGGCGTTCCAAGACATCGCCGAGGCGGCCTGAGGACTGCCCCGCCGAGACCACGGCACGGTAGTATGGCGGGAAGGCTTTGGAAGACTGGCTGAGCGCCTCCGACAGCGAATAGCCCTCCTGAACATTTCCGCGCACGCCCATCAGAACGCGGCGAGTGCCAGGCTTTTCAGCTTCGCTTGCAATCGCGCCAATGGCTTCCTCAACCGTGGCGCCGGATTTGATCAGCATAGAGAGCTGGCGGGTAACCAGAACCAGATCATTGCCGGAGATTGAGCCGCCGCCGCGTCCAAGCTTGCTGCCGGATTTCTGGCGCGCTTCTTTTACGTCTAGCGGAGAGAGCTGTTTCAGACGCAGTTCCTTGCGGGCAGACCGCGCGGAATCAGCCGTGATCACTCCCGTGGCGCGTTTGCCGTCTGCGCCGATGGCGACATAGTCAAACACGGCCATGGCTTAGCGCTCCTCCTCACGGCGGCAAACACGAAGCACTTCTTCAACACTGGTCTGGCCCGCCGCAACATAACGGGCGGCATTCTTGAACAGTGTGCCATGATTGGTGAGCGCCATGTCCTGAATGGCGTCTTCAGAGCCGTCGGCGCGGATCAGATCGCGCAAGGCCCCATCGACGATGATCAGCTCATAAACGCCAAGTCGGCCCGTATAGCCGGAGTTTCCGCACGCCATACAGCCAACCGGACGCCAGAACTGCGGCGCTTCATCAGCGGTGAGGTCAAACATGCTCAACTCATCAGCGGTTGGGGTATGCGGCGTTTTGCAATGGTCGCAGAGCTTGCGCACAAGACGCTGCGCGATCACCGCTTTCAGCGTGGCGGCCAGAACATATGGCTCAATCCCCATATCGCGGAGGCGCTGGATCGCCCCAGCAGCGCTGTTGGTGTGAACCGTGGACAGGACTGGACGGCCCGTCGAAGCGAACTCAAAGGCAACTTTGGCGGTCTCAAGGTCACGAACCTCACCGACCATCACCACGTCCGGGTCATGGCGCAGGATTGCGCGCAGGGTCGCGGCAAATGTCAGGCCGACCTTGTGATGCATCTGGGTCTGGCTGATCCCGTCAAGGCCGTACTCGATCGGATCTTCGAGTGTCATGACGTTGCGCTCACCATTATTCAGAACAGAAAGCGCGGAATAGAGTGTGGTCGTCTTACCCGAGCCTGTTGGTCCGGTGACAAGCGTAATGCCGTTTGGCTGAGCCAGAACATCGCGGAAGCGATCCAGCGTCACCGGGTCCATGCCAAGCTCATCAAGCCCAAGCAAGGCATTGCGGGTATCAAGCAGACGCATCGTAACGCGCTCACCATAGCGGCTCGGCAGCGTCGAAACACGGACATCAATGCTGCGCCCGCCAATCGAGAGCGATATGCGACCGTCCTGAGGCACGCGCTTCTCAGCAATATCAAGGCGCGCCATGACTTTGATGCGGCTGGTCAGTGGCGCCGCCAAGCGCCGGGAGGGCGTCAGCACTTCCTGCAACACACCATCAATCCGGTAGCGCACCGAGAGATTGTCCTCATGCGGTTCGATATGAACATCTGAGGCTTTTCGGTTCACCGCTTCATAGATCAGGCCGTTGATCAAGCGGATCACAGGCGCATCATCCTCGCCGTCCAGCAGGTCAGCAGTTTGCGGAATACCCTCGACCAGACTGGCGAGGCCGCCCTGACGATCCAGCGCCGCCTCAGCTTCATCGCCGTCAACGCCTTTGCGGGCGTAATGTTCAGTCAGTGCGCGCTCAAAATCTTGCGCGCCCATAGCCTCCAGCTCGAGAGGACGGCGCAGAACTCGGCGGGCTTCAATCAGAGAAAATGGATCAGCGCCATTACGCACCCCAATACGCACCTGATCTTCACGCTCGCTGTCTAAAACGACAAGGCCTTTGTCGCGGGCGAAGGCATATGAAAGATCGGTGTCCTGAAGGTCCATTATGGGTCCTGATATTGTTTTACTCAAAACTCGGGTTCGTCAAACTTCACTCGTCAAGCGGGGAGGTGCCGAGAACATCACTTATAAAAGCGTCGAGCTCTGATGGCGCGCCTTCGTCTTCGCGTAGCAGCTCTTCAGCGCGAATATAGCGATAATTACGGGACGTTACGGCGCGAGCTTGATCCCGGTCACGCACAATCGTCGGGCGTATGAAGACCATGAGATTGGTTCGCTGATTGTCTTGGCCCTCAGATTTGAACAGATTTCCGACAATCGGCACGTCACTGACATAAGGGACTCGTGAGTTTACCAGCTCATTGCGTTGCTCGATCAGACCGCCAATAACGATGATCTCACCATCATCAGCCAGAACGCTGGTATTGATCTGGCGCAGATTTGTAACGAAATCGTCCGTACCGCTGCTCAGCGTGGCTGAAATGCTTGAGACTTCCTGGAAAATATCCATGCGTACGGTGTCATCGGCAGAGATACGCGGCGTAACATTCAGCTTAATCCCGACATCCTGACGCGACACCGTCCGGAACGGGTTTGTATTGTCAGAGCCAAGCGCTTCGCCTGTCGTGACAGGGATTTGCTGGCCAACAATCAGCTCAGACGTGCCATTGTCCAGCGTCAGATTGAACGGCTTGGAGAGGACTTTTGACTGCGTATCCTGCTCTACCGCAGTCAGGATCGCGCCGAAGAGTGTGTTGCCACTTCGCCCGCCGCCGCCAAAGGAAATACCCTCAAGGCCCAGCAGGGAGCTGACCGCGCTATCGGTAAATGGGTTTGCGCCGCCAAACACAGCTGGATCGGCAACAGCGCCCGCCAGAGACAGCAGGTTTGGCGCCGAGCGTGAGAAATTCGTGCTGAGGAATGGGACGGACGAGTCGCCCGTTCCAGAGAGCAGGAATTGAACGCCAAGCTCGCGGGCTGTGTCATCCGACATTTCGACAATAATCGCCTCGACCAAAACTTGCGCGCGGCGTTTATCCAGCGCCTCAACAACACGCTCCATAGCCAGCAACGTGTCCGGCGCGGCGCTGATAACGAGTGAGTTTGTTGGCTGGTGATGAGCAATCGTCGCTCCCGGCGTCTGTATGTCGCCTGGGGCCGATTGCTGCGCCATAGTCTCGCCAAGACGCTCTAGAATCGGAACAATATCTTCCGCGTCAGAGTTGCGAAGCTCAATCACGCGCAAGCTATCGCGGACAGGGTCAGTTTGATCGAGCTGTGTCGCGACTTTAATGGCCCTCGCAACGGAAACCTCATCGCCGCGCACAACAATCGTATTGCTGGACGTAGAAGATGAAACCTCGAAATCGACATTTGGACCATCATCCTGACGCCCGAGCAGATCCGCCAGAATGGTCTCAATTTCACGCGCGGGTACATTGCGCAGTTCAATCGTTTCAACCTTGGTACGATCGCTTTCATCCAACCCCGCCACAAGCTCGCGCAGGCGCGGCATGTTGGAAGCATAATCGACCAGAACAATGGTATTTGACTTGGCGTTGGCCACGACCTGACCTTGCGCATCGACCAATGGTTTGACCATTTGCGCCGCTTCAATTGCGCTGAAATTATCCAGCTTTATGACCTGCGTGATAAAAGCATTTGGCCCGGTATTACGAGAGCCCGCCTCACCGATAGCTGTCTGCTCTGGCACAATCCGATAGACGCTCTTACCTGCAGGAACAGCAGCAAAACCATGGACACGCAAGGTGGACAGAAAGACCTGAAACACTTCATCCGTGCTCATCGACGCTTGCGACATAACCGTGACTTTGGTGCGCCGGACGTCTGGATGCAGAATGAACGTATATCCAGTAATGATCGAGACATCATCAATCAGCGCCGTGACATCGACATCATTCAGGCTCAACACATGACGGGCCGCCTGCGGCGAGTTCATCTCCGCGACGCTGAGCCCTGACAGGCTGACTGCAAAAGCCGATGCAAGAGCAAGCTTTTTCATAATGCTGATCCTATTCCTTGAAACTTAAACGGATGGTTTGGACAGATCCGTCTCTTTCAATTTGTAACTCTGCAGTCTCGCGGCTTCCAATTTCCGCAATCAAATCAGGTAAATCACGATTAGCAACCGATGCGCCATTAATTTGCAGCAACACGTCGCCAGGCCGCAATCCGGCAGCGGCCATTGTGTCCGACGATCCCAGCGGTGTCAGCCGATAGCCACTTATGCGCCCATTCTCTTCAACAGGCTGAACTGAAACTGAGCTTAAGAGCGCTTCAGGATCGGTGATTTCGCGCTCAATGGTCTGCGGCTGTGCTGCACCAGCGTTAGAGTTAAGCGAAGATGGTTCACCTGCGCTGCGATCTGCGGCGACCTGACTGCCATCACCAATCACGGTGAGACCTGAATTACGGTCACCGCGCATCAGCGTTTCACTCGCTCCATCGCGGTCAATAATCACGCGATCCGACAGGATGCGGCGCAGAGTAACGCCCGCTAGGATTTCATCCCCAACCGAATAGCCCTTACCAACGCCGTTTGGCCCGCGAATGATGGCTGTTCCACTGTCTTCCTGCCCTGTGGAGGCGCGCAAGCCGTCCAGTTTCAGGTTGAGCGTAGTCTCAGGGGCCTCTTCGACAATGATGGCATCGCTTTCACCTTGTCTGAACGGGTTTGCGCGAATCAGAACCGTGCGATCGGTCACGAGGCCCAGCGCCCCGGCTTTGCCTTCCAAGGGTGATGGTAACGGTCTGTCGGTGAATCGAGCGACGCTGTCTTCAGGTGAAATAATCAGCCAGCCCATACGCGCAATCAGTAATGCCAGACAGAAGATCAGCACGATTTCGACGATCAGCCGAACGGGGCGCTCAATCGCAGAAAGTCTCTCAAGGGCTGTTTGTGCAGCACTTGCCATGCGTACCTACCTTTTCACCCCTGCGCCCAGATTAACTCTTAGGCCTTAAGACCGTGCTTTGTCACGTTGGTTTGCTGTAAATTCAGAACCCTCACGACACAGATCGCTCCATGCGTGAGGGTTTTGATTTGTAACGCCGTGTGCTTCGCAGCGGCTTAGAACTTTGCCGTCAGGCTCGCTGAGAGGCTAACGCCGCGTTCATATGTGTTGAAGTCAGTCTTACCTAAGTCGCCGCCGCTATCCTGAAACTCGACATGGTCTTCATTCAAAAGGTTACGCGCGCTCAGGCCGAGCGTCAGCAAGCGGTCACGGACACTGAAGTCACGGCGATAGACAAGATCAAGCTGGACGCCTGGATCCTCAACAACGTCTGGCAGATCGAGTGAACCGCCAGCACGGCCACGCTGCAAGATACGCTCATCAACCCAACCGAGCAGTAGAGTCATCTGATCATTGTCACTTTCCCAACCAAACTGAAGGTTCAGGATGTTTTCAGGCGTTCCCTGTAGCTGGGCGCCGTCAAGATCGAAGGCGTCGGCTGACAGATTCGTGCCTAGAATTGGTTCGAAAATGATGTCGCCATCTTCCACCTTAATCTCAGAAGACGTGTAGGTGTAGTTCGCAGAGAACAACCAGTCACGGTCGGCAAAGAAAGCGGCTTCAAACGGCATGTCGAAGCGATTGCGATACTCAAGCTCCAGACCGAACAATTCAGCTTCTGGCGAGTTGATGAATGAGGTTTCAAAGACAAAGTCAGACGGCGAAGAACGATACTCTTC
>CAZGVG010000081.1:0-11243 GCA_964528975.1 uncultured Hyphomonas sp.
CAGCATAAAGCCAAATTGAACCCGGTCGGATTGGGAGGGCGTATTCGTAAAGCAGGCCTTGGATCAGCTGTGGGAAACGTCGCGGGCAACCCTTGGCACGGATCGTTTGGCTTTACCCGCAATACGTGTGCATAAACGCCAGCTTGAAACCCATCTGGTCCAAGCCATATCCGATGCTGAGCTAATTGATGTAATCTGGAAGGAAGACCTATGTGTGATGAAACCACCGAACGCGAGCTGGACGCCTATCTGAAACGCAAATCAGTGACGCGGCGGGGCTTCACAGTTGGCGCATCCGCAACCTTGGCCGCCACGGGCCTTTTAATCCCAGCCTGCGCGACGCCATTGCCAGCAGACACATCGCTGACCGAAACCGAGGTTAAGATCGCGATGCCGGAGGGTGAGCTGGACGCGCTCTTCTTGCACCCGGCCAGCGGCGCGCAAGCGGCGATCATTATCTGGCCCGATATTCACGGGGTACGTCCGGCTTTCTTTGATATGGCCCGGCGGCTTGCGGGCGCAGGCTATAGCGTGCTTGCGGCCAACCCCTATTATCGCACGCACGCAGGCCGCCTTTTCGAAGAGGGTCAGACCATCCGCGACCCGGGTGGGCGTGACTTGGTTGGGCCACATTATCAAGCGCTCTCTCCTGCAACCGTTATCACGGATAGTCAGGCGATCGTCGCATGGCTCGACACCCAAGCCGCCGTCGATCGTGACCGGGGTATTGGCGCGATTGGGTTCTGCATGACAGGATCATGGACCTTACGGGCCGCTGCAGCCGTGCCGGATCGGATTAAGGCGCCTGCATCTTTCCATGGCGGCGGACTGGTCACCGAGGCGGAAGACAGCCCGCACCGTCTTGCGGAGAAGATTAAAGGCGGCGTCTTGATCGCCATCGCGGAAAATGATCATGAACGCCAGCCAGAAGCGCAAGGCGAGCTGATAACTGCATTCGAGACCGCGGAGGTTCCGGCTGAAATTGAAGTCTATGCTGATGCGATGCATGGCTGGGTCCCGACAGACTCACGCGCTTACAATCCAGAACAGGCTGAACGCGCCTGGGGCAGGATGCTGGCTCTGTTTGAGCGCGAGCTTGGGGCCTAGGCGTCGTTTTGGAGACGTATCAATAAAAAAAGCCGCCCTGATTGGGGCGGCTTTCTTGTTTGGGTTGGCTTTCGACGCCTTAGTATTTCACGGAACAGCCATAGGGCTTGGCCGCGGTCACTTCTGGAATAGTACCAGCGGCGACGGCGGTAAGGGCGGCGGTGACATAGTTTGTCGCGCCTTCAATGTCAGCGACTTTTGAAGAGCGTTTGGAATCAATCGCGCCAGCATAAGCCAGCTTCCCCTCACCCGTAATCACATACATGTGCGGGGTGGTCTTTGCCTCATAGGCCTGACCAATCGCGCCGCTTGGGTCGAGAATGGTATAGGCTGGCTCCGCGCCGCGCTGTGCGTTTTTCGCAAGCGCGCTCTCGCCGTCCAGGTGCCCCTGTTTGCCTTCAGCCGATGAGATGACCTGAATCCAGACCACATCATCCTCTGAGGCTGCGGATTGCATGGTCTGCATGTTTTTCACAGGTTCTGCATAGTGCTTTTTCACGAACGGGCAGTCATGATTGGTCCATTCCAGAACGACCGTTTTGCCTTCAAAATCGCCTAGATCGATCTCATCGCCTGATGCGGTCATCGCATCGACAAAAATTGGCGCAGAGGCACCCGCTTCAACCGGAGCGGCGCTGGCGGTGAATGAGATCATCGCGCCTGCGGTGAGCGCAACGGCGGTGGCCATGCCTGCGGCCAGGCCAAGATTACGGCGTGTCAGGGTCTTCATAGGGTAGCTCCATCTGGGTCTGTTTGATCGCGAAGATAGCCTAGCCCGCCGCCTCGACAAGCCCAGTTACAAGATCGATAGATAACAATTCCGGGAGCACTTGCGGCTCCGTCTCGCCCGGCGCGTACCAGAGATACATCGGCACTCCGGCGCGGCCCCGCTTTTGTAGCTCCAGGGCAATCGCCTTGTCGCCATTGGTAAAATCGGCGACGAGGAAGGCGACATTGCCCGCATTGAAGGCCTCTGTCACTGGCTTGGTTTTCAGGGTTTGCAGCTTGTTCGCCTGACAGGTGACGCACCACTCAGCCGTGAAGTCGATAAAGACTGCGCGGCCCTCAGCGGTGAGTTCGGCAACCCGCTGCGGGGACCAGGCCTCAGTATCGTAGCTGGCTTCATAAGCTTCTGAGCCGCCAGTGCTAGCGATTGCGGTACGCGATTGAGCGAGCGGCCAGACCAGACCCGCAACGATGGCGAGGCCCGCAAGGCCCTTGGCGATCTGGGTTGTGACGCTGCCAGACAGGCGCGCGATCAGAATGAAGGCCGCGATCAAGGCTGCGAGCCATAACAGGCCAAATACGACCTCCATCGAGCTTGTGGCCGACATTAGGCCAAAGACTGGAATGATGACGGCCAATCCTAGGCTAGACAGCAAGATCGCCTTGCTGCCCTGCCCGGCAGACTTCAGGGCCCAGATGCCGAACGCGATGAGAGCGGCGCCCGCCACCACGAGGGCGACGATGCGATAGCCTGCCAGTGCGCCGAGAACTGAGAGCAGCCATGCCCCGGTCAGGAACATCGGGAAAGCAAAGACCTGCTTCAGCGTCTCCATCCAGGCACCGGGCTTGGGGATCATTTTCTGCAAACCCGGCAGGAAGCTGAGCAAGAGGAACGGTAGCGCCATGCCAAGGCCCATTGTGAGCAAGACAAGCACGACATTGAAAGAGGGTTGAACCATCACAGCGCCCAAAGCTGCGCCGAGGAAGGGGCCTGTGCACGGCGCGCCGACCACGGCAGCGAGGACACCTGTGAAGAAAGCCCCAGCACTGCCCTGCTTTGCTGCGAGATCGCTGCCGACACTCTGGACTGAGGTGCCAAGTTCAAACAGACCAAGCAACCAGAGCCCGATCAGGTAGATGATCAGGATCAGCGCTGTTACCATCATCGCATTCTGCAGCCAGAAGCCCCAGATCGCAACGCCGGTAACTGCGCGCACTGACAGGATTGCGGCGGCCAGTGCGCCAAAGCTCGCCAGAACGCCCGCAGCATACCAGAGGCCATGAGCACGAGCCTCGCTGGCATTGCCATTCGCAGCGGACGCAACAACGCCCATCGCCTTGATCGACAAGACTGGAAGCACGCAGGGCATCAGGTTCAGGATCAACCCGCCAATCAGCGCAAAGACCATCAGCATTGGCAGGCTCGCCCCGCCGCCTGCGGAAACCGGGCTTACGCCGCCCGACCCAGAGGTTGCCGGTAAGACGGCGCCTTGACTTGCGGTCAGGTCAACGGCGACATCGCCAATGCGCACGACACCAGCAATGTCAGCAGGCGCAGCCGCGCCGTCTTTGTCAGGGGTAAGGCTGATCAGCAGGCCTTGTTCGCCAAAGCTGACAGGCTGGTCAGCGGCGTGAACGATTTCATGGTCATAAGGGAAAAAGCGCGCATCGCCGCGAGCGCCAGCCACTTGCGGGCCGCTGAGAGACAGAACCCACTGATCGCCCTGCGCTGTAATTGCGGCGTCCCCGGTAAAGGCTGGCGGAACCGTCGCAAGGCCTTCCTGAATCAGTCTTGAGCCGTAAGTGTCGGGCACTTGCCCGGCCCCAACAGAAAGTGAGAGGCGGATATTGGCACTTTCGGGAATGCAGATATCTTTGCAGATCAGGTAATCTGCGACCCCTTCAAACACGATCGGTCCATCAGCATCCGCTGGAAGCGTTACCGGAAAGGGCAGAACCACTTTATCAGAATAGCCATAATCCATGATCTGACCGGGCACGACGGGCAGCACTTCCGGAAGCGGCCATTTGAATGCGCCGACCGCATCTGCGCCTAGAGTAAAGGTGTCAGACCACAGAATTTCAGGCGGAATGCCGGCATCGCCCGGATTGATCCAATAGATGTGCCAGTCGGGCTGTATCTCAAAGGACAGGCCCATCCAGACCGTCTCGCCCGGTACCGCTAGCGCGCGTTCCGAGACCAGTTCAACTTTCGCCTTGTTGGCAGAATTTGTCTGGGCGAGCGCATTTGGAATGATCCCCTGAGCCATAAAGATCGCAGCCAAAAGGGCGTAAATGAAACGCATAACAGTCATCTCCAGAACTCTTCCGCCGTCCGTATCGCACAATCGCTTAAGAAGGAAACCACCTCGCGGGGATGTGACCAGCCCTCTCACCTGTGTGATCGATACAAAAAAGGCGACGCACTGCGCCGCCCTTTAGGGTCTGTTATCCTCGCCGCTTAAGCAACTGGCGGCGGGGTTTGGGCAGGCTGAGCCGCTGCAGCGGGTTGTTTCTGCACCGCGCGCTGAATGACGCGCTGCCAGTTCAAGAGTGAGATCATGTGCGCGTAGATCGCACCGAGCGCGCCGCTTTCACGCAACTCTTTAAACTGCTCATCACTCAGATTGTTGAGCTTGTTTTCATCCACAGCGAAATAGTCAGCAATTTTCTGTTGCTCACCAACGGGATTACCCTGTGTATCGCGTGGCTGGAAGCCGACTGTCTTTTGCTCAAACAGGTCCAGCTTCTTGATGATCGCAGCAAACTCAACTGTCGAGCGGCGCTGGCGTTCAAACTCTTTACAGAACTCAATCGCGTTTTGCGTGAAATCTGTCGGCTGGCCGTCCTGGAAGAAAGGTACGTCCGGCTGGTTGCTGACCATTGGCGCTTCACGGTCAACGCAAAGCAGCAGGCGGTCGCTATTATTGTCATTTGCAAACACAAATGGGTAACGGCGCACGAAAGCCGGGACGTAGAAGTCAGGCTCAGTTGAGCCATCGTCGCGCACGAACAAGTTTTCATTCTGGCGAACACCCATGACGGCGACAGGCGTGTAGTCATTCCCGACAAAGATGATCGGATAGGCAGAAGCCGCCATACCAAACTCAGTCACGGTGACTGGGATTGCGTGCGCTTCACGCAGGAAGCCGAAAGGCTGATCCACCTGCTTTACACCAAGACCAGCATGCTGCTCCGGGTTCAGAGGTTGAGGACTTTTATAGAACAGGACGTTGCCGCTGAGCTCTGGTTGTTGATTTGTATCTGTGTTTTCCACGGGTAACTCCCCTTAATAGACTGGCGGGGTTTAACGGAAATGGGTAAAGCCGACAACAGGGAGACTACAAAGGACTGCATCTGTTGCAAGAGTTTCACACTTCTCATGGACGCGCTGGTTTCTCACAGCTCTTCAGCGCCTTGGCAAAAAGAGGTGTTCTCACGCTGCTGACATGTGGTCTGTTTGTGACGCTTGCAGCTTGCGGGAACGCGGAAAAGACACCGCGCATTACCCGCAAAGCCCTGAGTGATAGTCAGGCGATCGCGACCGATTTCCTGCGCACTGAACTGGTCTTGTCGCCTGAACTAGCAAATCGTTTGGGCCTTGAAGATTACGCCGACAGGCAATCGAGCAGCCGATTTGACAATCACGCCCAAGGCGGATTTGAGCGTGGCCGCCTGATCCGGATCGAGCTGTTACAACGCCTGCGCGCGCGGCCTTTACTGCCGCTAAGCCACACCCATGCGCGCGATCTCGGCATTGCCGAAACAGCATTGCTGAACCTGATCACGCTGGAGCAGCTCGGCCATGGGCGCTTCAGTTATGATGATCTACGCCCCTATGCGATTGATCCGGTTTCGGGGGTCTGGACAGAAGGACCGCAAATTCTCGCTTTTCGCCAGCGTATCAACTCTGCCGCAGAGGCCAGAGCCTACGTCAGTCGCTTGCAGGCGCTATCGGGTGCCCTTGATGATACAAAGCGGCGCTTGATTGCCGATCAGGCTGCAGACCTGACGCTGCCAAAGCTACTGGCGGTTGAGACACGGCGGCGGGTTGACCGGATGTTCAATGGAGACCCCGAGACGTTTCAACGGCTGACCGGGACCTTTGAAGCGCTGACTTTTGATCTTGAGGATTTTGGATCAGCTGAGCAGTCCGCTTATTTGCGACTGGTCGAGATGGAAATCACAGACAAGCTGCGCCCGGCTTATCTGGACCTCGCCGAAACTCTGGATGAGATCGCACAGAACGCGCCGGAGCAAATCAGCGTTCTGGCACAGCCGGAAGGCTACAAGCTTTATACGCTGTTATTGCAAGCGGCGACCGGCGACGAGGTGAACCCGGAAGGTCTGCATGATCGGCATTTGGCCCGCGTAGAGACACTTCGGACGGACCTTGTGGGTCTGATGGAGTGGCCTGAAGAGACAGAGATTCCGGCACGTTTGAGAGAAAAGCTCACCTTTTTTGATGCCCCGGTGCTGGCCGAAACAGACGGCGAAGCCGCAATAGACCCCGCACCGACTTTAGGAAATGGGCGAAGACGCCTGTTTCCCTCACAGGAAACTCTGTTGCAGGCTGTAACCCGGCTTGAAGACCGCCCAGCCTTGAGCGCGGCGGCGGCTGACTGGGCCGAGACGCTGCAAGGCGCGCCTTATCGCGATTGGCTCGAAGCTTTGGGTCGTGACAGCTTAGCTGTGCGCCAGTTGATTGAGTATCCCGCGATCAAAGCGGGATGGAGCCATTATGCCTACAGCAATATGACGGGTTTTGAGGGCGCGGCGGCTGAGGAGACACTGGCGCAGGCGCACATTAAGCTGTTGCAAGCGGTTTTGGCCGCGACCGATACTGGCATTCACCTACAGCGCTGGACAGCGGCTGAGGCGATGACATTTCTGCGCGTAGAGGCCGGGCTTTCTGAACCCGCAGCGCGCGAAGTGGTCCTGCGAATTACCGCGCGCCCAGCTTATTATAGCGCCGTGATGGCGAGCTATTATCGGTTTGAGACATTGTCAGAGCGCTCGCAAGCCATTCTGGGTCAGACTTATGACGAGACCGCATTCCGGAAAGCGCTGATCGGGCCGGGACCGCGTTCGCTCGTGCGGATCGAGACTGACATCGAATCCTGGTATGATCAGGCCCTGACCCAGCAAGCCGAGTAAGTCACTGCAGTCTTAGGCAGCGAGGCGAATATCCTGATGGCGGGTTTCCAGAACAGGGTTGAGGCCCTGCTGCAAGTCCTCAAGCGCCATGGCGCGGCCTTCAGGGTCCGTTTCGCGCATCACAAAAATGGCTTTGGCGCCGTAGCGCTCAGCATCCGCATAAGCCCAGATCGGCTGAACATCATGCAACCGCCCGCGCAGGGACGCCAAACGCACTACACGCCAGCCAAATGGGCCCTGCGCCGCGAACAGGGCGACACCCGCTTCCCGCGCCCAAGGCGCAGCAACCGCCATCCGCACGAATGAATAAGCTTTACCGGACTGACCTCTGAATTTGACTTCACGCATAATGTTCTCCCTGTGT
The DNA here is from genome assembly GCA_964528975.1 of uncultured Hyphomonas sp. GTDB lineage: Bacteria > Pseudomonadota > Alphaproteobacteria > Caulobacterales > Hyphomonadaceae > Henriciella. The sequence goes on from CAZGVG010000081.1 coordinate 7,355, forward strand.
TCTCATTCGTTATATTCCACTTTTGTTCTCATGCAAGATATTTATCGTAAACAAAAGGTTAACCCTATGATATGCACATGCGGGGGTTCAGCTGGGGGACGATATGATAAGATTTATTCAAGTATTTTTCTGCGCAATATTGCTTGGGGCTTGCGCGAGTATGGGCGTGAACGAGGCCCCAACAACACAATTAGGGGCCGTAAGTATCTTCTATGAGGATAACGGTATTGAAAGCGTCCCCAACGCACCTGATCCTCTGGCTGTGTCAGTTCAGCGCGAAGCGTTTCAGAGCAGGTTGACCAGCCTCTGCGAAAGAGATGGCGAGATAGATGTTCTTTTCGCTCCGACAGTCGCTCTACTAGCAAGGTCTGTCTATTCGCAAAACAATCTTCGACCCGGCTATGTCTTGGTCGAAGATGCTTTTGAAGTTGTCACGTTCGATGTCGACCTACCTGATAGCCTAGCAGAGTATCGAAATAGCGAAATGGTCGTTGGAATACCGAGAGGCTTCGTTTTCGACGCGCAATCCATTCACCCCGCAATCTACTATTTTCCTGGACTGGGGGGCTTATTAAATCCAGTGCGAAATGAAGTGAATTCTTCCCTTGTCCATGACTGGCTATATGCTGTTGGGGAGCGAAACAATAAAGATCAGCGAACCTTGGCAGACCGCGCCTATAAGCAACTGCTTAAAGAGTACAAAGTTCGCAGTCTTGCGACCAACCTTGCAAGCTGGGCCATACAGACAGGCGGCAAAAGAGCGTTTGGCCGAGCAAATGAACTTAGATTCTATGACATTTGCCACTTCAATAAAGACAAATGCAACAATGATGATGACGGATACCGCGTTCCAATCAGAACCGTTGTTTCGCATCTGCGCGAAGACGCTGCCCTACGTACACGAATGAATGAACTATCAATCTGTATAAGAAAAAATAATAAGATTGTAGACATAGGCTTTTAGCGCAGCTCAGCGCCGCGACTTGCCTTCTCTAGTTAGGTCGCCTATGACGCCTTTTGCTCACCCAAAGCATAAGGGTGAACGTGCGGTAATTCCTAAGATTTCGGGCTTTAGCCCTTGAATTGGGACTGCTTCACACCCAGATAATGCTCATAGTGAGCATAACAGGAGGCTGACATGGCGAGACTTATTGATTCCGGACCGGGCTGCCCGACCCCAACCCCTTTGCGCGCGGCCAACGCAGCGCAGACCCGCGGCCTTGCCTATGATGACAGCGTCAAAGCCAAGACCGATCACCTTTATCCAATGGTGTCTGATTTCATCACGCCAATGGAGTGGCCGGCCGTTGCGCCGCTTGTTGCCGCGATTAATGACCTCAAAGCCGAGAAAAACGCAGTGATCCTCGCGCACAACTATATGACACCCGACATTTTCCGTCTGGTGGGAGACTTCCGCGGCGACAGTTTGCAACTCGCCCGTGAAGCCGCCAATGTCGACGCCGACATTATTGTCCAAGCCGGCGTTCACTTCATGGCAGAGACCTCAAAAATTCTGGCGCCAAGTAAGATGGTTCTGATTTCAAGCCTTGAGGCAGGATGTTCGCTCGCCAGCTCGATCACAGGCGCCGATGTTCGCCTGATCAAGGAACGCTACCCTGATTATCCGGTCGTAACTTATGTAAACACAACCGCGGATGTGAAAGCCGAATGCCATATCACTTGTACCAGCTCAAACGCTGCCCAAGTGGTTGAGGCCATCGCAGCCGAGTGGAACACAGACACTGTGATCCTGGTTCCAGATCAGTATCTGGCCAAGAATGTTGCAGCCCAGACCGGCATTCGCATCATGACATGGCCGGGCGCGTGTGAAGTACACGAGCTGTTCAGCGCCGATGATGTCGACGCGTTGCGTGAAGCCCATCCAGGCGTTGTCATTCTGGCGCACCCGGAATGTCCACCAGATGTGCTGGAAGCCTCTGACTTTGCCGGATCAACTGCGGCGCTTGCCAATTATGTCAAAGATGAGCAGCCCGCCAAAGTGGTTCTGCTGACAGAGTGTTCGATGTCAGACAATGTTGCCTCGGAAAATCCAGGCGTTGATTTTGTCCGCCCGTGCAATCTCTGCCCTCACATGAAGCGCATCACACTCGAGAATATTCTCGATTGCCTGACTGACATGAAGCATGAAGTGACCATGGATGAGGATGTTCGCATCCGCGCCAAGGCCGCAATTGATGCGATGCTCGATTTGCCAAAAATGGCCAATCCGCTGTCTTTCAAAGTTGGCCTGAAGCCAATGGAGATTGAGGTTATTTCACCCAGTTGATGCCTTGCGAGCGCCGCATAGCCATGCCTAAAGTGATAAATCAGATTTGAGGAGAGAGAGATTATGCGCCTGATGATTGCAGCTCTGACGCTTGGCTTACTCTCTCTCTTTAACGCGCCCGCGCTGGCCGACAGTAAAGATCCGGGCGATGTTCTGGGCTCCTGGAGCTTCCAGACCAAACCTTATCGTAATGGGCAGTGCATCATGACCGGAACGATGCGCCTCTCCAGCCACCCCGATGAAGGGCTGTATGGTTGTGAGCTGACCGCTGTTGAGGTTTGTTCCATGTGGGGCAGGTCCGTGGTGCTGCAGGAATGCCAAGCCCGGCGGTTTGGCAATCAAGTCTCTGTTCGCTCAAAGATTTCACAAATGCTGGAACAAAAGACCGAAGGCCTTGTTTATGTGCCGGATAATTTCACCTTGACGATTCAGGATGCAAGCCGGATGTGGGGCGCGCTGGTTTCAGCAGCCACTGCGCCAGTGGAGTTTCGCCGCTCTGAGGATGGTATTTCTTGATGACTAAGATCTATGCGACCCTGATCGCCTGCCTTTTCGCAATTATAAACCTGCCAGCTTTGGCAGAGGACTTCGGTTTAACAGGCCATTGGGTGATTGAAATTGTCGACCGTGAAGATGATCCGTTTCGCGGCTCCATCACGATAGCTGCGCCGGAGACAGGTGACGAAGTTGATGGCGAGAGGCTTTATACCGCAATTCTGATCACGGAAGACCGGTGCTGTGATGGCAATTATTCCAAAGTCCAACAGACGAGCGAGATCATCTGGTGGGGTGATGATGTGACCGTTGTATCCACAATCGAGAAGTTTCTCATTCAGGACGAACCAAATCCCGGACCAGCTTACACGGCAGACGACTTCGATATGGTTATCCAAGAGAATGGCACATTGCTTGGACGCATGAATGGTTGGACACGCGTGCGCTGGGTCCGCAAGAATGCAGGCATGGTTTAGTCATGACCTTTGTGGCCACTATTTCTAATGGTTTCTGGCGGGTGATCCTTATCTTGGCGTGTGTGTCTGCTCTTCAGATCACCGCTCAAGCTGAAACCAATATTGCAGGCCAGTGGACATTCAGCGCGCGTATCTCTTCTGATTGTAGCTTTGGTGGGACGGCCCAGTTGAAGCAAACGTCTGAAAATGCCTATGCGGGCGAGCTGACAGCGCGTCAAAGCTGTACCATGCTGGAAGAAGACTATCTGGTTCGACAGGATTGCACCGCCTCACGCCTTGGCAACCAGCTCTCTGTACGCTGCCAAATTGTTGAGTTTGTGAACGGGTTTGAGAGCCCATACTATTACCCGGATAACTTCACCCTGACGATCGCCTCTTCTGCGCGCATGCATGGTGCGCTTGTCAGCTCTGGCAGTGCCAACCCAGCGGAGTGGAAACGCGCCGAAGGGGGCATTTCTTGACACCTCTTTCAGGGCCAATGCCCGAAACCTACAAGGCCCCTGCCCCGGTAGGTGATGCCCGCATTCTGATTGTTGGGGCGGGACTGGCAGGTCTGTTTCTGGCCCTGCGTCTTGCGCCGCGGCCTTGCACAATCATCTCCCCAGCGCCTCTGGGTCAGGCCGCCTCTTCG
>CAZGVG010000082.1:0-10985 GCA_964528975.1 uncultured Hyphomonas sp.
AAGAGAGCGATCTTGGGTTCAACCCGGTTCTTCTCAAGAAAGTTGACGAGCTTGAACTGTCTGTTCGCTCTGCAAACTGCCTGAAAAATGATAATATCGTTTACATTGGTGACCTTATTCAGAAGTCTGAAGCTGAAATGCTGCGGACCCCGAACTTTGGTCGCAAATCTCTGAACGAGATTAAAGAAGTGCTTGCTGGTATGGGCCTTCACCTCGGCATGGATGTGCCGGATTGGCCACCAGAAGACATTGAAGCACTCGCTAAGAAGTACGACGACCACCTTTAGAAAGTATGCCCGAGAGGGCAGGCCCAGGAGACTAACATGCGCCACGGCATTGCACATCGTAAGCTGAACCGCACCGCTTCACACCGTAAAGCGATGTTTGCCAACATGGCGGCATCTCTGATTGAGCACGAGCAGATCGTAACAACTCTGCCGAAAGCTAAAGAGATGAAACCTTTCATGGACAAGCTGATCACGCTTGCCAAAAAGGGTGACCTGCATGCGCGTCGTCAGGCCATTTCAAAGGTTCGCAACAAAGCGGCTGTCCAGAAGCTTTTCGAAGTTTTCGGCGAACGCTACAAAGATCGTAGTGGCGGATATACACGCGTGCTGAAAGCTGGTTTCCGCTTCGGTGACAACGCGCCGCGCGCCGTTATCGAGTTGGTTGATCGTGACGAAGACGCAAAAGGCGCAGCCGACCGCGCACGTCACGAAGCTGAAATGGAACTCGTCGAAGAATAGGCGCCTCCGCAGCAAAGAATTTAAGGCCTGTCTCTTTTGAGGCGGGCTTTTTTCTTGGCGTATGTTCAGCGCCTCATGCTAAGCCTGCGCTATGAGAGCATTCTATTCAGAGGCCCAGTCGGGCCATGCGCCCGCGCTGGAACTGCAAAACGGTGAGCTAGTTGCGCATGCTGAGAAAGCGGCGCGCGTTGACGCGATAAAAAGCGCGCTGCCTGACCTTGAGCCTGCCGATGATTTCGGCCTTGAGCCAATTCTTGCGGTCCATGATGCAGATTACGTCGCTTTCCTGCAGCGCGCGCACGCGGATTGGCGGGCTGCCGGGCGTGCAGGTGACGCGTTTCCTTATGTCTTCCCCGTAAAAGGTCGCCGCCCCCTAAACCTGAAACGGATTGATGCGGAGCTTGGGCGCTATGCCTATGATTGCGGCACACCTGTTGCGGCGGGCACATGGGACGCCGTTTATGGCAGCGCTCAAACGGCGCTGACCGGAATGCGGTCGGTCTTAAACAGCGGCAAGCCAGCTTTCGCCTTTTGCCGCCCGCCCGGACATCATGCCGGGCCGGACTATATGGGCGGCTATTCTTATCTGAACGCCGCCGCTATTGCCACCCAATATGCGAGAGATCAAGGCGTGGAACGTGCCGCGGTCCTGGATGTGGACTATCATCACGGCAATGGCACGCAGGACATCTTTTATGAGCGCAGCGATGTTCTTACCATCTCTCTGCACGCTGATCCGGTGATGGATTATCCCTTCTATTGGGGCCATGCCGATGAGAGGGGTGAGCGCGGTGGCGAGGGCTTCAACCTCAACCTGCCCATGATGCGCGGAACGCTCTGGCTGAGCTATAAAGCGCAACTGGCGAAAGCGATTGAGCGCGTCGCCGCATTTGATCCGCAAATCCTGGTCGTGCCTTTTGGCGCGGATACTTATGCCAAAGACCCGATCAGCTTCTTCAAGATTGAAACGGCTGATTATGTTGACATGGGCGCTATGATTGCCGGACTAAATCTGCCGACCTTGATCTGTATGGAAGGCGGCTATGCGATTGAGGCGCTGGGCGCGAATGTATCTGCGTTTTTGAGTGGTTTTACCAACTAGGCCCAATGCTCAACCAATAGCTTTGCCAACACGTCGGCGCGCTCAACGATGGACCAATGTCCCGTTTTTGCTTGCCGCTCCAGCCGCGCACCTGTGTCAGCGGCGAATTTTTTAGCAATCGTCAGAGGCACATAGGGGTCATCTTCACCCCAGAAAATCATCCCGCGTTCAGGCAAATTTTTCGTCCCAGGGTACCAATCCTCGCCAGCTGTCTTAGCCGAGCGGTAAAGCTTCAAGATGGCGCGGCGCATATCCGCTGACCATTGGCTTGCCTCATGCGAAGCTAGATCGGCTGGAATGCCGGCGGCGTGGAGTGATTTGCAGAGCGCCTCTTTGCGCGTCACCATCATCATAAGCTCACCGATGACAGGTGTCTGCCAAAGCCGCGCCATCTGATGCCATTTATAGTCAGGATGGGGCAGGGCATTGGCGACGGTCCACGTCTTGAACAGGTCCGGGCGTAAGCTCGCCGCTCTGATCGTGATAATCGCGCCCCAGTCATGGCCAACAACATTACTTGGTCCATACTGTTCAGCCAGCGTTTCTAAGTGTGCGATGAACCAATCAAGATAGGCTTCTTTGGTGCAGGTAAACCCTTTTGGAATAGGGGCGCTGAAGCCGGGCATTGCGGGCGCGGAATAACCGTCTTCGGCAAGGCCCAACTCGCTAATCAATGGCCCCCACATCGCTGGCGTGTCCGGAACCCCGTGCAGAAAAACTGTGTGCGCCATCCTCTATTCCCCAAGGTCAGACTTGTTTGCAGCCAGTTTCGGCGACATTATCGCAGAGTACAAGGAGGATACCCCCATGAAGACCGCAATCACTGAAATGTTTGGCATTGAGCACCCGATTATTCAGGGCGGTATGCACTTTGTTGGCTTTGCCGAAATGGCTGCGGCTGTCTCCAATGCAGGCGGGCTGGGCATCATTACGGCACTGACCCAGCGCACACCGGAAGACCTCGCCAATGAGATCGCCAAATGCCGCGATATGACCGACAAGCCGTTCGGGGTGAACATTACCTTCCTGCCAAGCCTGACACCTCCGGATTACCCGGCGATCGTCGAAGCTGTGATCAAAGGCGGCGTGAAAGTCGTTGAAACGGCGGGCCGTAACCCAGCGCAGGTACTCCCGCATCTGAAAGATGCCGGTATCAAGGTCATCCACAAGTGCACATCTGTCCGCCACTCTTTGAAGGCTCAGGATATTGGTTGTGATGCGGTCTCTGTTGATGGGTTTGAGTGCGGTGGTCACCCGGGCGAGGATGATATTCCGAACATGATCTTGCTGCCGCGCGCAGCCGATGAGCTGGACATTCCGTTTGTAAGCTCTGGCGGACAAGCGGATGGTCGGTCACTGGTGGCCTCGCTCGCCATGGGCGCTGAAGGTATGAATATGGGGACGCGCTTCATTGCCACCAAAGAAGCGCCTGTGCACCAAAACGTCAAAGACGCGATTGTTGGTGCGTCTGAACTCGATACACGCCTGGTTATGCGGAGCTTGCGCAATACTGAGCGTGTTCTGACAAATGACGCGGTTGAGCGTTTGATCGAGAAAGAGAAAATGCTTGGCGACAAGCTGAAATTCGAAGACATTGTCGAAGAAGTAGCGGGCGTTTATCCGCGCATCATGATGGAAGGCGATATGGATGCTGGCGCCTGGTCTTGCGGCATGGTGGCAGGCCTGATCGATGACATTCCAACGTGTAAGGAACTGATTGACCGGATCATGAAAGAGGCCGACGAGATTATCAATCAGCGTCTCGCCGCGTTTCAGAATGGCCGTGTGAACGCTTAAGGCCCATCTAAGGCATAGTATTTAGAAGCAGATGAGAGGTTGAGAATGACTATATTTCAGACAGTAAGCATCGCTGCCATTGCGTTTACCTTGGCAGGAACAGCGCAAGCTGATCGCGTTGAAGCCTCAGAGTGTGCCATCCAGGCTTATAGTCCAGAAATCGTGAAGATGATTGAGCCTTGGCTGGCATCGAACAACACTGACAAGATGCGTCGCTATGTCAAAAGGGCAGATATTCAGCTCGCTAAATCCGACAATAATTGCCGGGATCAGGAAGCTCTCGAACGGACAAAGGAAATCCTATCTGTTCGCCTCAATCAGGCGGATGTCTACGATTTTAGGCAGAATCGCGAAACTTATGATGAACGCCATTCGTTCAGAGCCACACATGCAATAAGTGCTGATGGCTCGGTCTCTCGCTCCGACTAAATGGATATTTAAAAAACGATGACAGATATTGCAGGGCGCACCGCGTTCATTACAGGCGGCGCAAGTGGACTAGGCCTCGCCATGGCACGGGCGATGGCCAATAAGGGCGCCAAGATTATGCTGGCAGACCGCGATGAAGCAGGCCTTGCCACAGCGAAGGAAGCGCTCTCAAACACCAACGCAGTCGTTGAAACGGTGGTTTGCGATGTTACCGATCCAGAGGCTGTTAAGGCCGCAGCGGATGCTACGATCCAGGCGTTTGGCAAAGTCCATATTGTTGTGAACAATGCAGGGGTCGCGATTGGCGGCCAACCCGGTGAAGTGCCTCTGGAAGACTGGCGCTGGATTGTGGATGTGAACTTGCTGGGCGTCGTCTACGGTGTCGAAGTGTTCACGCCTCTTATCAAATCGCATGGCGAGGGCGGTCACTTCATTAATACTGCTTCGATGGCAGGGCATGTCTCCAACCCTGGAATGGGGCCTTATAATGCGACCAAGTATGCGGTTGTTGGCTATTCCGAGGGCATGAAAGTGGAGTTGGCTGCAGATAATATCGGGGTCAGCGTTCTCTGCCCCGGCTGGGTGAAAACCAATATCCACAATACCGGCTTTGATAAGCCTTCAGGTGGCATGACGATCGAAGAGGCGCAATCAGACCCCAGCTATCAAGGCATGGCAGCTGTGATTGGCGCTGGGCTTCCGGCTGATCTGGTTGGCGAATGGGTCGTTGAGTGTGTTGAGGCCAATCGGCTTTATATCTTTACCCACCCTGGTTTCGCTCCTGCAATTGAAGCAAAATACAAGCGGATCAAAGCCGACTATGACGTTGCCGCGAATGATGGTCGGTTTGAGGGCGCATAGTCTCTGAAGGCCCCTTCCACATCGAACTTCAGCCTGACATGTTTGAATCTACTAAAAAATCAGGCTGAAGCAATTTGGAGTTTATGAGAGCGCTGAAGCTTCTGCGATCATCTCTGCTATCGTTGCTTCATCCATGTTCTTGTCGACGATAGAGACGACTGCGCCACTGTCACGGTTGATCAGGTAGAGCTTACCAGTCTTGATCTTGTCTTCGAATGTCGCGCGCATTGTGTCACCAACGCCCAGCGTGTCGGCATCTGCGAAGAAGGCTTCATCGTTCTTCTTTGTATAGTCGATCGTAAAAAACTCGACGCCTTCGAATGTGCCAGCCGCTTTGACAGCTTGAACTTTTGGATCGAGCGCTTTGCAGCTGCCGCACCAATCAGCATAGCTCATGACAGCGAGCAGGCGCGTGTCTTCGGCTGGGGCTTGAATAGCGACCGCAGCGGTTTCCGATTTTGATGGTGAGGACGCGCCGGAACAGGCGGTTATGAAGGCGAGGGCAGTGGCGGTAATGAGTAGGCGCATGAAAAGTCTCCTATTTGTTGCGCCGCTCATTATCATGGGTCGGCATCCCTTAGGCTCACATTTCCGTTATGAAGCCTTCGCTTCCTCTGATCCCATCCGCGCCAGCTCATCCGCTTTCTCATTTCCGGGGTCGCCAGCATGGCCTTTGACCCATTTCCATTCGATTTCATGGCGTTCGCACGCGGCCTCTAAAGCCTGCCAGAGGTCTTTGTTTTTAACCGGCTTCTTGGCCGCCGTTTTCCAATTGTTGCGTTTCCAGTTGTGGATCCACTTGGTCAGACCGTCTTTGACATAGGTGCTATCAGTATGCAGGCGTACAGATGACGGTTTTTTAAGCGCGTTGAGGGCTTCAATCGCACCCATTAGCTCCATCCGGTTATTGGTTGTGTCCGGATCGCCGCCATAAAGCTCTTTGCGCTTATCGCCCGCCACAAGGAGCGCGCCCCAGCCGCCAGGGCCAGGATTGCCGCTACAGGCGCCGTCCGTCCAAATCTCAATCAAGGTCTTGCTCATGGCGTGCAAGTGGGAGGGTTTGAGAGCCGGGTCAAGGCGCTGAGCCTGCCCGCGCTCAGCGTTTCTGGTTGAAAAGCAGGTCTGTATTGCTTTAGGCAAAGCCATGACAGACGCTCCAACCGCCGCCATTTGCCTGATCGGAGATGAACTCCTCTCTGGCCGGACCCGAGACATCAATACTCAAGCGATTGCACGCTTTCTGGGGCCATACGGCATTCCGGTTAAAGAGGTACGGATTGTTTCAGATGAACAAGACGCGATTGTTGGCGCGGTGAACGCCTTGCGCGCGGCTTATACTTACGTTTTCACGACAGGCGGGATTGGCCCGACCCATGACGATATTACCGCTGATGCCATTGCGGCGGCCTTTGGGGTCAGCATTGGCGAGCATCCAGAGGCGCTGAAAATCCTGGCTGAGCGTTACGCCGCCGTGGACACTGAATTTACACCCGCGCGGCGGCGCATGGCGCGGGTGCCAGATGGAGCGAGCCTGATTGATAATCCGGTGTCCGGCGCGCCGGGTTTTCAAACTGTAAATGTCTTTACGCTTGCGGGCGTGCCGAAGATTGTTGAGGGCATGCTGGGTGATATTGGCCACCGCCTGCAAGGCGGCGCTGTGGTTGAGATGATTACGGTGCGCGGTGCGGGCTTGAGGGAAGGCGACTTGGCCGAAGCGTTAGGGGCGCTGGCGGTAGAGTTTGAGACCCTAAGTCTTGGCTCATACCCATGGTTTCGCACGGTTCAGGACCACGGGGTCGCGCTGGTCGCGCGCGGGTCTGATATGACTGAGCTGAAAAAGGCTGCCGATAAGCTGGAAATACTGGTGCGCGCGCAAGGTGTAGAACCGGAAAGACTAATCGGGGAAGACGCTCAGGGCGGATCGGGTGCCCCGCGTCCTGGCGTCGATTAAGGACTAAAGATGATAAGATTTTTGACAAAAGGCACGACGATTTGGACCCTGGGTCTGTCGACTGTTTTGCTAACGCTCGGCTTCGGGATATGGATTCAGCTTTTTGATCTGCATATCATTGATGAGATCAGTGAGCCGGACAAAATCCGGGCTGTGATCGCAGCGATGACGCCAGAGCAAAGATCCGCGCATTGGTGGATGACGCTGGTTTTGGACTATGCTTATCCGCTGGCCTATGGCGGCTTTTTTGCGGGCATGGCTTTGCGCTTTTTTGGCAAAGTCGGACCCTGGCTTGCGATCCCTGCCTTTATTTGTATTCCGGCGGACATTGTTGAGAATACGGTCCAGCTATTCCTGCTGTCTGGTGATGAAAGTTTGATCTGGCTGAAAGCGATCATGACGCCGCTCAAGCTTGCGACCTTCATTCCAGCCGCGATAATTGCACTGATTGGGATAGGTATCGCCATCTATAGACGGGTTCGCAAACCTGAAGCAGAGATTTGAACTATAACTCGCTGATCGCTTTGTGGATGGCGCTGACAACGACTGAGCCTTCACCCACGGCAGACGCCACACGTTTCACCGATCCTGTGCGGGCATCACCGACCGCATAGACGCGCGGCCAACTGGTTTCATAGTTTGAGGGCATACGGTCCAGCGCCCAGCCGGCGCGAACGATATCAATATTGGCAAGATCGCTTCCGGTCTTGAGGAACCCTTTGGCATCCCTCGCAACAGTGTCTGGCAGCCAGTTTGTAAATGGCGCAGCGCCGATAAACAGGAAAACAAAAGCGGTTTCACAGCGGCTCGTTTCGCCCGTGCTCCGGTTCTTGAAGGTGCAGGCTGTGAGCTGGTCATCAATCGGGTCGGCGCCGTCCATTCCATGCAAGGCGTCAATCTCGGTCTCTGGATGCAGGATAATGTTCGGTGTTTCTTCAAGCCTGCGAACCAGATATTCAGACATGGTTTCGCGAATATCCGCCCGGCGATACAGCACATGCACAGCTTTTGCGGTCTGGCTGAGAAAGACAGCGCCTTGTCCGGCGGAGTTTCCGGCCCCGACCATGGCAACCTCGCTGCCGCCGCAAAGCTGGGCTTCCATCGGCGTGGCGCCATAATAGATGCCGCCGCCCTCAAACTGTTCCAGCTTGTCGATCGGCAAGCGTCTGTATTGCGCCCCCGTGGCGATAACCAGCGCCTTGGATTTGAGTTTCCGTCCATCCTCAAGCGATAAGCAATAGGTCTCGCCTTCTTTCTCAAGGCCGGAGGCTTTGATCGGTGTTGCGATTCGCGCACCAAACTTTTGGGCTTGAACCGAGGCGCGTTCGGCCAACTCGCGGCCTGACACCCCGGTTGGAAAACCAAGATAGTTCTCGATCTTGGAGGAGGTGCCCGCCTGTCCGCCTGGGCCTGTCGAATCAAGCGTCAGCACTGAGAGGCCTTCAGAGGCGGCGTAAACAGATGCGGCAAGACCAGCCGGGCCAGCGCCCACCACGATCACATCTGCTGATGCGCCATCGGGAAGCAGATCAAGCCCGAACGCCTCTGAGAGCTCAGCGGGCGTAGGCTTTGAAAGTACAAGCGACGCGCCGCGTAGCACGCAGGGCAGGGCCTCGCGATCAATGTTACGGGCGGTCAGAATGCGTTCGGCAATGTCGTCTGTCTCAGGGTCGAGCCATGTATGCGGGACATCATGCTTGGCCAATAGGTCGCGCGCGATAAACACCGTTCGGTCACGCGCCGGGCCAATGACGATCACAGTCCCATGCTCTGCTGACCGAGCAAAGGCGCGGCGCGCGGTAAGGGTTGTAACGAAAATATCTGAGAGCTTAGAATTTTCGACCAGCAGGCGCTGAAAATCATCATGCGCGATATGAAGAATGTCGCCAGACTCTCCCATACTGGTTTCAGCCAGTACAGTTTGTCCGGTCAGGACCGAGAGGTCACCCGCGAACTGACCTTTCTCCATCCATCCAACACGCTTTTTGCCCTCCGGCGTTGAGACATGGATTTCAGTATAGCCAGACAATGTGATCAGCATGTCAGATTGGCTGTCGCCTTCCGCTGTTAGCACCTCGCCTTGAGCGTGATGTTTGGCAGTGCCATAAGCTTTCAGCTGCTCCAGTTCCTGATCATCGAAGGTGTAATTCACATTTACGGGTGCTGGCGTCATAAGTCGGTCCTTGGCTTCCGCTGCGGCGGCCTTTTAGAGGTAATCATCATCTAAAAGCATGCTGGGAGAAAAACTATGTCTGAAGAAATTATTTTGGTCGAGCGAGACGGTCCGGTTGCTATTGTGACTATGAATCGGCCAGACGCCTTGAATGCGCTCAGTCGGGCTTTGCGGGCAGAGATCGTCAAGACATTTGCCGCGCTTTCAGAAGATGACGCGGTACGTGTTGCTGTGCTGACCGGATCAGGACGTGCCTTTACCGCTGGCGTTGACCTGAAAGAAGCAGGGCAGACGGGGTTCGCGCTTGGTGCGGACGGCGGTGAGATTGATCTTGCGAAGGGCTTGGCTGCGTTTCCATGGCCAATCATCGGTGCGATTAACGGCTTTGCGATCACGGGTGGGTTTGAATTGGCGCTGATGTGCGATGTCTTGTTAGCGTCGGAAAACGCCAAGTTTGCTGACACCCATGCCCGTGTTGGGATTATGCCGGGGTGGGGGCTCAGCCAGAAACTATCTCGCCTTATCGGGGTAAGCCGAGCCAAACAACTCTCCTTTACGGGGAATTTCCTGGATGCTGAGACCGCTGAACGCTGGGGGCTGGTGAATCAGGTCTTCGCCGCAGAGGAACTGGTTCCGGCTGCGACCAAGCTGGCCCACGAGATGGCCAGTTGTGATCCGGTACTCCTGCGCAACTATAAGAAGATCATTGATGATGGTTATGCCACCACGTTTGGGGACGGTCAGGCGCTGGAAGTGACTCGTTCTGCCGAACATGCTGCACAAGTCACCGCTGAGAGTGTGGAGGCGGCGCGCAAGGCGGTTACAGCACGCGGGCGCACGCAGCAAAGCTGATCTTATCTTACAGTTAAGACACACATTAAAAGACTGACAGCCTGTTTTCTTTAGGAAAATGACAGGAAAGAGTCTGTTGCAAATACGCCGCGGATGACTAAAAAAGCCTCAGGAATGCTATTCTTGTGGAACCTAGGTCTCGCGCGTTTGCGATAAAACGCGTAGAGATTCGGGAACTGCGGAATAGTCCGTATGTTCCTGCGGTCGTGGAACAATGGTGTTTACACGGCAGACACAAGGGGAAGAGTATGAAGAAAACTCTGATGTGCGCTACAGCTGCGGCCGCTATGGCGTCTGCTGGTTTTGTAGCTCAAGCTCAAGTTGAAGACGGCTGGTATGGCCGTGCTGACATTGGTACCGTTTTTAACGGCACTGTAGATCACGATGCAGAAGCGGGTATTCCGTTCTCTGTTGGTGGCGATTCTGAAACCGAAGACACTTACCTCGGCGATCTTGGTATCGGCTATGGTTTTGGCAATGGTTTCCGTCTTGAAGGTGCTGTAACGTACCGTGATGGTACAATCGAAACTGAAGACGGCTTTAATAGCGTGTCTGGTCTGCCTGCTAACATCATTACACCTACTGAAGGCGTAATTTACAGCGAGCACGATGACGGTCACCTGCAGTCTTGGGACTTCATGGTAAACGGTCTGTACGACTTTAACCGCGAGGGCAAAGTTAAGCCTTACCTCGGCGCTGGTATCGGTGCTGCCCAGGTGAACGCAAAAGCTCGTAACATTGCTGCAACCGTTATCAGTGGCACTGGCGTACCTGTACAGGTCTTCGGCGCAAACGGATTTAGCGGATCTGAAACAGCTCTTGCTGTTCAGGGCCTTGCAGGCATCGGTTATGATGTAACTGACAGACTGACATTGGACCTTGGCTATCGCCTGTTCAACGTTTCTGACCTGTCTTACAGCAGCCCGGACGCCTTTGGAAACACAGTCGACTATGACACTGATTATCAGGATCATAGCGTGACACTTGGCCTGCGTTATGCGTTTGGTGCGACCCCTCCGCCGCCCCCGCCACCGCCACCACCCCCACCGCCGCCTCCGCCACCACCACCTCCAC
>CAZGVG010000083.1:0-10962 GCA_964528975.1 uncultured Hyphomonas sp.
CTTTGCCGATGCGGGCGAAGCTAATCGCGCCCGCGCACATCACGCAGGGTTCCAGCGTCACATAGAGGTGCAGGCCGGGGAGGCGGTAATTGTTTAAGGCGCGGGCGGCGGCGCGGATCGCGATAATCTCGGCATGGGCGGTCGGGTCATGGCCCTCAATTGGGGCGTTGCGGCCTTCCGCTATGATCTCATTGGTCGCTGGATCGACGATGACAGCTCCAACCGGGACTTCGCCTGCGGCTGCGGCGTCTGCGGCAAGTTGCAGCGCGCGGGTCATGGGGTCAGCTGTGTTGGTCATCTCTTCCCCATCGCGCCAAGCGGAGCTAAACGCAAGCGATGCGGATCGTTTCAGGACAGTTCAAGGGGCGGGCGATCGCTGCGCCAAAGACCCAAAACACGCGGCCAACTTCGGACCGGGCGCGGGAAACACTGTTCAATATACTGGCGCATGCGGACTGGGCACCTGCCCTGGACGGTGCGCGGGTGATGGATCTGTTCGCTGGCTCTGGCGCGCTGGGGCTTGAGGCTTTGTCTCGCGGGGCTGGGTTTTGTCTCTTTGTCGAGACCGCGCATGATGCGCGGGGCGCTATCCGGAGTAATATTGAGGGCCTTGGCCTGTTTGGCGTGACCAAAATCCATCGGCGCAGCGCTATTGATCTAGGTGCTTTGCCGGGTGCGATTGGTGATCCGTTTGAGCTGATCTTCATGGACCCGCCTTACAATAAGGGCCTTGTGGAGCCGTGTTTGCGAGCGCTGAAAGCGGGAGGCTGGTTGGCGGAAGACGCGCTGATCGTGGTAGAGACGGCGCGCGATGAGCAGCCGGACTTTGCTGGCTGGGATGTCCTGTCAGAGCGCGAAATTGGCGCCGCTAAGGTCTGGTTCCTGAGCGCGGGTTAGGCCTCAAGGAATTCCTCGCGCAGATTGATGCTGGACGTGCCGCTGCCGAGATATTGCGAGCAGGAGCCGAGCCAGTCTTCGGCGGCCTGACGGCCCTGATCGCGAAGACCCGTGAGGAAAGACCAGCCGGTGTCATACTTGGTCTGAAGGGAAAGATCGCGCAGCACTTGCCCGCCGCGAACCGCATGGATGTTGAGGCGGCGATACTTTTTCAGCATGGATTGTTTCAGCATCCCGTCATCGAGCAATTTCTGCACAAAGGCGATGGCGCGCAGCTCCCCAATCAGGGAGGCGTTGAAACTGATCTCGTTCAGGCGGTCCATGATTTCTGGCACGCGCTTAGGGATGCCAAGACGAGAGATCGGGTTGAGCAGAACCATCAGCACATCCTGCGGCGCGCCCGCATAGATGAGCGGGAACAGGCTGGGATTACCCATATAGCCGCCATCCCAATAGGCGTTATCGCCGATCTCGACCGCGCGAAACGTCTGGGGCAGGCAAGCCGAAGCGAGGACAGCGTCGCGGGTCACCTCGGCGTCCTTGAAGACTTTGACCCGGCCCGTTTCGACATTCGTGGCCGAGAGGAACAGCTCCAGCGGCGCAGCGCGAACGGCGTCAAAGTCAATTGTCTCGTCCAGCGCATCGCGAAGCGGGTTGAGGTCAAATGGATTGAACTCATACGGACTGGCAATGCTGGTAAAGGCCATCGCGGCCTGAAACGGGCCAAAGGGCAGCATGGCGAGCGGGGTGTTGGCCATTGAGAAGGCCGAGAAGGGCGTGCCTTTCTGTGAAACGGTCCGCCAATAGCGCTCAAGGCTTTCTTTCGCGCCGTCCGGGCCGCCTTGTGTTAGGCCAGCGGCAAACGCGACGGCATTCGTGGCGCCCGCCGAAGTGGCTGTAATCGCCTTGATCTTTAGCCCGCTTTCCTCGACCAAACGGTCCAGCACGCCCCAGGTGAACGCACCATGCGCGCCGCCGCCCTGCAGGGCGAGGCTGAGCGGTTGATCCTTTGGTTTCGGCATAAAGCAGGTCTTCTATGTTTCTTTCAGGCCGCTCAATGGCACAAAGTGTTTACGGCGTCTTCAACACAATCTGTGCAATCTGCCTGCCATGAGTGATCCTGCGCGTCCCGTTGAAGATTTAAGGCCAGTTGCGGCGGTTGGAGTGGTATGCCTGCGCGGGGACGAGGTTTTGCTGGTCCGGCGCGGCAATCCGCCAAGAGCTGGGGAGTGGTCGATTCCGGGTGGCCGCATCGAGCCAGGCGAGCGCGCCGCAGATGCGGCTTTGCGCGAGCTGGTTGAGGAAACCGCCGTTGAGGCCGACCTTATCGAGTTGATTGATGTCGTTGATGCGATCTTTGAAAACAAGGATGGGAGCCTGATCACACGTCACTATGTCTTGATTGATTATCTCGCGATTTGGCAATCAGGCGAGCCTGTGGCCGGAGATGACGCGGCAGAGGCACGGTTTTTTCACTATCACGCGTTAGAAGGGCTGAAACTGTGGGACGAGACCACAAGAATTATTGAGGCGGCGTTTGAAAAACGAGCCGCGAGAGAGACAAGAGACGAATAGGTATGGCCCTCCACCAGCAGCCCCTCTCAATTGAAGACCAAGCCTTACTGCAAGACCAAGCGCCTGCTGAAGGCGGCGCAGAGAGCCCGCCTGCGCCTGAGCCGGAGGCGGTTACAGAACCTGTTGAAACGCTGCCCGCGCCTGCGCTTGAAGAGGTGCCGGAAAAGTCATCCGATCCGATTGAGGCGATCACAGAGACAACTGAGCGCGCCACCGAGGCCGCAACTGAGTTTGTCGGCTGGGTCAGTTCTGGAGAACTTGCCGCGCTGATCGCGCTTGGGACCGTTATCGGGATCACTTTTGCTCAGTGGTTAGTCCGCTGGGCTATTCTGAAAGGGATCCTGCGTCTGCCACGGTCAGACGATTACTCTTTCTCAGCGCTGTTCCAGCGGGTCGTGAAGCGGTTCCATATCTATTTCATGTTTGCCATCGCGTTTGTGATCACAGATGCCATCATGGATTTGCCTAGTTCGGTTTCCGGTTTTGTGAAAATCTTCTTCATTCTGGCAGCGGTGCTGCAGGTGGCGGAATGGGTTCAGGAATTTGCCATCTCGACCATTAGGCGGAACGTCGCGCGCTCCAGCGGCGATGCGCGGGCGCTGGCCTCAGCTTTCAACATCATCAAGTGGTTTATCAGTGCTGCGGTTTGGTCAGTCGCACTTCTGTTAATACTCGACAATGTTGGCGCCGACGTCACGGCCTTGCTCGCAGGTCTCGGTATTGGTGGTATCGCGATTGGTATCGCGGCGCAGGGCATTTTCCGCGATCTGTTCTCTTCGCTGTCCATCGTTATCGATAAGCCGTTCCAGATTGGCGACACGATACGCTACGGTGACAGTTGGGGGAAGATTGAGGAAATCGGTCTTAAAACGACGCGGGTTCGGGCTAAATCCGGCGAGCAGATGATTATCTCAAACACCAATCTCCTGGATTATGAGATCCATAATATGGAGCGGATGGTGCGCCGCCGGATCGAGACCGGTTTTGGCGTCATCTATCAAACCGATCCTGACCTCGCTGAGCGTATCCCTGAAATCGTCGCTGAGATTGTCAAAGGCGTGCAGGCCGTGGAGTTTGACCGCTGCGGGATGTCCGCTTTTGGGCCAAGCTCACTGGACTATGAACTGGTGGTTTATTCCCTGCAGCCTGAGTTCAATCGCTCTATGGCGGCGCGCTCGCGCGTCTTGCTGGCTTTATTGCACGGGTTCAAAGCGCATGGGCTAGAGTTCGCCTATCCAACACAAACGCTTTTCATTGAAGGTATGGGTAAGCCGGAAACTTAAAGCCTTACTCGACGGTCCAGCCATGAGGGGTTTTGCGCGCCTCAAGTGTGACTGCGCCGCCCTCACTATTTTCATCATAGTGCGAGGCACCTGCCTGCTCACCGCGTGATCCGGAGACCCGCATCATCAGCGCAACAGTCGCCAGTGCGAGACCAGCCGCAGCGGTGGCGATGGCCAGAATACCCGCCATGATCACGATTGCGACGGCCAGAAAGCCTTTTGCAATCAAGCTGAAAGCGCGTCGCAGGAAGGCGAGCTGAGCATGCGGAAATCCAAATGGAGCGGTCTGTGTTGCGGTCATCATGGTCCTCTTATCAGAATAGATGGCGTGCAAATAGAATGCCGTCAATGTTTAGAACATGACGAAAGATCAATTCACCGCGATCAGACCGCGTTCTGCCTTGATGCGTGCATATGCGCCTGTAATTGCGGCAGCCTTGTCATGAGCTGCGGTCTCAAACTCGCGCGGGGCGCCGTTCTGGATCACCCGGTCGGGATGGTTGTCCGCCATCAGGCGGCGATAGACGCGTCGAATGTCATCAAAGTTGGCGTCATGGGGCACGCCCAGCACATGATAAGGATCATCACGGTCGGCCCCCATATGGCTTGCCTTTATCCGTCTGAAGGTGGCGTCCGAAAACCCGAACGCGTCAGCCACGGTCTCTAAATAGGTCAGCTCATCTTCGGTGACGACACCGTCTGCGGTTGCGATCATGAACAGGCCATCCAGTACGCCTTCAAGCAAGCAGGGGCGTGCGGCGTATTTCTTGCCGATCTTACGGGCATAGGACTCGTAGCCTTTGACCGTTTGCTGCGCGAGATTGAAGACCCGCCGAACCGCAGCAGCGTCTTTCGGCGCGGTCTGGAACACACGCGAAAAAACCATGATCTCATCATCTGTGACGCGGCCATCGGCTTTGGCCATCTTGGCACCCAGCCCGACAACCGCAGCGGTAAAGCCAACATCACGCGGATCAGGCGCGCACTCTATATCAGCCGGGACGGGGGCTTCCACCGCATCCACGTCGAACAAGCGTTTGCCGCTTTCAATGAGGCGTTGCCAAATCGTCATGTCCACACCTATAGCGCGTATTTGTGAAGATTGTGAGTGAGCGATACTGACACGCTCATTTAGCGCTTAGAAATTGGTTTATTAAAAACGAGTCATCCAAAATCTATTCTATATATGATACCGTAACATATATGACGCCGACATTCTTCGGGTCATAACCTGACTACGGGAGATTTCTTCGTGAAACTCGCAATTCTAATGATTTCTGCTGGCCTTCTTGCAACCCCTGCTCTGGCCGAACAGTGTGCTTCCAAGAAAAGCCACTATACCAATGCCAGCTATACAACTGCTGTTGCTGGTGAAGGCTATACCAAGGTGAGCACCGATATTGTTGACACAGCCGCCGCCGCTGGGTCGTTCAACACATTGCTGGCCGCGGCTGAAGCTGCTGGCCTCGTCGACGCACTGAAAGGCGACGGACCTTTGACAGTCTTCGCGCCAACCGACGCGGCCTTTGCCGCCCTGCCAGCAGGCACAGTTGAGACGCTGCTTTTGCCAGAAAATAAAGACGCCCTCGCAGGCGTGTTGAAACTGCACGTGATCGCAGGTTCGAAGATTAAGTCAAAAGATCTGGCGGGTCAGCAGATCACAGCGGCAACTCTGAATGGTGATCTGGAAGTTGACGGTACAGATGGTGTTGTTCTGACAGCGCCTGGTTCATCAGCAACTGTCGTCTCAGCTGACGTGAAGGCCTCTAATGGCATTATTCACGTCATCGACACAGTTCTCCTGCCAGCCGGATAAGTCCTGCCCCGGGAAGCTCTGCGTCCCCCCAATCTCAGCTTCCTGGGTCGCCCCGTCAGTCCTCACTGGCGGGGCATCCTTTTTTAAGGCTGCAGCGGGTATTACAGGTTGAGACCTTTATGAACGAATGTTCAGAAATTCTATTTCAGGTAGAGTAAATTTTCATTAACCTCTAAAGGATTAAGACTTTACTCGGTGGGGAAAACTTATTCGGGGAAAGGGGTTTCATGCCGAATTATTTTGCCAAGGATGGTGCAAGAGCATTGCAGGAACGGATCAGGGAATACTGGTCCGACCGCGGGTATGACGTAACCGTTGATGTTGTCGCCAGCGAGTATGACGCGAAAGTGCGTTCGGTTCGCTATGATGTACGTAGCCAGATGCTGAACGGATATCCGCGCCGCAAGAAAGCCGGCTAAGTCTCAGGTTTTATCTGGGCTGCTTTTAGGGCCCGGACTTCCTGTTTAAGCTCCTCAAGCAGCGCGATGATTTCGTCGCGCTCCTTATCGGCGTCTTCAAACTCTTCATCCATATCTTCTTCAATCTCGTCCAGGTGCTCCTCAGTGGCGGCGCGCTGATCTGCGGCCAATGCATCAACGATCAGCGCAATGAAGAGGTTGAGCACTGCAAAGCTTGCGATGAAGATGAAGACCAGAAAGAAAAATGGCGCATAGGGATGGCCGTCATCGACAACCTTCTGAACCACTTCAAAGCGCCAGCCATCCATCGTCATCACCTGAAACAGTGAATAGGCTGAGCTTGGCAGGTCGCCAAACAGCTGCAGCACCTCAGGATTATCGGTATCACCATACATGTTCGTCGCCATGACGGCCGCAACATAGGTCAGCAGGGCCAGAACCGCGAGAATCGCGCCCATGCCCGGCAAGGATTTCAACAAAGCTTCAGTGATCCGTCGCATCATCGGCACGACGTGCAGGAGACGTAGGACACGCAAGACGCGCATCGCGCGAAGGACAGAGAAAGCTTCGGCGCCGGGCGCGAGTGAGATCGCCACGACGATAAAGTCGAACCAGTTCCACCCTGATTGAAAGAACCGGCCCCTATAGACCAGCAGTTTGAACAGGATCTCAAACGCAAAAATGATCGTCACGGCCCGGTCAAACCAGGAAAGAGATGCAACAATGCCCGGACTGAGCGTCCGCTCATAGGTCAAAACGCCGAGGATAATCGCATTAATTATGATCAGGGTGGTGATCAGGTTGCGAAACAGGACCCCTTCAATGGCGGTTTCAAGCCTTGAGTTGCTGGTTTCAAGATCGAGTGTGCCTTGTTCCATTCCCATGTCCCTTAAGAGAATCTACAAGTGCCATGTTCTAGCGGGCATTTGTATTCAATCAATCGGCGCATAGAGAAATCAAGCCTGTGTGACTATTTCACAGAGGTTGTCGTATCGCTGATAATCTTCCAGCTGCCATCAATGTCTCGAAACAGAAGCGTAAACAGACCTGAGGGCGTGTCGCGCTCGCGCTCTAATGCCCAGCGGCCATAAACGATGGCATCTTCATCGCCGATCCGGACAATTTCGAGCTCATCAAAGCTTAGAACGCCCATCGCTGCGCGGTCAGCATACCGGGTATGATAGCGG
This sequence comes from uncultured Hyphomonas sp., assembly GCA_964528975.1. Lineage (GTDB taxonomy): Bacteria > Pseudomonadota > Alphaproteobacteria > Caulobacterales > Hyphomonadaceae > Henriciella. The sequence continues at coordinate 7,178 of CAZGVG010000083.1, forward strand.
TCGCTTGTGCTTTGCCAGCCGCGGGTAACCGTCCCCCCAGAGGCAAAGCGCAGGTCGGGCGATTGCCAATAGCCCTGCATGAAGCCGTCAATGTCGCCAGCATTCCATGCTGCTTGCTGTGTCATCAGGACGGCTGTGATGTCCTCTTCAGAGGTGTCCGGCGTGCCGATCAATGTGGTGTCATTGACGGTCATATTGACGGAGCAGGCTGGCAGCGTGAAGCCAAGAATTAAGGCGGCGGCGAGAGGTCTGAACTGCATGGCGCTACTTTCTGGGTCTATTCGGAGCTTGTAAAATCATTTACCGCGTTAAACTTAATTGCAAGGGCGCTTATACGTGCGCCGCGCGATACAGGGGTTCTTTAGCATGATGATGACGCTTCTCATTCTTAGCGGTTTTGTACTGCTATTTGCAGGCGGTGAGGCCCTTGTCCGCGGCTCAGTTGGGGTTGCCCGCAAGTTTGGAATGTCAGAACTGGTGATTGGTCTGACCCTGGTTGGCTTTGGTACAAGCCTGCCAGAATTAGTCACGAGCCTTGAGGCTTTAAGCACGGGCGCTGTTGGCCTTTCTATCGGGAATGTCATTGGCTCCAACGTTGCAAATATCCTTCTGGTTATTGGCGCAGCCGCGCTGGTCAGGGCGATTATGACCAATCCGCGCGCACTGGCCCGGGACGGCCTGTTTATGCTGGCAGTCACGATCCTGTTTGCTTTAGTGGTCTGGTTTGATGCCTTCACGCGGCTGACAGGTATTCTGTTTGTGACGCTCTTGGTGGCATACCTAATCACATCGGTCATTCTTGACCGCCGTGAGAATAGCGCAGCCGGCGGCGTGCATTCAGGTGAAGCCGAAGAGTTCGATAATAATGACCCGATCTGGTTGTCAGCTATTTTGACCCTGGCCGGGATTATCGGGGTGATTTTTGGCGCCAAGTTTCTGGTCTCTGGCGGCTCTGATGCAGCGCGTTTGTTTGGCGTTTCGGAAACCGTGATCGGCATTTCAATTGTTGCGATTGGAACCAGCCTGCCGGAATTGGTCACGTCAATCATGGCCGCGCGCAAAGGCAAGGCTGATGTCGCGCTGGGCAATGTTCTGGGGTCGAACGTCTTTAATGTATTGGGCATTCTGGGGGTCTCAGCGATTGTTTATCCATTCTCATTGGTGAATGGCGGATCAGTTGGCGCAGTACCGCTGGATGTTGCCGCGATGCAGTTTGGAGAGGCCGCCAGCATGGTGACCTGGACCGATATGGGCGCGCTCTTCCTGTCGCTCTTCTTACTCTTCTTGTTTGCTTATACCGGCCGCAAACTGGCGCGTTGGGAAGGCGGCATCCTACTTGCCGGTTATTTCCTCTATATGGGTTTGCGGTTCGACCTGATCCCAACTTTTGGAGGCTAGTATGGCAGACAAGGACATTTATGCAGGCCTCGATCAGCTTGGGAAACAGACCGGAGCGCCAAGCTCACCAGATCAAGCCACGCTGGAGCGCGTGAGCAATCCGCATCCGGATACGCTGTATCTGGCGCGCTTTGTCTGCCCGGAATTTACGTCGCTTTGCCCGGTGACGAACCAGCCTGACTTTGCGCATCTTGTGATTGATTACGCACCGGGCGAATGGCTGGTCGAGAGCAAGAGCCTGAAGCTGTATCTGACCAGTTTTCGCAATCATGGCGGCTTTCACGAAGACTGTACGCTGCGCGTTGGGAAAGAGATTGCCAGCCTGCTTGATCCACGCTGGTTGCGCATTAGCGGCTATTGGTATCCACGCGGCGGCATTCCGATTGATGTCTTTTGGCAGACCGGAGCGGTTCCAGAGAGCCTGTATGTACCAGACACCGGCGTTGCGCCGTATCGGGGCCGGGGTTAGCGCTCATATCTGGTTCAGATACAATGGGTTAGAGCTTGTGAAATGAAGCGGCTGATCTCTCTTGTATTCCTATGTTTATGGTCTGGTTTTGCGCAAGCAAGCCCGGTATGCGCTAAAAGCGAGACAAGCTGTGTGCTTGATGCGGCTTGGGGCGCAGCCCTTTTACTGCCAGAAGAAAAGCAAGCGCGTGTTCAGCCTCTATTTCTGGATATCGCAGGCCTGTCAGGCGATATGGAGCTTTATTCAAAGTGGGAAGACCGATTTCAACTTGTGTTGTCGCCTGCAAATCAAATCCAAGACTACGGGTGGACCAAAGCTGAGCCAATCCTGAAAGAGGGCGGCCTTGAAGCACTCATCGAAAGGGCGCGCGCACGCCAAGCACCGCTTCATTTTGGTCGCGCCGATGTTCTCTTGTCCGCTGGTAAGCGTCTCTATGATGAAGAACCAGAGCAAGCCAAACATCTGAATACAGTCTTATTGGACCTTGCCCAAACCGCATCAGACTTCGAGGCCTCATCACTGGCCCATGCTGCAGCGGAGCTAGCAATGGTGCGATGCGATCTTGAGCTCTTAGAGCAATCCATTGGTCGCACTGATGCTCCAAACAATCTCCGTTACGCTTTCTGGCGGGCACGTATTGTGGGTGATAGCCTTGCGCTCTTGCCCCGTGTCCGGGCGATTGACAGCGATGAGGACACACGTGAGGTGCGGCGGGTTCTTGATGGCTATCGGGCCATCCTCGAGTTTGGGTACTGCACGGCCGCTGAAGACCCGCTTGGAAGTTAGGGGACTCAGCGTATATCAGGTTTATGATAGACGACGATTCTGATCCAATTGAACCGATTTGCGGGAGCGCTGAAGTTGGCGCGCTGGCCCACTTGTACCGAGCCGAAATTTATCGCTCGACGATCTGGCGTCAGCGGCTCGACATGACGACCAATTGGGCGGTTGTGTCCACCGGGATCGCTTTTTCCGTCAGCTTTGCCAATGAAGCCGCCTCACCCCTGCCAATCGTGCTGGTCGGTTTGCTCTCAGTGATGTTCCTGATCATGGAAGCGCGGCGCTATCGTTATTTCTATGTCTGGAAGTTTCGCGCGCGGATGATTGAGATTGCCAATTATGTTCCGATCCTGCGCGGGCAGGGCGCAAGCATTGCGATGGACCGGGGTACAGCGCTCTCCGATGACTATTTGAGGCCCCGGCACCGGATCTCGGCTTTGCGCGCGGTGGGGCGACGGCTGCGGCGCAATTATGGCTGGATATTTACGATTCAGGGCTTTGCCTATTTTGCCAAAATTGCCATGCACCCAACCGATGTCAGTAGCTGGGGCGAGTTTGTTTACCGGGCCCATATCGGGCAGGTGCCGGGCTGGCTGGCGCTATCGTCCGGGATTGTGTTTCATATCCTGTGGATCAGTGTTGCGGTTTATACGTGGTTCCAGGAGCGGGCTGATACGCGCATTACAGCCGATTATCTTGATCCAGACCTGACAGCCGGGGCACCACTGGCCCAAGGCGATGGGCAGAGTGATTTCTGATCAGTGATGTTTCGGGCTTGCCGCGCCCAGCTCAAGCCTGTATATCCCCGCTTTTCCGAGATTTAGAGAGCCGGTCAGCAATCGGTTTTCAACCAACTCAAGAGAGCAGCGCTATGAAAGCCGATACACACCCTGACTATCACATGATCACCGTGGTCATGACCGATGGCACCGAGTACCAAACCCGTTCAACATGGGGCAATGAAGGCGACCGTATGGTTCTCGATATTGACTCAAGCTCGCACCCGGCCTGGACCGGCGGCAACAGTTCGGGCCTCGACCGGGGCGGCCGCGTTTCGCGCTTCAAAGACAAGTTCAAAGGCTTCATGTAAGCTTTTAAGCGACACCAAGACCCAAGAGCCCGTATCGAAAGATGCGGG
>CAZGVG010000084.1:0-8491 GCA_964528975.1 uncultured Hyphomonas sp.
TAAGATCGTGATGACGCCCGATGAAGAAATCGGGAATTTTGCCAGCGCTGCTTTCCTGACCAAGGCCGCAAAATCCGGTGCTCTACTGGGTATGACCTATGAGCCTTGCATGGATACCGGCGCGATGTCTGGGGGCCGTAAAGGATCAGCTGTCTTTGACATTGTGCTGCATGGACGGTCCGCGCACGCAGGCCGCGCCAAAGAAGAGGGGCGAAGCGCTGTTGAAGCTGCTGCGCATCTGATCATCGGCCTTGAGGGCTTAAATGGTCAGTTTGAGGGCGTCACATTTAATGTCGGTGCCATGGATGGCGGAACGGCGGTGAATATTGTTCCCGATCTTGCGGTTGTCCGCTTTGGCGCGCGCGCGCCTGATCAAGAGGCGGCAGACTGGGCAACAGCGTCCGTGAAAAGGCTTCTGGAGGAGGCAACCTCCAGAGATGGGATCACAGGGCATATGCATGGCGGCTTTTACCGTCCTCCAAAACCTCGAAATGACGCGCAGCAAGCGCTGTTCACCGCGGTGTCCGCGACGGGCAAGGCTTTAGGGTTGGAATTGGAGTTTGTAGACACTGGCGGTGTTTGCGAAGGGAATAATATCTTCGCGGCGGGCGTTCCAAATGTTGATACGCTCGGCGTTATGGGTGGTCGAATCCACTCAAGCGAGGAATACGTCATCGTGTCCAGCTTTGCAGAACGCGCGAAACTTTCAGCACTGTTACTAAACCGCATTGCAGATGGTCGCATCGATGCCAAAAAGATAAAAGCGATGATGCCATGAAGTCTCCCTATGTCATGAGGCCAGCGGCCCTCTCTGACTATGAGGCGCTTATGAAAATGGCAGTTGAGTCGGGTCCTGGCTTTACTTCATTGCCTATCGACGAAGGAATTTTACGTAAAAAACTCTTAAAATCAGTTGAGTCCTTCAAGGGCGCGCTCGAAATGCCCGAATACGGTAAGTACCTGATGATGCTGGAGAATATTGAAACTCAGGAAGTTGCAGGTTGCAGCGCCGTGAAGGCTGGAATTGGTGTAAATTCGCCCTTCTTCAATTATCGCATCATTACGCTCGCTCAAGCGAGCCAGGAAGCGGACCGACGCTTTGATATGGATGCCCTGATCCTGACCAATGAGTTTGTTGGCTGTACTGAGGTCGGCACATTATTTTTGCGGCCGAAGCATCGCGGCGCTGGGGTAGGGCGTTTGCTGGCTCAGTCTCGGTACTTGCTCATGACCACTAAGCCAGAATGGTTTGGGGAAAAGGTCATCGCCGAACTGCGCGGTGTGGTTTCGCATGAGGGCGAAACGCCGTTCTGGGAATGTCTTGGCCGTCACTTCTTCAGAATGTCTTTTACAGAGGCTGACTATCTTTCCGCAACAACGGATAACCAGTTCATTCTGGACCTAATGCCAAAATATCCAATCTACGTCGATCTACTGCCGACTGAGGCGAGAGAAGTGATTGGGCGATGTCATTCTGATGGCGTACCTGCTTTGAAGCTGCTTGAATGGGACGGCTTCAAGTTTGAAAAAGTCGTCGACATATTTGATGGCGGTCCGATCATGCAAGTGCCCCAAACCTCTCTGCGTACGGTACGGGAAAGCCGTGTCGTGGAGTTAGAAATTGGTCCGGCGACAGGCCAATCCGGAATTGCCGCGACAACCGATCTCGCCAATTACCGCGCAACTTTGATTGAAGGCGCATCTATGGGCGATAAGCGTTTCATGACATCTGCGGAAACGCTGGAAAAACTTAATCTCAAGCGCGGCGATAGCGCGCGAATTTGGCTCAGGAGCTAGTATGGCTGAGAGTGTCTATATCGACGGCAAATGGACGATTGGTGAGGATGACTGGTTTGAGAAAACCAACCCTGCCAATGGTGAAACTAGCTGGGAAGGACAGGCCGCTTCAGCGGAGCAAGTTAATCAAGCAACGGCGTCTGCTCGCGAGGCTCAAGCCGGTTGGGCGAGGCTACCTCAGCATGACAGGACGCAAGTCCTGGAGCGGTATGCAGAGGAGCTTGCCAAGCATAGCGACGAGATCGCGGGCGCTATCAGCAAAGACATGGGCAAGGCGGCCTGGGAGGCCAAGGGCGAAGCCGGGGCCATGTCTTCTAAAGTCGGAATTTCAATCAAAGCGCAGGTTGAGCGGGCCGGAAACAGTTATTCAGAGGCAGCTTTCGGATCGCTACATCTGACCCACCGCCCCCACGGCGTCATGGGCGTCTTTGGCCCTTTTAACTTTCCCGGTCACTTACCCAATGGCCATATCGTTCCAGCATTGCTGGCCGGAAACTCCTGCGTGTTTAAACCGTCAGAGCTGGCGCCATCTGTAGCGACAATCATGGCTGAAGCTTTTGAGGCTGCCGGCTTACCGCCAGGCGTTTTGAACATTGTCCATGGTGGCCGCGACACGGGTGCTGCGCTTCTGGATGCAGACATCAATGGGCTATTGTTTACCGGGTCCGCAAAGACAGGTTTGTTCTTCCACAAGCATTTTGCAGGGCGCCCAGAGGTGATATTGGCGCTGGAAATGGGCGGCAACAATCCTTTGATCGTTTGGGACCCGGCCGATATAGAAGCCGCAGCCGATATTGCTGCTCAATCTGCATTTCTTACAACGGGTCAGAGATGTTCCTGTGCCCGCCGTGTCATTCTACCTGAAGGCAGGTGGGGTGACCAAGTGGTGGAGGCGATCATTGCGCGCGCCAAAGCTTTGAAGATTGGCGACGCTACAGAGGAGGGGGTCTTTATGGGGCCTCTCGTTTCTGAGCAGGCGGCTCAGAATGCAACCGACTTCCAAATGATGCTATCGAAAAAGGGTGGCAAGAGTCTGCGAAGGTTGAAGCGTATGGAACGTGGTGGCGGCTTCGTTACTGCCGGCGTCATCGACGTTACGGATGCCAATGATATACCCGATGAAGAACTTTTTGGGCCGCTGATGCAGATTATTCGCGTCAGTAGTTTTGATGCAGCGATCCAGCGCGCTAATGATAGTCGTTTTGGCCTGTCAGGTGGTCTAGTCAGTGATGATGATGCCCTATGGCTGCAAGCTCACCGAGAGATGAAGGCTGGCATTCTGAACCGCAATCGCCCGACAGCTGGGGCGAGCGGTGCCATGCCATTTGGCGGACCGGGTCTATCAGGAAATTTCCGTCCTGGTGCTTATTATGCCGCCGACTATTGCGCTTGGCCACAAGCCAGCCAAGTCTCTGATGAGGCTAGCAGGCTTGGCGCTGTCGGCTTCCCGAAGTAGAGACCCGTATTAAATTTCGATCTCGCTCTGAGCCTGTTGAGAGGCGAGCATCGACCTTATCCGTTCGGACCCGTTTTAGGGGTCCTTCAACAGGCACAAGGCAGGGGTTTCCATGTCTTCTAGTCAAACACTTGAGGTCAATTTTGATGGCCTGATCGGGCCAAGTCATAATTATGGCGGCATGTCTGATGGCAATCTGGCCAGTCAAACCAATGCCGGCGATGTTTCCAATCCCCGCGAGGCCGCTTTGCAGGGGCTAGAGAAGATGCGCATGCTCGTCAAAGCGGGCTTTGTGCAAGGCGTTTTACCGCCTCTTGATAGACCGAATATGGATATTCTCACAGCTGCTGGGTTTCTAGGTTCAGATCGTGAAATCATCGAAACTGTTGCCAAGCAAGCGCCGCAGCTTCTTAAAGCAGCATATAGTGCCAGCTCAATGTGGGCGGCGAATGCGGCCACGGTTTCACCCTCACCAGACACTCAAGATGACCGCCTACATCTGACAGCAGCGAACCTCTCAACCATGCTTCATCGCAGTTTGGAGCATCCAGATACAGTGGCCACACTTGTCTCAATCTTCGAGAATGATGAACGGTTTGCCGTGCATGGCGCATTACCAATGCATGCAGATTTCTCTGACGAAGGCGCCGCCAACCATGTTCGCTTAAGCGCCGCCCACGGCGCGAAAGGCGTAGAGCTCTATGTTTACGGCCGTGAAGCAGGCGAAAGCACCGCTGGTTTCCCTGCACGACAATCGAGACTTGCCAGCCAAAGCGTCGCCCGCAGCCATACGTTAAGTTCAAGGCGCACGGTGTATGCGCGCCAGTCTGCGACAGCGATTAACGCAGGTGCATTCCACAATGATGTCGTTTGTGTTGGCACACTTGATACGCTTTTCTACCATGAGCATGCCTTCGACGATTCTGATGGTACAATTGCCGCGCTGCGCCAGGCCGCTGAAGGATTGTTCGACCTTAAAGCTGTGATGGTGCCCAACGCAGAAGTGCCACTGGCTGATGCGATCAAGTCTTACCTATTCAACTCCCAGCTCTTGCAATGGCCCGGTGAGAATCGCCTGGTTTTGCTCGCACCCACTGAAACCCAGGATACACAATCAACGCGTGAGTATTGTGAGCGCTTGGTCCAGTCCAACGGTCCGATCGGGCGCGTACAGTATGTGGATGTGCGCCAATCCATGCGCAATGGCGGCGGACCAGCTTGCTTACGCTTGCGCGTTGTAATGACAGCAGAAGAACGTGCAGCATGCCATCAGGGCATTTTGCTGGATGAAGAAAAAATCGATGTCTTACAGAATATTATCCGCGAGACTTATCGGGATCGTTTGTCTGCTGCAGACCTTGCAGATCCGGCCTTTGTCGAGGAATGCCGGACGGCGCGCAAGGCCATTATTGAAGTACTCGACCTTAAAGGCCTCGAATAAGCCATGACACGCTTTCCTTTCAAGATACATGCGACTGACGGTGCGGCGAGAAACGGCACGCTCTCCACTGCTCGCGGAGAGATACGCACACCCGCTTTCATGCCTGTTGGGACAGCGGGCACTGTTAAAGCGCTCTATATGGATCAGGTCGCCGATACAGGAGCGGATATTATTCTTGGCAATACCTATCATTTGATGCTCCGTCCGGGCGCTGAGCGCGTGAAGCGTCTTGGCGGTCTGCATGAGTTCGCTAAATGGAAAGGGCCAATGTTGACCGATAGTGGCGGCTTTCAGGTCTGGTCACTCAGTCAGTTGCGCAAAATGGATGCTGATGGCGTCACATTTCGTAGCCACATAGACGGTTCAGAGCATCGCCTTGATCCAGCTCGGAGTATTGAGATACAGGCTGACCTGCTCGGCGCTGATATTTCCATGCAGCTTGATGAGTGCACCGATTACCCATGTGATCATCTGGAAGCTGAGCGATCCATGCAGCTCTCTCTAGAATGGGGCAATCGCTCTCTTGAGGCTTTTGGTGAGCGTGACCACCAAACACTCTTCGGCATCGTTCAAGGCTCGAACTATCCTGATTTGCGGGAGAGCTCAGCAAAAGCAGTTGCAACGCAAGGCTTTGGCGGCATCGCCTTAGGCGGCCTTGCGGTCGGCGAAGGCCACGACCAAATGTGCAAGACGATCGACATGACCGTTCCTCACTTGCCGCAAGACTATCCAAGATATGTCATGGGCGTTGGTAAGCCGATTGACCTGATCGAAGCCGTCGCGAGAGGTATCGATATGTTCGATTGCGTGCTACCAACCCGTGCCGGCCGACACGGACAGGCCTGGACCTGGGAAGGGCCAATCAACCTTAAGAATGCGCGGTTTGCCGAAGACCAGTCACCTCTGGATGAGGCCGTAAACTGTCCCGCCAGCCAAGATTATTCCAAAGCTTATCTTCATCACCTGATCAAGTCCGGAGAGTATCTGGGTTCTATGGTCCTGACATGGCACAATACGGCCTTCTTTCAGGCTCTGATGGAGCGTATTCGCGCGTCTATTGCCGATGGGACGTTTAGTGCGCTGCGGACTGAAATGAGCGCCCGCTGGAGCCATACGCGCTCTAAACCAAAGTCTGAAGCAAACCCTACCTGAAGACCACTTTAGGATCGTCATCAGGCAAGGGCTGCGGCGAGGCGGGGTATACACATCCGCGATTAAGTCCAACACCTTTCAGGAAGGTCCTGCGATGTGATCCGCGCTCATAAGCTCTAAGGACTTTTTTCTGGTGACGGTTGGCGCCGCTCAGCGTTCTGACATAGCCGCGATATGGGATAAGTCCTGACGCGCCAGAAGAGACCGCATCAAGGAAAGCGGTCGACGCCCCGTCCGCTGCGCGGTCTTTAAGCTTTGCCTTTTCCGGAGGAGGGGTATCCCAGTCACGTCCTAGCAACCCATCGAGGGCCAGGACCTCTAACTCAATTTCCCGACAGGTCATAAAAGGAGATATTTCATAGGGGTTCTTAATGGCCTTCAAGCGTGCCGGAATCTTGTCTCGCTTGAAGTTAATATCTTCAAGCGGGGACAGCGCGGCTTCACCAACACCTGCCTGCGCGGTCTTAAACACTTGCTCAGTGGTGCTGGGGGAGGGGCTTGTGTTTGCGGTGTCATTTGTCTTCTGTGTTGCTGCGCAAGCCGTCAGGAATATGCCCAGAACACAATACATTATGCGTCTCATCATGATCGTATGTTGCTGAGTATAGCTTCGTTTTGCAAGGTCTTGTGTATCTTGCGTCAATTGTGCAGCAATAAGCGTTGACCAGCCAATAGCACTCAACTATGTGAAGCCCCTTGGATGCGCCCATAGCTCAGTTGGTAGAGCAACTGACTTTTAATCAGTAGGTCACAGGTTCGAACCCTGTTGGGCGTACCAAACTTACCTCAAGTCTCATAATCACATTACCCACAGCATGTGATTATGGTGATCTTATTATTTCCCATAATGATGATTATCGAATTTAGAGATGGTATCGTATTGGCGCCACTGCTTATGTGGCGCGTGGTAAGCTTACGCGCGTTAGACTATTCGTCAGGCGCTCAATCCGTTCGCGCCATCCACTGTGTCGCTGTGTGAACTAGTGATCGAGCGCGATTAGGAATTCAGTAAGGCCCTTCCCCGCTGACTGGATGACCAGTTACTCCCATTCAATCGTGCCGGGCGGCTTTGATGTGATGTCATAGACGACACGGTTGACGCCTTTGACTTCATTGATGATTCGCGTCGCTGTTCGACCAAGAAAGTCGTGCTCGAATGGATAGTAATCAGCCGTCATTCCATCCGTCGATGTGACGGCGCGCAATGCAAGCACGCTCTCATATGTCCGTTCGTCACCCATGACACCGACAGTGTTAACAGGCAGTAGGACAGCAAAGGCTTGCCAGATTTTATCATAGAGATCGTGCTTTTGAAGTTCTTCCAGATAGATAGCATCGGCTTTGCGCAATGTATCGGCTTTCTCTCTGGTGATTTCGCCGGGAATACGGATGGCAAGACCTGGCCCTGGAAACGGATGGCGGCCGATGAAAGCGTCAGGCAGGCCAAGCTCACGCCCCAGTGCGCGCACCTCGTCCTTGAAGAGATCGCGCAGTGGTTCAACCAACTTCATCTTCATACGCTCTGGCAGTCCGCCAACATTATGATGGCTCTTGATCGTGACAGACGGTCCGCCAATCGCGCTGACGCTTTCAATCACGTCAGGATAAAGCGTTCCTTGCGCCAGAAAATCAGCCCCGCCTATCTTTTTGGCTTCTTCATCAAAGACATCAATGAAGAGCTTGCCGATAATCTTGCGCTTGCGTTCAGGGTCGCTCACGCCCGCCAACTCGCCCAGAAACAAATCCGAAGCATCAACGTGCACGAGCGGGATGTTGTAATGCTCGCGGAAGAGGCTCACCACTTGCTCGCTCTCATTCATGCGCATCAACCCGTGATCAACGTAAACGCAGGTGAGCTGACTGCCGATCGCCTCATGGATAAGCACAGCTGCAACAGAGCTATCGACGCCGCCAGACAAGCCGCAAATCACACGGCCGGAGCCAACTTGCGCGCGGATTTTTTCAATCGCTTCTTCGCGATAGGCCGCCATAGTCCAATCGCCTTTGAGGCCCGCAATTTTATGGGTGAAGTTTCGTAGCAGCTTGGCGCCACTCATCGTATGCACAACTTCAGGATGGAACTGAGTTCCGTAATAGTTGCGAGCGCGATCAGCGATGACGGCGTAAGGTGCGCCTGGTGACTTCGCGATCACACCAAAGCCAGGCGCCATTTCAGCGACATGATCCCCATGGCTCATCCAAACCTGTTCGCCGCTCTCATCCTGAAACAAACCATCCAGAATGGGATCATCGACAACTTTCTCAATGAAGGCACGCCCAAACTCTCGGCTGGTGCCACTCTCAACATTACCGCCAAGTTGCTGCATCATGGTCTGCTGGCCGTAGCAAATCCCCAACACTGGAATGCCAAGCTCAAACACGCTTGGATCAGCGCGTGGACTGTCTTCCCAAGTTACGCTTGCTGGCCCGCCTGAGAGAATGATGGCTTGCGGATCATATCCGCGAATGAAAGCCTCGTCCGCCTTGTTGAACGGATGAATTTCACAATACACCCCGCTCTCACGGAGGCGTCTGGCGATGAGCTGTGTGACCTGCGATCCAAAATCGATGATCAGGGCGCGTTCGTGTTTTTGATCAGTCATGCGGCCATGTAGCTGAGTCCCGTCGAGGCCTCAATGGCTGTC
>CAZGVG010000084.1:8591-10751 GCA_964528975.1 uncultured Hyphomonas sp.
TGCGCGCTTGCTTGCGGCACAGCGCGGGCTCTCCCCTGCTCGGCTTGGTGGCGCTGTGAGAGCTTTTGCGGGCGCGGGGTTTTTGATCTTGGTATTGCTGCTGCTGGCATAGCGATCTGCGTATCTGTTGGAGCATAACCTTGCTGGTAGGCTAACATGAGTTCGGCTTGCTTGCGAGCTGAGACGCCAATCGCTTGAAGGGAGTGTGTGCCCCCTGCGAGCAGCTTGGCAGCCTTCCCCAACATAGTGCCCTCTTGATTGGCGTGCGTGAAGGAGACCATGCTGGCTGCAGTGATCATACCGGACTTGATCTTATTGATACGAATCTCACCAATCTCATCCCAGCTATACTTTTTGACCTTCCACCAGTTCCGAGACTCAAGGCCCTCCGGGCTGAGCGTCAGACGCCTTAGCTTGCCTGATGAACTCAAGAAGAAGAGTGGCGCACAGACGGTTCCGATCGGAAAGAAGAACAACAAAGCTATCCCGCCAGTGATCCACTTCCAGGACGTTGGCGTGAGTGTGGTTACGCCGTTCTGAGTCATGACTGCCATCGGTGCCTCCCGCCTTGATGTTTGACCGTAACCAAGGTGACTAAACATCATGCGAAAAAGACTCTCGAAGATTTGACTGTCCTATTAACGCTCTCGGCGCAGCACGGCGAAGAAGAACCCGTCTGTTCCGGCTGTGCGCGGGGTCAGGCGGACGCTGCCATCTGGTCCCTGCCCGGCTTGCACCGTCTTGATGCCATCCTCTGTTAGCAGGCCGCTGTCTTCGGCATGCTGTGCGGCGGGCTCCTGGGTCCAGCCAGGGTGCGCCGCAAGGAAGGCGGTGACGCGGTCTTCATCCTCTTCCATCAGGAAGGAACATGTCGCGTAGAGGAGCCGCCCGCCGGGCTTCACATAATTCGCTGCGCCGTTCAGGACTTCGTCCTGCTGCTCGATCCGCATCTCGAGTGACTTGGCCTTCACCCGCCACTTGGTATCTGGTCGGCGCCGCCAAGTTCCTGTTCCAGTGCAGGGCGCATCGACAAAGACGCAATCCATCTGAGCCTTCAAAGCTTCAAGCGCTTCAGGCTCTCTTGGATGAACCATCTGGACACTATGAGCGCCAGATCTTTTCAGGCGTGGGATGAGCGCGCTGAGACGGCGGCCATCAATATCATAAGCAAAGACTTGCCCCTTGCCTTGCATGGCCGCAGCAAGCGCGAGCGTCTTGCCCCCTCCCCCGGCGCAATAGTCGAGGACCTGTTCACCAGCCCTGACATTTGCAGCCGCTGCGGCGATCTGTGAGCCGGCATCCTGAACTTCGACCCACCCTTTCGAATAGGCCGGGATGCTTTCTAGACTGGTCTCGCGCTGGGACGGATCACGGGCCGGAATATGGAAGGCATGCTTGAGGAGGCGTGAGCTTTCTGCATTGGCGCTGCGCAATGGGGCTGAGGCTTTCTCAGCATCGACCTTCAAAGTGTTGACGCGCAGATCGACATCGGCGCGAACAGTCATGGCCTGACACTCAACGGTCACAAGCTCGCCGAAGACGCGCTGCATATGCGGTGTGAGCCATTCCGGGAAATCCCCGGCGACATGCGGCGCGGCGCTTGGGTCCGGCGCCATGACGAGGCGTTCGCGTTCCTGCATGGTTAGAGCGCTGGGGGCGTGCTGCTCATCCATAGCGTCATCGATGCGTCTGATGTCCCACTTCCAAGCATGAGCGAGCGCACCGAGGATCAGACCGCGGGCGCTATCATCGCTCATGGCGTGAGCGATTGAGTTACGTTTACGCAAGGCATCCAGGACGAGACCTGAGACCCAGGCCCGATCCTTTGATCCGGCATAGCGCGCGCGTTTGCCCCAGTCGCGAGCCGCCACCTTCACTGGCTGGTGACGGTTGATGACATCGCTGATGACATCAATTGCCGCTGCTATTCGTCCGCCGTCCCGCATATCTCTCACCTCTATGAGTAAAGGCGAGGGTTTACGGCGGCGCGATCAGAATTGGAAGGGTTTGGGGCAGCACAAAAAGCCCGTACCTCAGTGAGGTCAGGGAATGTTGGATGAGGTGTTGGTTGCGTCCCAGTTGGTTTTGCAAAGCGCTAAGAGGCTTCGCCTCACGCTTTGCTTAAGCGGGTTCCGGTCAGGCTTCGCCTGCCCATGAACC
>CAZGVG010000085.1:0-10703 GCA_964528975.1 uncultured Hyphomonas sp.
GTAGTATTTTTCCATATAGTTGACCGTCAGCGGGAAAAAGTCCTGTCCCGGCTTCGCAGACTTAGCGAAGGTTGCGGTCGCCAGCAGCGTTGTCTCACCATAAGTGATCATAACAGCGCCATCGGCTTGACGTGCCACTTGGCCCGTCTCGATTTTCAGTGTCCGGCCGGCCCATTCCAGCGAGACTGAGTGTTTATCAAACATACGTTTTGTCTTTCATTACATACGAAAAGCCCGCCTGATCCCTATGATCGGCGGGCTTGTTTTGAAAGAGCCTAGCGGCGAATGCCGAGCTCTTTGATCAAGGCGCTATAGCGCGCCTCTTCTTTGCGCTTCACATAGTCGAGAAGCTTACGGCGCGTGGCAACCATAGTCAGGAGGCCGCGGCGCGAGTGGTTATCTTTTTTATTGGTTTGGAAGTGACCGGTCAGGTTGTTAATCCGTTCTGTTAGGATTGCGACCTGGACTTCCGGTGACCCGGTATCACCTTCGGTGCGGGCAAATTTCTTGATCAGTTCAGCTTTACGCTCAGGTGTGATCGACATCGTGCAGTCTTTCTTTTTAAGGCTCTGCCATATTGGCTGAGCTGGTTTATAGATGAGCTCGAAAGCTCAGGGTTTGGGGGAGGGCGGCGCGGGTACAGCCATGGCCGGGATGTCGTCCAGTCAGGCTAGAGGTGCGCTTAGCTCGCCTCAAAGCGCGCATGTGGCACATTTAGCTAGATTTGAAAAGCGATTTAGCTGTCTTAGTTCTGGCAATATGATGTCTTTTAACAGGGGCTCAAATGATCAAACAAACGCGCTCTGTTAATTCCCTGCTCACGCTTCTCATGGCATATATTTAAGATGCGGCTTACTTGCTCCTCTCCTGCCCGGTCTATTGCGGCTTTGATGATGCTGTCCGGGATGGCATTTGCACCGTTTCCAGCTGCCGGACAAAAGGACGTGTCGCGCGCAGAATTAGAGGCGCTAGAAGCTGAGCGCGCCGACGCGCTTGAGAAACTGAAAGCGCTTGAGCAGGCTGGCGGCACGGTTGCCAGTGACCTTGGTTCACTTGAGCGCAATCTCATCGCAGCCGCCATGGAAAGCCAGCGCCGCGAAGAACAAGCCACCGCATCAGAGCTGAAACTCCTGTCGCTACGTGTGCAATTGCATACATCACGCGGACAATTGGTCGAAGGGGAAGCTGCTCTCGAAGATTTGATGGCGTCACTTGCGCTCTCCGGACGCCACCGCCCGCCTGCCCTTTTGACCCAGCCCAAAGACGCCAATGACGCGATCCGAGCAGCCATCCTGATGGGCGATATTGCCCCGCGCGTGCAAGACAAAACCAAAGCGATCACAGACGAGATTGTCGGCCTTCGCCGGATGGAGCGCCAGGTCCTACGCGAACAGAAACGCCTCGCCGCTTCTGAGGCCGCACTTGAATTGAAACAGGTTGAGATCACACAGCTGACCGCTGCCAAGCGGGCCGCCTTTGAAGATGTGACTGCCGACACAGAAAAATTGCGCAAACAAGCTGAAAACCTTGGGAAAAAGGCTGAAACCATTCGTGGTCTCCTCGTCGCGCTAGAGGCTGCTGCGCCTGCGGCGCCGCGCCTCAAGCCCAAGTTCCAAATGGCAGAGACAGCGCCTGCCAGACCCGTTCGCACAGCCAGCCTGCCGCGCGCGACAGTGTCCCAGCCACTCGGTGTCTTATCGACCCCCGCCGCTGGGCGCATGGTCCAGCGCTGGGGCGATAAGATGATGGGCGGTACAAAATCAGAGGCGATCGGATTTGCCACTCGCAGCGGCGCGCAAGTTGCCGCGCCTGTTGACGGCACGGTTGAATGGTCAGGCCCATGGCGCAGCTATGGACAGCTGCTGATCCTCTCGACAAGCGATGGTTACCATGTTCTTCTGTACGGCATGTCGTCGAGCTATGTCTCAGTCGGTCAAACCGTCAAGCAAGGTGAGCCTGTTGCGAAGATGGTTGAACGGGTTGGCACGGAACCTGAACTCTTCATGGAAGTCAGGAAATCCGGTAAGCCTATGAACCCGGCAAAATGGATGAAACGCGGCTAATCCCGCACAGTAGGAGAATGCATATGAGAGCCATGCTGACAGGAGCCGCGCTAGGGGTCGTACTAGGTGCTACGGCCGTAGGTGTTTCAGCTGTTGCATGGCCAGATGCGGAACGAACAACGCCGCGATATGAGGCGGCTTTCGAACAACTCTCTCTCTTCACTGAGGTCATGGCCCGCGCCAAAGCCGATTATGTCGAAGAGATTGATGAGGTTGCCGCCCTTGAAGCTGCGATTGATGGTATGCTTGGCTCGCTTGATCCGCATTCGGGCTATATGTCGCCTGAGCAGTTCGAAGCGCTGCAAGTCACCACGTCTGGCGAATATGGCGGGCTAGGCATTGAAGTGACCATGGAAGATGGGTTCGTCAAAGTTGTGACCCCGATGGATGACACCCCGGCCAGCCGCGCTGGATTGGAACCCGGCGACTTGCTGACCCACATCAATGGCAAGGCGATCGTCGGTCTTAGTCTGGATGACGCCGTTCGCGACATGCGCGGCGAACCCGGCACAGACCTTAACGTTACGGTTTACCGCGAAGGCGATGATCCTTTTGATGTGACCTTAACGCGTGAAGTGATTGAGCCAAAATACGTTGAGTATACCGATAAGGGCGATGGCATTGCCTATATCCGGATCGCGACCTTCAATAATAATAAAACCACTGACAAACTGAAAGACGCCTTTGGCGAAATTCGCCGCACCCTTGGCAAACGCCCTGCCGGGATCGTGCTAGATCTTCGTAATAATGGCGGCGGTCTGCTCGACGAAGCTGTATCGGTCAGCGATCAATTCCTGTCTGGCGGCGAGGTTGTCTCTACGATTGGCCGACGTCCCGGTGATGTGATGCGCTCCAACGCCAAGAAAGGCGAAGTGTTCAAAGCCGTTCCGGTTGTTGTTCTGATCAATAATGGCTCTGCTTCAGCTTCTGAGATTGTCGCTGGTGCGCTGCAAGACCGCGACCGGGCCACGGTTATGGGCATGACCAGCTTCGGCAAAGGGTCTGTGCAAACAGTGATGCCACTTGGCGCCGACCGCGGTGCAATCCGGCTTACGACGGCGCGGTATTACACCCCATCAGGCCGATCGATCCAATCAACTGGAATTGTTCCAGATATTGAGGTCTCCAATCGCCGTATCAGCGAGGATGATCTTGCAAAGATCCGCCGTTATAGCGAAGCTGATCTGCCTAACGCGCTCGATAATGAAGACGGCGAAGCGCGGAACTTGCCACATGTTCCAGATGATATGCCGCCAGAGGGCTATAATGGTGAAGACTACCAGCTCGATAAGGCAATTGAATTCCTGAAAGCTGGCGGTGTCGTTGCCGACAATGGACCAAATGCAGGATAGTTTTAGCACTTAAGCTCAAGCTTGACTGAATTGTAATGCAATCTCGGTCGAAAAAAGCGGCAAATCACCTCAAAGGTTAATGGAGGTTTGCCTCTTCTTAACTATTAGGCGGGCAAACTGAGGACTGACAAAGTTTACAGTTTTTTTGGAGCCCGCATGACTGCTCGCGCATCGCTTGACCCGTCGCCGTTCAAAAGTGCCCTTGTGCATAGCACATTGGGGGCTCTTACACTGATTGGCACGCTTGGGATTGGCGGCGCTATTGTGCACATTACTGGCAGTGCGGATGCATCCAGTCCTGCGGTACGCATGGCGCTGTTCGATGAAATACCCGCCGATACCCCACAGCTTAACCCGCGTCTGCCCGGCTATCGCCAAGCCGTTGGCTTTGCAGGCACAACAGAGGCGACGGCCGAACGCTTTGCTAGTGCGAATGAGCCTTCGCTTGGTGTGGACTATTCCAATTCTCCAGCTCAGCCTGCCTCAGTTGTTACAAAGTCTGGCCCTGAAGGCATTACGATCAATGGCAAAACTGTCATGCCAGGACAGTCGCTGAGCCAGGTTGATGGACAAGCCAGCATTGTTCAAGTCGCAGCGCGGGTTGCCGAAGACACCGTCGCTAAGGCAGAGCCTGTAAAGGCCAATACGCCACTTGCGCGCTATTCAAAGAGTTTTGAGAACCCAGAGGGCAAGCCCACCATTTCGATCATTGTTGGCGGGCTTGGAATTAATGGGCGCCGGACACAGGCCGCGATTGACGAGCTCCCCCCTGAAGTCACGCTCTCCTTCTCGCCAACCACGACAAATCTCAGAACCTGGGTCCGCAAGGCACGCCGCGCCGGGCATGAGGTTCTGATTGAGCTGCCAATGGAGCCATATGATTATGGCCGTCTCGCGCCGCACCCACAGGTCATGCAGGTCAGTGTTGATGCCGCCACCAATAAAGCGCGTCTTGGTAAACTCCTCTCCAAAGTGTCTGGCTATGCAGGCGTCATGAATTATCAAGGCGGCAAGTTTGCAACCGATCAAGACGCCGCTGGTCCGGTTATCGCTGAGCTAAAAGCCAAAGGTGTTGCCTTCTTCGAGGATGGCAGCCTGTCACGCTCTGTGTTTGAGGAAAACGCCAAAGCTGAGGGTCTGCCTTTTGGCAAGGCGACAGCATGGCTGGATGCCCGCCCGGAAGCTGATGAGATTTCCAAACAGTTCATGATCCTTGAAACTGCTGCGCTCGAAAACGGCGCTGCGCTTGGCACAGGCATGTCTTTCCCTGTGACGCTTGATCTCTTGAACGCCTGGATTCCCCGCCTTGAGGATAAAGGGATCGCGATCGCCCCGGCGTCTTACTATGCGAAACGGTCCGTTCCATCTGGTCAGGTCAAAACGGCTGCGCTAGACCCGCAAGGGTGAGTAAACCAAAACGTGATCCTGCGCGCTACCGCGCCAATGTCGGGCTTGCCCTGTTTTCCGCCGCCGGACATGTCTTTGTCGGTCGGCGCGTAAACGGCCGCGGCGCTTTCCAATGGCAGATGCCGCAAGGCGGTGTGGATGAAGGCGAGAGCCCAGCCGAAGCTGCGCTGCGCGAGATGGATGAAGAGATCGGCGTAGCAGCAAAGCTTGTCGATGTGCTCGAAGAAACCGAAGACTGGCTGTATTATGACTTCCCCCCAGAGCTACTCCGGCGCATGGGCGGGCCGTATCTTGGACAGCGCCAGAAATGGTTCGCTTTGCGCTTTAAAGGCTCTGACAGTGATGTCCGCCTCGACAAGCACAAGCCAGAGTTTGATGCTTGGCGCTGGGCACCGCTGGATGAAATCCCGTCTCTGATCGTTCCGTTCAAGCGCCCTGTCTATGAGGCGGTTGCGGAACAGTTCCAGCCATGGACGGTCACGGTTAAGACCTAATTTCCAAAACCGTAGCTTTCAGCCTATGCTCTCTCAAAATATAAACCGGGAGGGCAAACAGATGGCAAAATCACTTCTTATGATCCACGGCGTCGGATGCGGCGGCGAGGTTTGGGATCGCATGAAGCAAGACTTCGAAATGGCCGGATGGCAATGTGAAACCCCAACCCTTTTTCCAGACTTGCGCACCAATGCCTCCCCGCCTGCGGGTCTCGCTGAGCTGACGCTACCTGACTATTTGAACGCGATGTCGGACAAAGTGCGCAGTCTTACCGAGCAGCATGGCGAAGCCCCCGTTATTATTGGGCACTCCATGGGCGGCCTGATCACACAAAAGCTTGCCGAAGCCGGTCTTGGAAAAGCCGCCATCTTCCTAACGCCCGCCCAACCTGAAGGCTGCACGGTAACAGACTTGCGCGTGGTGCGAACCTTCTGGAACATCCTGAAGGTTGGCCGCAAGAATGTGCCCGGCGGCATGTTCAAAGTTGGCCCGAAAGGCTTTAGCTGGGGCGTTCTCAATGCTGTTCCAAAAGAGCGCCATGCGGATATATACGCTGCGGCACTCTATGATAGCGGCCTTGTCTATCAGGACCTCAGCGAACCAGGACCGATTGATGAGGCAAGCGTCAAGATTCCAACTCTGACCATTGGCGCCAAACAGGATCGGGCGACCGTGATAAAAGCGGTGCGCAAAGTCGGGGCGAAATATGCCAAGGCATCAGTGCCCGGGGACTATCTGGAATATGCAAATCACGCGCACTGGATCGTTGATGAGCCGGGAACAGAGAAAGTCACGGCTGACATAATCGAATGGCTTGACCAGAAAGCTGTTTAGTCGAGCGCGCCAATGTAAGGCAGGCCGCGATACTTGCCCGCATCGTCCATGCCATAGCCGACCAGAAAGCGGGGCGGCGCATCAAAGGCGTGAAAGTCGACATTGTCTTCCCCTTCCGGGGCCCAGGGCTTGCGGGCGAGCGCGCAAGTAATCACCTCACGCGCGCCCTTTGCCAGGAAATGAGCCTTGGCAAAGGCCAGCGTCCGGCCTGTGTCAAAGACATCATCAATAATCAGAACGCCGCGTCCGGTGACCTCTCGGGCAATGTCCGCGCGCACCACGACACGGCCTGTACTCTCTCTGGCATCGCGATAGCTTTCCAGCCACAGCGCATCCAGAACGGGGTGGACATCGCGGCGCGCCAGCGCTTTCATCAGATCGCTGGTAAACGGCGTTGCCCCGATCAGGATATTGATCGCGCTCCACTCCCCGCTCAGCCGGGGCAATAAGCGATCAGCAAGGTCTTCGATGCGGGCCATAAGATCGGGCTCAGAGAGCACCATATCAATTTGGGGCGTTGTCATTGGCTGTTTGATCCGGTTGCGACCAGCGCCGTATCGGCTGGAACGAACCCAAGTTCAAGCTCAAACGATTCAAATGGTGGATTTTCAATCCGTGCGGCAAAACTTGCATTGGCTGAAGCTGGAATGCGCGACGGTGTGACAGGCGCATAGGCCTCAGCGATACGATTGCCCTGATCGTCGAGCAGGATCACCCTGACTTGCGGGGCCTCAACCGTTCCTGAGCTGACATTCTCAACCGCGCCGCGAATTTCCAGGATCGGCACAGTGCCATCAAAGAAGCGCTCAGCCTCAGTCTCGAGAAATTCGAGACCGAAACGGTTCACGGGCATCCCAATCGCGGCATAAGTGGTCGCGGATTCAGGCCAGCGTTTCACAACTTCTGTCCGGAACAATAAAAGCCCGCTAAGAATAACCGCAAACGCAACTACCGTTGTCGTCCATGCGGTGAGCGCAGCAGCCCGGCTTTTGCGGCGGCGACGTTCGCGAACTTTTAAGCGATAAGCCTCGTGCGCGCCCGCTGCGCCGCCCAAAGCGGACTTGCCGCCCTCTGGCCCAACAAACCATGAGTGCCCGCATGACGCGCACTTTACCGTGCGGCCGCTGTCACCAATTGTTGAGTCTTCTGCGAAATACTGTGTTTCACATTCCGGGCAGGTGAGGATCATGGCTTGGACATTCGCTCAATTTTTAGGAATAGTCGATATGCCCCGTACTGTATTGCTGAAGGATTACCATGTCGCGAATGAGACCTGACCTCAGTGATGAGCCGGCTGTCCGTCTGGACCAGGTGACGCTGACCTATGATCGCACCGGCGAGGTGCTGTCCGAGATCGACCTTGTCCTGCGCCGGGGTAGCTTCACTTTTCTGACGGGGCCTTCTGGCGCTGGCAAATCCTCATTGCTGAAGCTGATGTATCTGGCGCATGCGCCAACACGCGGCGGGATAAGGCTGTTTGGCCAGCAAACACATGCTCTGAAACGCAAACAGCTTGCCGCGCTGAGACGCCGTGTCGGCGTCGTGTTCCAGGAATTTAGATTACTCAATCACCTGACAGCATTTGAAAATGTTGCCCTGCCATTACGCGTATCTGGGCAGAGACAAGACAAGTACCGAGATGAGGTCATCGATCTGCTGCGATGGGTCGGGCTTGGTGAGCGAATTGATTCGCCAACGCCGTCTCTCTCTGGCGGGGAACAGCAACGCGTTGCGATTGCGCGCGCCTTGATCAACAAGCCTGATCTCTTGATCGCAGATGAACCGACCGGAAATGTTGATCCTGAGATGGGCCGCAAGATTCTCAGATTATTTTCTGAGCTGAACAAAAGAGTTGGCACGACAATCTTGATTGCAACACATGATCTGGAATTGATTCGCGAGTTTGATGCCCCTGTTATGAGACTGAATAATGGCCTGCTTGTCCGTGATGTTGAATTTGGAGACGCATCATGAGCCGTAAGGAGACGCCGCTTCTGCCGATCAGTGATGCCAGAGAAGCCGCCTTGTTCTTTGTTGTCGGGGCGCTCTGTTTTCTAGCGGCCCTCGCCGCCCTCACAACACGGGGCACCTATAAAGCCGCAGAATCCTGGGGGGCGCAGATCGAAGGCGACCTCACCGTCATCATGCGAGACACAGACCGCAGGACGGCAGAGGCCGCCACGCGCGAGATTAGCAATCTGGCAAACGTGTTTGAAGCGCGCCTGCTCAAAAGTGAAGAGGTTGAAGCGCTGCTCGAGCCAAGCCTCGGTCCGGGCGGCATGCCAGATGGCTTGCCGCTGCCTTTGCTCATGGTTGTGCAAGCCGACATGGCGGTTGGCGACCCGAGCGCCGCAATTGATGAAGTGCTGAACGAGCGAGGCATAGACGGCGATGTCGCCAGCAATGCAGGCTATGCCGACAATGTCCGCAGCGCGCTCGGCATCTTGCGGCTGGTCTCGCTCTCGATTGTCGCGCTGTTATCAGCAACCGCGATTGCGGTGATCGCCTTCGCCACACATGCGGCGTTGCTGGCGCGCCGAGACATTGTGGATGTGCTCCACCTCTCAGGCGCAGAAGACCGCTATATTGCCGGTCTGTTTGAACGACGCTTCTGGGTGCTGGCTTTGCAGGCCGGGCTTGGCGGCGCCGTGGCAGCTTTGATGATCACAGCCTTGATTGTATTTTCTGGCAGCAGCGCGCAAGGCGTTGAGGCACAGCTCTTGCCGCAACTCAGCCTTGATTTCTGGGATGTCGTCATACTTCTCATAACGCCTGTCTTGGCAGGCTTTGCAGCTCGAATCGCGGCCCGCTACACCGTGATGGCGTCTTTGAAGGAAACTCTCTAAAGGATGATCGGGTCACTGCTATATGTTGTCTGGCTGTATAGCTGCGGCATCCTGATTGGGATCGTCGCGCTTCCGGCATTGCTGCTGCCGCGGCAGGTTATGATGTGGGTCATTCGTGTTTTTGCTCGGCTTGTTCTATTTGGGTTGCGCCTTTTCTGCGGGGTCAAAGTTGAAGTGCGTGGGCGCGAGCATATCCCTGACGGCCCTTGCCTGGTGGCGGCCAAGCATCAAGCGATGCTGGACGTCTTCATGCCCTTCCTGATCTTCAAGGACCCGGTCATGGTGATGAAGCGGGAGCTGCTCTGGTATCCTGTCCTTGGCTGGACCGCGCTGCGCACCGGCATGCTGCCGATTGACCGTGATGGCGGCGCGAAGACCATGAAGGCGATGCTGAAGACAGCTCAGAAACGACTGCCAGAGGGTCAGGGCCGTCAGATCGTGATCTTCCCGGAAGGTACACGCGCCGCGCCAAATGCAGCGCCAGACTATAAACCCGCTGGTGTCCGCGCATTTTACAAAGCCCTGAATGTCCCGCTGATCCCGGTTGCAACCAATGCTGGCCTCTGCTGGCCCGCCCATGGCATTCGCCGCCATAAGGGGACGATCATCTATGAAATTCTTCCGCCCATGGAGGCAGGGCAAAACCCGAAAGCGATTTTAGCCGCGCTGGAAGAGACGCTGGAGACCGCATCAGGCCGCCTCGTCTCAGAAGGCCTCGCCATGCAAGGGCGCACGCGCGCTGACTTGAAGTGACCTTGCCAAACGCAGCCGCGCTGAAGCAGGCTTGCGAGCACCTCTCCGGAATCGATCCTGCTCTGGCAAAGGCCTATAGCGAAAGCGGCCTGCCTGTCTGGCGCGCAGCTGCCGCTTCATATGAAACGCTGGCGCGCGCGGTGGTTTATCAACTGATCTCAACCAAAGCCGCAGAGGCCATTTGGGGCCGCGTCACGTCGCGCTATGCCCCCGTCACGCCAGAGGCAATCCTTAATAGCGATCCAGAAGACCTGCGCGCTTGCGGTCTGTCCCGCCCGAAAGTCAGCCACCTTACTTCGATTGCTACTGCGATCATATCCGGCGACTTAAACTTTCATCGGTTAGCGTCCTCCTCTATCCAAGTGGCGCGCAAGGAATTGCTCGGTGTCAAAGGAATCGGCCCGTGGACAGCAGATATTTTCCTGATGAATGCTCTGGGCAAACTGGACGCCTTTCCGGCTGGTGATGTCGGCCTGATGGAAGCCTACAAACGGCTCAGCGACGCTGAAACCCGGCATGATATCAAGCGCTTCTCCAAGCTTGCCGAAAACTGGCGGCCCTACCGGGGGGTTGCCGCACATCTGCTTTATGGCTGGCTCAATATGATGCGGGATCAGAGCGCGGCCCAGAAGAGACCCTAGACACGAGCGACATCTGTCATACTCTCGACATAGGGAATCACTATTGCTGCGTATGAACCAAGAAGGAGCTGCGCTTTCAAGACGAAAGTTCGACATTTCAAGACCCACATGATCGAGGAGATCAATCATGGCTGAGGTCCTTACCAAACCGCCGCAAGGTCGGCCAGCTCTGGTTCTGAATGCGGATTACCGACCGCTTTCTTACTACCCCCTTTCGCTGTGGCCGTGGCAGGATGTTGTCAAAGCGGTCTTCCTCGACCGGGTCGATATTGTTGCCGAGTATGATCACTATGTGCGCTCGCCCAGTTTCGA
>CAZGVG010000086.1:0-9414 GCA_964528975.1 uncultured Hyphomonas sp.
CAAAACCTGCGGCCAAGGTGGTGAAATCCACCCCAAGCGGCGTGCAGGGTTCATCAACAGGCAAGAGGCTGAAGCAGCTTCAGAGCAAATCTGAACTCTCTCATACTGAGCATAGAGAGCTGCTGCGCCTCGAGCGATCAAGAAAGAAATAGGCAAATGGCTGCTGAAACAAACACCCTGCTTCAGGCGGGAACCGTTGGCATACGCGAAGACTTGGAAAACTCCATTCATCGTGTGGCCCCGGAAGAGACGCCGTTCTCTAACAATATCGGTAAGATGAAGATCAAGGGCACGTATCACGAGCACCAGACTGAAGATCTGGCTGCACCTGATGAGACCAACGCACAGCTAGAGGGTGATGTTGCAACAATTGATGCTGCGCACACCACAACGCGCGTTGCGATGCGCCCGCAGATTTTCCGCAAGACTGGCGCTGTGTCTCGAACAAACCAACTCTCTGATAGAGCGGGGCGTGAAGACACCCTTGATGAGCAGAAGACTATCAAGGGCATTGAGATGCGCCGCGACTGCGAAAAGCGCATGATCGGTAACTATGCGTCCAATGCTGAATCAGGTTCGACACCGCGCCGCACTGCGGGTGCTTTGGCGTGGATTGAGGATCATGACAGCTTTGGGGGTGGCGGCGCGACAGGCGGCTATTCTGGTGGTGACACCGTGGCCGCTACTGACGGCACGCAGCGCGCTCTATCTGAGCCGCTTGTGAAGGCTGTTCTGGCAACGGCTTTCAGTAACGGTGCGCGCATGTCTCAGGCCTACATGTCTGGTACGCACAAGCAGGAGTTTTCTGCTTTCTCAGGTATCGCCGAAACCCGCGTCACAACCGGATCGGCCAAGATGACTAAAATCATCGGCGCGGCTGATGTGTATGTTTCTGACTTTGGGAACATCACACTCATTCCGCACCCTTATGGCCTGACGCGTGATCTTCTGATGATTGATCCATCAGGGTTTGCTGTCGGAACCTATGACGGCGTAAAGACTGAACCGCTTGCCAAGAATGGTGATGCGGATCGGTTCCTTATGACGGCAGAAAAGGGCCTGATCTGTAAGAACCAACGCAAAGGCGCGGCAATTCGTGATCTGAGCTAACCGAATAGCGGGGCTGGCCCTAAGCTGGTCCCGCGTTCACACATGAGGACGATATGACAGAAAAATCACCTGAACGAATGGAACTGGAATCTGAGGCGACAAAGCTTGGCGTCGATTTCAAGCACAATATCAGTGATGATAAGTTGCTGGAGCGTGTCGCAGCGGCGCAAGATGCACCAAATGAGGATGAGAATAAACTCTCACCCTTGGAGGGCTTGCATAACAAGCTGAAGGCTTACGGTATTCCGGATGACCAGCTTAAAGGCACGGTAGAGGATTGTGAGGCGCAACTTGCGCGCGTCCTGTCCGCGCGGGCCAAAGCTTCAGAGAAGCGGCAACAGAAAGACCAAGGCGATTATTACGGCAAGGTTGCGACTGTTCGCATCACTAAGCTTGGTGACGGCAAGGTCGGCACAGGTGAGTATATCGCCGGGATCGGAAACCTTTGCTATGAGGCGGGTGAGACCGCTGAGATACCGCTGAAATCCGCCGAAGCGCTTGAGGCAAAAGGTTGGGTTGAGATTGTCTAGCAGTCGCCCGGCAGGCTTCAAGCCTTTCTACAAGTCCTCAATGGGCATTCAATGGTATCGCCGTGTCAATCATGACGGCACTGTTGACTACGCCATCAATGAGGATGTGCAGCCTATTCTGGATCGCAATAAGGAATTGCGAAACCAAAATGACGGCTGGATGAGCGAAAAGTGGGGGCGTCGCCGGGCAACTATTCCTGTCGCGGTTCAGATCAAGTGGCTGAATGAGGAGGGGTTGGATATTTATAACCCAGACCATGCCGACAGGCTCAAGGCAAAGCTGAGAGACCCTGACTATGCCTATCTTCTGACAGCGGATTATTACGACTGATGGCGCTTGATAGCTACACAGCTCTGAAAACGTCGATAGAGAAATGGCTCTGGCGCACGGGTGATACCGATCTTGCGGCATACGCGCCGGATATGATTCAGATGGCAGAGGCTCACTTCAATCGCAGGCTCCGGGTGCGTGACATGGAGGCGGTTGAGGCAAGCCTTGCTGTCACTGCTGGTGTTGCGACGCTTCCGGCTGGGTTCAGGGCGATCAAGTCTATTCGTGAAACGGGAAGCGATCACAGCCGGATCACGCCGAGGCCGATTGATGATATTGAGCGCTTTGAAGACCTCAGCACGGGCCGCATGCAGTTCTATGCGATTGTTGGGGGTGAAATTCACGTCTGGCCGCGTGCAACGGGCACGGTTCGCTTGCGCTACGTGAAAGCGCTTGAGGCTCTGTCAGATAGCAATGCGAGCAATTGGCTGCTTGAAAAGCACCCGGATTTGTATCTGCATCAATCGCTTGTCTCAGGGGAGGCCTTCAACATGAACGATCAGCGCGTTGCGATGTGGAAAGCCAAGGCTGACATGACGTTGGCGGATATTGAGCGTGAGGATACGCTTGAGAACCTTGATGCACTGGCCATGACGCCAAGCGCGAGTGTCGCGGTCTAGGCGTGTTCGCTAAAATTGAGTTTCCACCCGGCCTTGATCGAAGAGGCACGGAGTACCAGGCGGCTGCCCGGTTTTGGGATTCAGACCTTGTGCGCTGGCATCTTGGACGAATGCAGCCGATTGGTGGCTGGGATCAGTTGGGCACGGCTTTGACCGGAACAGCACGCGCTGTTCATACTTGGGTCGATAATAGCGCCAATGGCCGGGCAGCGCTGGGCACTGAGAGCAAGCTTTATGTTCTGACGCCTGCGGGCGCTCTGGCTGATATTACACCGCTGAGCGGCTTCTCTGCGCAGGATGCAGGGTCAACCTGGTCACTTGATAGTGCTGGCCAGTTGCTTGTTGGGGTCAATGATGCTGACGGCACAATCGTTACATGGCTGCCGGGTGACGCTGCGGCTGCGCCTCTGACTAATGCGCCGAGCGCTGATGCGGTGACGGTGACAAATGAAGGGATCATTCTGGCATTGGGCGCAGACGGTAATCCGCGGCGCATCAGCTGGTGTGACCGGGATGACTTCACCGACTGGACGGCAGGCTTTGCTGATCTTGCGGGTGATCTTGATGTGCAAGCGCAAGGCACGATCCAGTGTGCCAAGGCTATCCGGGCCGGAACGCTGATTTGGACAAAGGAAGATTTGCATATCTTGCGCTTTGTTTCGTTGCCTGATGTGTACGGGGTTGACCGGGTGGCGAGCGATTGCGGGGCCATCAGCCGGGGCTGTGTCGCGCTTAAAGATGATGTGTCCTACTGGATGGGTCAAAGCAGTTTCCATGTCTGCAATGGCGGCTCATTTGTCGAAGAGCTGCCCTGCATGGTCCATGAGGACGTGTTTGGCGCGATCAACCGCGATCATGCGCACAAGGTTCGCGCGCTTCACAATAGCGAGTTTAACGAGATTTGGTGGCTTTATCCGAAGGATGCGGCAACAGAGAACAGTCATGCGGTCGTGTTCAATTATGCTGAAGGGCATTGGATGCTTCACGCGCTTGACCGTCATTGCGGGATAGGGCGCGGAAATGGGTTCACATCACCTTTGATGATTGATGGATCGGCTGTCTATGAGCATGAAAAAGGCTTGGCCATGCCGGGCGCAGGAACGCCCTTTGCGCGGTCTGGCCCGGTTGAGCTTGGCAATGGCGAACGGGTCATGTTCGCGCGGCGCAGCATCCCCGATGAAAAAGCATCTGGTGATGTTGAGCTTTACTTTTACACACGGTTTTTCCCGAACGGGCCAGAGACCGAGCACGGGCCATATGATGCGGCTAATCCGATAAATCTGCGCTTCACGGGCCGTCAGGCTTCAGTGAGGTTTCAGCAGAAGGTCGCGAATGATTGGCGTGTTGGGGATTACCGCGTTGAGCTGCTGTCTGGTGGTATGCGATGACAGCGCAAGCGGGACTGGCGCTTGTTCGCCCTAAGCTGCCGAATGAATACAATCAGCGCGTTGTTGAGCAAACCACGCAGGCTATCGAGCGCGACTTACAGAATAAATATGATCGGCGCAGCCATCTGTATCTGCCTCCTGGCAAAGAACTGGTCATCACCAGTGACACATCGTCTGCGCAATATGGCTTTGGAATAGATGCCAACGGCTTCCTGCGGGCGCGCGATATGGCCACGGGCGTCGATGGTCAGTTTGTCATCAATTGGCAGTCTGTTGATGGCTTGTCGCAGCAGCTGGTTAATCTTGAGACCGCTTATGAGGCCGCAGATGGTACAATCACCAATGCGTACATAGCGGCTGATGCGGTCGTGACAGCGAATGCCGCTGGTGCGCGGGCTGCGCTTCAAACAACGCTTGAGACCAGCTTTGCGGCTGCTGACACAGTGCTTGAGGGCAACCTTCAGGCTGACATTGATACACGGGCAACAATTGTTCAGCTGACAGCAGTTGAAAGCAGCGTGAATGGCTCTATCGCAACTGTATCGAGTGACCTCGCAGCAGAAACATCTAGCCGCGTCTCAGGCGACAATAGCCTGCAAGCAGACATAGACACGCGAGCAACAAACAGCCGTGTTGATACTGTTGAAAGCACGCTTACCGGGTCAATCTCCGCAACGAGCCAGAACCTAACCGCTGAGACCGCTTTGCGGGTATCTGGTGACGCCGGGCTTCAAATCGACATTGATACACGGGCAACTAACACACGTGTTGATAGCGTAGAAACAACCCTGTCAGGCTCGATCAGCGCGACCGCCACGAATTTGACGGCAGAGACCAGCGCGCGCGTTAGCGGAGACGCGGCAAATCTTGCAGCCATTAACGTCAATGCATCGGACATAGCAGACAATGCGGTTGATATTTTGAACCGCGCGACCTTGAGCCAACTAACGGCAGCAGAAACGACAGCAGCTAGCGCCACGGCAGCAGTAGCAACAAGCCTTTCGGCCGAGTCATCGGCGCGTCAGAACGCAGACAGTTCACTGCAAAACGACATCAACACGCGCGCCACAAATACCCGTGTCGATACTGTTGAAACAAATGCCGCCTCTGCAACATCCTCAAGTGAAACAACTTTGCGCAGTGAGTTTCAGGCAGCAGACAGCACTGAGGCGTCACTAAGGGCGAGTGGTGACAGCTCCTTGCAGTCGCAAGTCGATGATCGGGTTACAACCGCAACATTCAACTCTGAGGTGTCCGCTTTAACGGCGGCAGATACAGCCGAAACAACTGCCCGGCAGACGCTTGAGGCGCGTGCGTCGAAGGCGCTTATCAATCTTTTTCCAAGTCAGTATCAGGTGTTTTTGAAGGATGATTATGACGCTGGCAGGTTCTCCTTAAACGTCTCCTCAGCATCTTATTTTTCGACAACGGTTGGTGCGGCAACGCATCCATCAGCGGACTCTGTGCGCTATGCGTATAATGTTAGCGCTGGAACGGCTGCTTTTTTCAATATACGCCCTGCTTCAAGCGCGTTCAGTGACACAAACCTGCGCCTGATTGAGGGGGCTCGCTACTGCTTTAAGATGCGCTACCTTTTGCAGGCTTCGCAAAATGTTTCAGGCATCCGGATAAAGGTTGTTGGGGTTAATTCAACAACCCTCTACGCCGCATCAAGTGTGGCCGTAACCAAAGGTGCATGGACTGAGGCTTCAATCTTCTTTGATGGCCCTGCGGGCTGTGAGGCATGTTCGTTCCAAGTGGTTTTTGATCGCTCATCAACAGCGGTTCAAGACTCAATCTACCTCAATCAGTTCCAGCTCACAGAGGTTGAGGCTGGATCAACAACAGATCCCGGCTGGGCGTCTCCAAGCAATCGCGACGCTGCTGATAATACTGCTGAGGTTGAGGAATTAAAGCAGGCGCTCGCAACCGGGTCTTCATCATTCGCGAGACTTCAACTAAGGGTGAACACATCCAGTAATGCGGCCGTTTTTGAGGCTTATGCTGGTGAGGGTGATGGGGTCTGGAACGGGTCTCACATCACGTTCACCGCTAATGAGTTTCGGTTTAATGGTGATGTGATTGTCAATGGCACGATAACGGCGGATCAGATCGCGGTTGGCTCTGTTACCGTGTCCGATGTCTTTCAGAGCGCCGCCAGCACAAGCCTAACATCTGGCTCATTTGTTGATGTTGCTACTCTGGATTTTACATCTATCGGGATAGGCGTTGAGTTGAGGTCAACGTGTGACGTGCTTGTAGGGTCATTCGCACCGGGCAGCCCCTCGCAAGATATAGAATGGCAAATCTTGCGAGGCAGCACAGTCTTGAAATCAGGGACGGTCAAAGGTGCGTCCGAAGTAACTTCTCCAGGGGGCGTTGTTTATACAACCGTTCGCGGAACCATAATAGCCGACTTCAATGATATTCCGTCATCTGGCGATTATACATATAAACTGCAAATTAAGGTTACAAATGGCGGTGGTACACCGACACAGACGGCAAGCAATCGATACCTCTCAGCACGAGAGTTCAAGCGGTAGCAAATGCTGCGGGCTTTGTTGGCGATCATCTTGCTTTCTGGCTTCACGACAGCGACGCAGGACGCTCTGCATGAGGCAGGGGGAATACAGCTCCTTTTCCGGTCGGGCGACTATAAGCTCTTGAAAGACGGTGCGACGGCCAAGGCGGCAAGGGCCGCAGATGGCAGCAAGTGGGTTATAATCAGCACTGATGCTGACATGGAAGATATTGGCCCACGCATCCTGCATGAAGTCGCGCATCACCTGACGTGGGACAAGTACGGCGAGGATGTTGCCGCGCATGGCCCGGAGTTTCGGCGAATATGCCGTGAATTGATCACCAAAAACCAAGACTATTACTGCAAGGGACACTGATATGAATACAAGCATGAGCAATGATGAGTTGATGGCCGAAATGGCCGCGCGCTGTAACGATGATCTTAAGAAGGCGTTGCCATTGGCTGAAGATTTGCTGGCGCTATTTGACGGCATCTTGCAAAGCAGTCCGGTCGCGCAGCAGGTGCTGAACAGCAGAACCGTTCTAGGGGCCTTCAAACTGGCCGCAGATGAGCATTTGAAAAAATCCGACGCATGAACCTTGAAGAGCGGCTGCGATATGCGGCACCATTTATCGGCGCAAGTCTTGAGCGCTCAAACCCTTCCGGTAACACGCTGGAAGAGGTTTTGGATGACGTGGCGCGAGGCGGGTCTCATCTTTGGCTTGGGTCTGAGAGCGCCATCGTAACGCAGCCCGTCTATGCGCATCGCGTGTGGCACGCCGGGGGCGACTTCAAGGACATGACGAGCGTGATGCAGCGCGCATGGGAATTGATGGTTGAGAACGGCGCGGATCAGCTGCGCATCGAAGAAACGCGCAAAGGCTGGCTGAAGCAGCTGCGCCCGCATGGGTTTGAGCAGGTGCTTGCTCTGGTTAAGGAGGCTTAAATGTCAAAAGGCAAATCAACAACGAAACAGAGCACCAACCAGACGCTCGATCCGTATTCACGCAATCAATATGAGGCGCAGCTGGGTCGCACGCAGGGCATGCTTGATGGCGGCTATCAAGGGTCTTGGGGCGCAACGCAGCTCAGCGACAGTGAGCAGCAAGCGGGCGGTTTGATCAATCAATATGTTGGTTCCTATTCTGATGGCCTTGGGCAGGCCCGTGATCAGATTAGCGGGGCGCAAGTGAATTTTGGTGAAGCTGAGGACATGGTGCGCGGCGCACAGTTTCAGCCGGGAACTTTGACACCAAAGAGCTTCGCGGACTTTAATGCGGACACGTACGTAAACCCGTATGCTGATGACATTATTCAACAGACAACGGGTGATTTGAGCGAAGCGCGAGATCGCGCGCAAAACCAGATTGGCGCTGACACGCTTTCTAGCGGGGCCTTTGGTGGCAGCCGGCACGGCGTGCGTGAGGGTCTGCTGAATGAGAGCTACCTTGATAGCGTCGCCGATATGTCAGCCAATACACGCTACAATGTTTGGAATCAGGGCGCGGATCGTTTCTATCAAGATGTTGGCAACGACATGAGCGCTCAAATGTACAATGCTGATCAAGTGAATCAAGGCGCGCAATTTGATCTTCAGCGCAGCGGGATGCTGGCTGATTACAATCAACGAGGTGCCGAGTTTGATTTGAACCAGGGCGCGATGTTGGCCGATCTAGTTGGACAGGAGCGCGCCTATCAGGATCAGGATATTGGCCGACTGATGAACTATGGCGCGTCTGAACGCGCGGTTGCAGATACGCAGGGCGCTCGCGAGTATGATGATTACTGGCGTCGGATTCAGGCGGAAATGGGCTTGCTCAGTAGCGTCCCGATGCTTGTCGATAGCACAGGCCAGAGCACGCAGACAACGAACCCCGGATTGCTGGGCACGGTCGGAACGCTCGCCAATGGTGCAGGCGCGATCTTTGGCACAGGGGGTCTGTGGCCAATGGGCGGCAGAGACGCCACCGGAACATAGGAGAGCTTGATGTTTAGCAACCCACGCAAGCGTCACATGACGGCAAACATTGTTCCGCAAGGCGGCGCTCTGAGCGCGCCAAGGCGTCCGCGCGGGGCGTTTGGCGGCCCTCCTAAGCGCCGAAATTGGGCTGATGCGCTTGGCGTTCTTGGCGGCACGCTGATGGACCTTGACGGCACAATGGGCCGAGGCAATCAGCAGGCGTCCATCGGTCGCGTGCAGGATCAGCGGGCTATGATGGCAGAGCAGGAGCGTCAGAAGCGTATGCAGGAAGCTATGGCCAAGATAGCGCCTGAATATGCCGGGCTTTCGCCGCAGGATCGCGGGTTCATCTATGGCATGCAGCGCGATCAGGTTGGCGACCAACGGTATGAGCGGCAATATGGCGATCAGCGCACCGACAGACAACAGGACGTGCAGCACAGAGATCGCGTGTTCGATCACGGTGTGAATACAGATGCGCGAGATTATGGTTTCCGCGTTGATGAGGCACAGCGCCATCAGAACAATGCAGATCGCGGTTTCGAGTATGCAGCGCAACGCGATGGCGTAAATGATGAGTTTAGGCAGCAACAAGCGTTGCACGGTCAGAATATGGATTATTCTAACCTCGAAGTGTCTCGGCAATCTTTAGGCCTTAAACAAATGGCCGCTCAGGCAAAGCTTACTCAGGATGCAGCGAAGCAGAACAAGCCTTTGATCGGCGCAGAGTCGATGGGCAAGGTAGCCGCAGGCCTGCCGAATATGAAGCGCGCCACCAGTGACCTGAAAGGCTTGATGACTGAGGGCAACCCGAGCGGGATGACTGGTGGATTTGCGCCAAAAGAGGGCGGGTATCGTCCTGGTCATGACTGGGGCGCGCGCGCTGTGAACGCGATCCCAGATTGGGGGCTTTTGAAGCCTGTTGCGAAATCTATGGGCGGCAAGGATTATCAG
>CAZGVG010000086.1:9424-10357 GCA_964528975.1 uncultured Hyphomonas sp.
CAAGCTTATTCCGACTTTGAGGCGGCGGCTCTGCCGATTATGTCTGGTGCTGCTGTTTCTGAATCAGAGGCGAAACGGACACTCAACAGTATTCGCATCGAGCCGGGCGACAATGATGAAACCATAGCGCGCAAATTGCGCAACATGGACAATATGACTCTTGGTCTGGAAGCGGCTGCGAACGGTGACACAGAGATGTTGCAGCAGTTAATTTCTGGAACGTATGATTATGGTGCTCAGCCGGCCCCTGATCTTGATCCAGAAATCGAGGCTTTGCTTGATATGTATGGGGGCGGCTAATGGCTGATCCGGCAAAGCTTGAAGCAGCTCTGAAGAATGCGCATGCGGCTGGGGATACTCAGGCGGCGCGAAAGCTTGCGCGGGCGCTTAAGGCGCAGCGCAATTCCGGGCCAGTAAGCGCGATCAGAGCAGCCATAAACATCAATGAAGATGATGGCTTTCAACAAATGCGTGGGGCGCGCCAGGCTGAAATGATCGCGGCGCAACAGACTGAAGCCGAGTTACGAAACCAGGCCAAGCAAGAGCGCGACCAAATACCGTTTGGGATGTACGGCCCGGCATCAAAAGATCGTGGACGCTGGAAAGAGCTGGACTTAAGGTCAAGGGGCCAGACTCTTTACCCGACAGAGGCATTCTTAACCAGAGGCGTCAACTCGCTTGGGTTGGGGCTTCCATCATATCTAAGCGAAAGCATGCGAGAACAGGTTAAGGCGGCTGGTGATGAGCACCCCGGTGCTGCTTTGGCGGGCGATATTGGCGGCTTCTTTGGTCCAGGCGCATTGGCGTTTAAGGCAGGAAATAAGGTGGTTAAGGGTGCCACCTCTGTGGCGGCTCCGATCTTGTCGAGATTGACGCCAAAGGGAGCGGATGTAGGTTCCCGCTTGATGCGTTACGCTGGTGGTACGGTTGCGC
>CAZGVG010000087.1:0-1387 GCA_964528975.1 uncultured Hyphomonas sp.
ACTTTCTCACGTTCAGAGCGCTTACGGATATTTTCCATTTCCGCCAGTGTGCGCAGCAACTGGTCACGCATCTCTTCTTTTTCAGCTTCCAGAATCTGAACTTTCTGGTCTGGCGTGAAGTGAACTTCTGGCTCCAGCTCTGGAACAGGCTCACCAAACTCTTCTTCGGCCACCTCTTGCGCGCTGGCTTTATCCGCTGCCTTGGCAGCTTTCAGAATATCGTCCGCCGCCGCTTTCAGGTCTGACTGGCTCGCATTCGGGCCTAGCTCAGGGGCGTCGTCTTTGATTGTGTCGTCACTCATGCTTCGTCTCTCATTCATGGCGGTGCTTGCCCAGCACCTCTCCAACCATCCGTGCAGTATAGTCAACCATTGGTATCACCCGCGCGTAATTTAGCCGTGTCGGACCAATTACACCCAGCGCGCCAATAACTTCCCGCTCGGCGTTCATATAGGGAGCCACAATCACGCTTGAACCCGATAACGGAAAAAGACTGTTTTCCGAGCCGATGAAAAGCCGCACACCTTCCGCATCCTTGGTCGAGTCGAGCACTTCAAGCAGGCCTTGCTGGCGCTCAAGCACATCGAACAACTGCCGCACCCGTTCCATATCGTCCGCAGCGCCTGCATCTTCCAACAGGTTTGCCCGGCCATGTATAATCAGGCCCCGGTCCTGACCCGGCAGCGCCCCGCCCCATTCGGCAAGCCCGCGCTCAACCAGATCGGACGCAGCCTTATCCAGCTGCGCTTTATGGGTCGCAATTTCAGCCCGCACATCCGTCGCAGCCTCTCTTAACGTGCGCCCTTTCATACGAGCGGCCAGATAGTTGCCCGCCTCAATCAAAACCGTCTGCGGCAAGCCCGCCGGGACTTTAACCAGCCGATTTTCAACATCCCCGCGATCATTCACCAATACACAGAGCGCCTCGCCAGTTGAAAGCGGTACAAACTCAACATGACGAACTGCTGCGTCCTGTGTTGGCGAGGACACAAGCCCTGCGCCGCCTGCAAGGCCTGACAGGATCGAAGACGCTTCCTTTAGCACGCCGCCAAAATCGCGCCCCGCCCCACGCAGGCGCGCCTCAATCTCATCCCGGTCCTGCTGGCCCGCATCGCCAATCTCAAGGAAGCCATCGACAAACAGGCGAAGCCCAGCATGGGTCGGCAAACGGCCGGAGGAGATATGCGGCGCATCGAGCAGGCCAAGCTCGGTCAGATCAGACATCACATTGCGGATCGACGCCGCGGACAGCTGTATCCCGCCTTTCGACAGGGTCCTCGATCCGACAGGCTCCCCTGTTTCCAGATAAGTCTCAACGATTTGGCGAAACACATCACGTGATCGCTCATTCAGGGACTGCATCAAGGAAGAGGGTTTGGTCATAAGA
>CAZGVG010000087.1:1487-10136 GCA_964528975.1 uncultured Hyphomonas sp.
TAGGCTTTTGCAACCTGATCGACGATGTTCATGGAGGCGTGACGGTCAACAGGCAACAAGCCCCACCAGCGCATGAACCACCCAAAAGGCCCTTCTCCTAGAGACTTCTTGCCCATCCAGCGCACCGGAATGCGGTAATAGAAGGCAATCCCCAGCATGTAAGGTAGGTCCCAATTGGTCTCATGCGGCGCGGCTATTATGACCAGCTTCTTGTCTTGCGGCGCAGCGCCCAAAACCTGCCACCCCATCAGGCGGTAAAAACCATAGAAAAACCAACGCGCCAACTCGTAGCCAATGCTCCGCCGCGGACGTTTAGAGGCTTTGGCGCGGGCTTTCATTTCTTCTATGTCCACGCGCAATATCCTCTATGAGTCGGTTTAACCTAGACACAAGTCTCGAAACCCGCAATTTGCCCCGCAGGATTTATCAGAAAGAATACACATGACCGATTTTGCCCGCCCGTCCGGCCGCGCCACTGACCAGCTCCGTGAGATCAGCCTGGAAACAGGCGTGACCCGTTATGCAGAGGGCTCCTGCCTCGCTAAATTCGGTCACACACATGTCCTGTGCACGGCCAGTTGGACAGACAAGGTTCCTGGCTGGATGCGCGGCACCGGATCAGGGTGGGTCACAGGCGAATACGGCATGCTGCCGCGCTCAACTCACACCCGCAGCAACCGAGAAGCCGCGCGCGGCAAACAGTCTGGCCGGACTCAGGAAATCCAACGCCTGATCGGCC
This sequence comes from uncultured Hyphomonas sp., assembly GCA_964528975.1. GTDB lineage: Bacteria > Pseudomonadota > Alphaproteobacteria > Caulobacterales > Hyphomonadaceae > Henriciella. Next base: position 2,227 of record CAZGVG010000087.1, read on the forward strand.
GCTCGCTCCGCTCTGTTGTAGACCTGACCGCGCTTGGTGAGAACCAGATCACCATCGACTGTGATGTGATCCAGGCTGATGGCGGCACCCGCACTGCCTCAATCACAGGCGGCTTTGTCGCGCTTGCCATGGCCTGCCGCTATCTCAAAGACGAGGGCGTGATCACCAATGATCCGATCCTTAAACAAGCAGCAGCGATCTCAGTCGGCCTGTTCCAGGACACACCCGTTCTGGACGTTGACTATCCAGAAGACTCCAAAGGCGAAGCGGATATGAATGTCGTGATGAGTTCTGATGGCGGCTTTATCGAGGTACAGGGCACAGGTGAGGAGCGCCCAATCACGCGCACAGAGCTGGATGAAATGATGCGCCTCGCAGAAAAAGGCTGCAGCGAACTTTTCGCAGCGCAAAAAACCGCCTTGGGTTGGTAAGCGATGCAGAACCTGTTGCCAGTTGCTGCTGAGATTGGCACCCTCTTAAAATCGCGCGGCGAGAGCGTCGCGATTTCAGAGTCTTCCTCGGGTGGACTTATATCGGCGGCGCTTCTGGCAATGCCGGGGGCTTCGACCTTCTATCGCGGCGGCGGTGTCATCTACACCCCGCAAGCATTCAAAGGACTGATGGGATTAAGCCGCGAGGATCTTGGCGATATGCGGTCCTCAACAGAGCCTTACGCGCGTCTCATGGCGCAAACGATCCGCACAAAGCTGACTGCGACATGGGGGCTCTGTGAAACAGGCGCAGCAGGCCCAACAGGAAACGGTTATGGCGACTCTGCTGGTCACACTTGCATAGGGGTCAGCAAGGAGCAGCAAGACTATGCCTACACACTCGAAACCGGACTGACTGATCGTGAAACGAATATGCGGCGGTTTGCAGCGGAAGCTTTGGACCGTTTCCTTGCTGTACTGAAAGCCTAAGCCGCTTCGCTTTTGGCCTTCTTGTCAGCTTCGCTGCCTTCAAAAACCAATATGTCGCCCGGCTGGCATTCAAGTTCCCGGCAGAGGGCTTCAAGGGTTGAAAACCGTACAGCTTTGGCCTTGCCAGTTTTCAGGATGGATAGGTTGGCAAGGGTCACACCGACGCGCTCTGACAATTCTGTCAGAGACATTCTTTTTTCAAGTAAAACCCGGTCGAGGGTCACACGAATAGACATCTCTCGGCCCTCCTAAATCGTCATTTTTTCTTCTTCGCGAAGGCGGGTGCCCTCTTTGAAGACTTGCGCCAGGATCAGAACCACGATCACCGCGCCCCATACCGCCGCATTCAAGCGAATTGTCGCCTCATAGCCATCACCAAGATCGAGTGTGGCACTGGTAATCAAAACCGCGATATTACGAACCAGCTCGATCAGGCCAAGCGCGACGGCAATATGCGTCAGGCGCGGCGCATTTTCCGGGACAAATGGATCGCCTTCCGCCAGCGTTCTCAGGATCGACCGTAATTGCGCGCAGACATAAGCAATACCGGTGGCAAACACGACAAGGCTGATCAGCGCCGCAACGAGCTGCCCAACTGGAACTCCGTCCGCAACAGCCTCAATATATGGTAGCTTTATCGCGCCGCCATTCAAACTGCCAACCAGCCCAATGCTCAGGATGATGAACAGGAAGCCACCCAAAATAATGGCTAGCCAGAAAATTGCCGTCACAACCGTTGACAGAACAGCCGCCATTGAATTCTTGCGGGAAGCAGACATGTATACGTGTCGTCCTTTAATCAATTCGCTACGTGTGTAGCATGGCACAAAGCCGTCAACTTACCGTTAAACGATAAGGTGATTTGGTAAGAAAGCAAGAACGGAGCCATATTTATGACAGGTAAGTTACAACCGGGTCGTCTTGTCGCCGCGACGCATAACAAGGGCAAAGTGGTTGAACTGAAAGACCTTTTCGAGCCTTTGGGCTTTGATGTCGTCTCCGCACGCGACCTTGATCTGGATGAGCCGGTAGAAACCGAGTTCACATTCGAGGGCAATGCCCTGTTAAAAGCCCGCGCCGCCTGCGAAGCTACGGGCTCGCCTGCCCTGGCCGATGATAGCGGACTTGAGGTGACAGCCCTTGGCGGCATGCCGGGCATCCACACCGCCATCTGGGCTGGTGAGCCTCGTGATTTCTACAAAGCCATGGATAAAGTCGAACGCGAACTGCAAGCCATTGGCGCAACCGACCGCAGCGCCAACTTTGTCAGCTGCCTTGCCGTTGTCTGGCCAGATGGGCGCGAAGAAACATTTCGCGGCGAGGCGTATGGCACGCTGACCTGGCCGCCGCGCGGTGAAATGGGCTTTGGCTATGACCCGGTATTTGTCCCTCATGGCTATGACATCACGTTCGCTGAACTGCCGCCTGAAAAGAAGCACGCGATGAGCCACCGCGCGATTGCCTTTGAAAAGCTGAAAGCGGCGCTGCTCTAGTGCTGGCGGTTGGGCCTCAATACGGATTTGGCCTATACGTTCATTGGCCCTATTGCGCGCGCATTTGCCCGTATTGCGATTTCAATGTCTACACCGCCAAGAACCGTGACGGCACACCTCTGATCGATGCGATTTGCGCCGATTTGCGCGCTCACAGAAAAAGATTGCCTGAGCACCCTATGCTCGACTCGATTTTTCTGGGCGGCGGAACGCCCTCCCTCATGAGCGCAGGCGATATTGGCAAAATTATTGAAACCGCCAGCCAGACTTTTGGACTTAAATCTGGCGCTGAAATCACGCTGGAAGCCAATCCCAATAATGCAAGTGATCATGATGTTCTGAGGGACTGGAAACACGCAGGCGTCAACCGCCTCTCAATTGGTGCGCAATCCTTTGACTTTAACGGCTTGAGGCTTCTCGGACGCGACCATTCCGGCACTGAGGCATATGCCGCGCTTTGCTACGCGCCCCAGCATTTTGATTTTGTCTCTGTCGATATGATTTATGCATGGCCCGGTCAAAGCCTGAAAGGCTGGGAAGAGGAGCTGCAAATCGCGTTGCAGCTCAGCTCAGGGCATCTCTCACTCTATGAGTTGACCATCGAACAACGTACCGCGTTTGGTAAACAGGTTGAGCGCGGCACGCTCATCCCGAAAGACGGTGACGAGCAAGCCGACTTTTATGATCTCACACAAGACATGTGCAACGCTTATAACAGTCCAGCTTATGAAGTTTCCAACCATGCCTGGGACCCGGAGCATGAGTCTGTCCATAACCATATATACTGGAATAGCGGCGACTGGGTTGGCGTCGGCCCTGGCGCGCATGGACGGCTCACGATTGGCGATCAACGCATCGCCACAGAAGCTGCACGTCGTCCCGCAGACTATATAGCCGCAAGCGCTCCAACGGAAACAATCTTATCCTCTACCGACACCGCACGTGAGTTTTTGGCGATGGGGCTTAGGCCGGTTAAAGGCCTTGACCTAAAGCGATATGAGGACCTGTTTGGGCATGCGCCAGCCCCAAGCGCCCTTACTTCCCTCGCCGAAAATGGTCAGGCCATACTTGCCGAAGGCCGCCTATGCCTCACTCAAGAAGGCCGGCTTCTTGGCGACCGGATTGCCGGCCTGCTCGCTTAATTATAGCGCGACAATGCCTCATCCAGCTCGCGCTCCAGATCCTTAATCGTGGTGACATGGACCATGGAATTACAATAGGGCTTGTAGCGCAGCATTTCGCTGTCCCCGCTGCCCCATTGGCTCGGACCTTCCGGGCTTAGCCAGATCGTTCGTTTCACACGCGCCGCTGCTTCCTGAAACAAGTCTATGCGCGGATCGCCGTGATTGGACCGCCCGTCTCCAAGCATGATCAGCGTCGTGCGGCGGTCCAGAGCATCCCAATGGGACATTCGCAAGTCTGAAAGAGACTGGCCATAATCGGTGGAACTCATCCCAATCTTATTGATGATCATATCCATCGCGGCGGCGAAATCCTCGCCCTCAAGTGTTTCATCTATGCTTTCCAGACGCCCAGAAAAAGCAAAGGATTCAATGTCAGGCACAGTCTCTTTCAAGCTATAGAGCAGCATCAGGAAGAACCGCACAACGCGCGCCACCGATCCCGAGACATCGCAGACAGCAACGATTTTTGGCTTATCCCGCTTTGTCTGTTTCCAAGCCAGATCAAACGGTACGCCATCAAATCCAGCATTGGCACGCAAGGTCTTGCGCACATCCAGCTGACCCCGGTTTTTCTTGCGGCGGCGCCGGGAATGTTTGCTCGCAAGGCGTTTGGCAATCTTCTGCACCAGAACCCGCATCCGCTCCAGATCGCGCACATCCAGAGCTGTAATGGCGGTATCAGCCAGAAAGTCCTCGCGAAAGGTCTGGGTCGCCCCGGCCCCGAATGTCTCAAAGGCTTGCTGGGCATGTTCCCGCACCCGGCCAAACATCTCTTTGCGCCCTTCAATCAGATCTTCAGCCCGCGCAGTGCCCTCCTCGCTGCGTTCACGGAAGGCATCCATCATTTCGCGCTCAAGCCGTTCCAGACCGAGCGATTTCATCATCTGTTGGGCATAGTACGAAACTTGGGTTGAGAAACGAATATCGGCGAGCCCAGCCTCTTGCCCAGCGCGTTCCATCGCCATCGCAATCTGCGCCTCATCCGCAGACTCAAGAAGCGACATCAAATCATCGGGCCGTTCGGCATCTGCGCTCTCTTGGTCTCTCTTTGGCTCACTGGTTTGACTCTGCGGCAGCGGCTTGCGTGAAAAATAGAGATCGAAAAGCCGGTCATGTGCCTCTTTTTCAGCGGGTGACTTGGCCAGCACACAGCGCAGCGAATTTTGCAGCAACGCCCGATCCGCATAGCCAATAAGCTTTACCGTCTCAGCCGCATCAATCGCCTCGCCCGTTGATACGCGCACTTCGGCAGAGCGGAGCGCCCGGATAAAATCGGTGAGAACCTGCTCGGCCATCCTAGCCCGCGGCCACAGACCGCGTCAGTGTCCGCACATCCTTATCAACGGCCTGAATATCGCTTTCATGCTTCAACAATACGTTCAGCGTTGAGCGAACGAGATCTTCGTCCAACTCATTGGCGTGCATGAGCAAAAGCGTACGCGCCCAATCCACTGTCTCCGAAATTGAAGGACGTTTGCGAATATCCAAATCTCGCAGGCCCTGAACAAAATCGACCAGTTGGGAAAGCAACGCATCAGACACATCTGGCACCCGCGCCCGGACAATCGCTCGCTCACGCTCAGCCTCTGGGAAACTGATGTGCAGATGCAAACAGCGCCGTTTCAAAGCATCCCCAAGCTCGCGAATATTGTTCGAGGTCAGGATCACCAAGGGCGGTACATTCGCGCGGATCGTGCCGATCTCAGGCACGGTCACTTGATAATCAGACAGTACCTCCAGCAAGAAGGCTTCGAATTCTTCGTCGGACTTGTCGATTTCATCAATCAGCAGCACAGACCCCTTATCCTGTTGCATTGCTGTCAAGAGCGGGCGCGGCTCAAGAAAGGTCTTTGAGTAAAACAGGTCTTCAAACGAATTAAGCTTATCAAACGCTGCGTTCAGGCTCGCGGCGCCGTCCATGACCTCACCCAGTTTTTCCTTCAAAAGTTGAGTGTAGAGGAGCTGTTTGCCATACTTCCACTCATACAGCGCCTTACCTTCATCAAGCCCTTCATAGCATTGCAGTCGGGTCAGTTCGACCTCAAGGAACCGCGCCATAGAGGCGGCGAGATCGGTCTTACCCACCCCTGCGGGTCCCTCGATCAGGATCGGCTTGCGCAAATTATGCGCGAGATAGATCGCCGTCGAGATTTCACGGGTTGAGATATATCCCACAGAGCCAAGCCCTGCAGTAATCGCATCAATTGAGGTGAGCGGCTCATAGCCTGTCTTGGTCGTCATTCGACTTAGGTAGCGGGCGGCTCTCAGCCCGGCAAGAATGACCTTGAGGCATCGACCTGTGAAAACCCGGCGGCATTCGCCGCGGCCCGGTTGCAGCCGCCTGTCTTTTCAAGCAAAACCAGAATCATGACCCGCCACCATATACCCTTGCCTGCCGCGTCCGCACTGGACCCATCTTTCTATACGCGCCGCGATATTTATGATTTCGAAATGCAGGAAATTGTTGGCCCTTGCTGGCAAGTTGTCGCGCCGTCCAGCGCTGTTGCCAATACAGGTGACGTCATCGCGCGTGAGATCGCAGGCGTTCCGATTGTTATCGTGCGCGCAAGCGAAGGAAAGCTGAATGGCTTTTACAATATCTGCCCGCACCGAGCGGGTCCGATTGCGACCTGTGACCAGCAAGGTCTGAAACGTCTGCGCTGCGGCTATCATGGCTGGGCCTATGACTTTGAAGGCCAGCTCAAGATCGCCCCAGAAATGCAGGATGCCGAAGACTTTGACCGTGCAAGTATCCGCCTGACGCCGATTGATGCGATGGAGTGGAATGGCCTCATAATGGCGCGCATCGGTAAAGGTCCTGACTTTGAGACCCTATATGGTGGAATCATCGACATAGCGGGCGAGTCGGCGCTCTCAAATCTCGTCCACCACACCTCTATCCGTTATGAGGTGAAGGCCAATTGGAAAATCTATGTCGATAATTTCCTGGAAGGCTATCACCTGCCCTTCGTCCATCCCGGCCTGACCCAGCTGGTCGATTATGGGGACTATAAGACCGAGCTTGGTCCCTATTGGTCACTGCAACGATCCCCAGTCGAAGAATCCGGGCCCTATGGTGCGGGCGAAGGCCTCTATTTCTTTGTCTATCCCAATACAATGCTCAACATCATGCCGGGCCGTTTGCAGACCAATCGCGTCGTCCCGACAGGGCTGGACACCTGCATAGTCGAGTTCGATTTCTATTACGCCCCCGGCGCGGAAGCGCGGGCTGAGGAAGACCTGAAATTCTCTGACCTGGTTCAGGAAGAAGACCGCACGATTTGCGAGCATGTTCAAAAGGGTCTGACCTCTGGCGTTTATAAACCAGGGCGTCTCTCCCCATCCCGAGAAGCGGGGGTTTGGCACTACCAAAATTTGCTGCGTGACGCATACGCCGCTAAAGGGTTCACTGCGTGAGCAAGAAGAGCGTGACCGCAGACAAGCCCCTTGGCTTCTGGACCTGCTGGTCGCTGACCGTTGGGATCATGATCGGCTCAGGCATCTTCTTGCTGCCATCTGTCCTCGCACCTTATGGCTTGATTGGATTTTCGGGTTGGGCCCTCACCGGCGCGGGGTCCATTTGCCTGGCTCTCATTGTCGCACGGCTCGCAAGCCGGACCACACGCTCAGGCGGGGTCTATGCCTATGCACAGGACGCCTTTGGGAACCTTCCAGGGTTTCTGGTCGGTTGGGGCTATTGGTCGGCCTATTGGATCGCGATGCCGGCTATGGCAATTGCGTTTGCAGGTTATCTCGGCGTGTTCATCCCTGCCCTCAACAACAATCCTCTCTGGCAGGCTGGGGTCGCTCTGGCTTTGATCTGGACGATGACACTGATCAATATGAAAGGCGTGCGCGAAGCGGGCTTTGTACAGCTGGCAATGACGATCCTGAAACTGATCCCGCTCTTCATCATCATTGGGCTGGCGACAGTGTCTGGCGACACAACAAACCTACCGGAGACCCATCCTAATGAAGGGTCATTGTTCTCCGTTCTGGCTGCCACGGCCTTGCTGACCATGTGGGCCTTTTCAGGCCTTGAGGCAGGAACTATTTCAGCTGGCAAGGTCAAAGATCCAGAGCGCACGGTTCCCCGCGCCATTGTTTTTGGAACGCTGACTGTGGCTTTCGTCTATATCGCTTCAACCATTGCTGTAATGCTGCTTGTGCCCGCCGAAACTCTGGAAACATCAACCAGTCCCTTCTCCGATGCAGCGCGCACACTGGGCAGTTGGGGGCCGGGCCTCATCGCTGTTGGCGCAATGATCTCGACCGCCGGGGCCCTAAACGGCACGGTGTTTGTTGCTGGCCAG
>CAZGVG010000088.1:0-10111 GCA_964528975.1 uncultured Hyphomonas sp.
ATATCCTCGACAGGCATTTCAGCCAGCCGGGTTCGACTACTGCCAGCGCCGATCTCACAAATATCAAACTGCGTCCCGAATTGCACATAGGTCAGGGCTTCAATTCCTGCTTTCCCCAGACCTTCATACCCCCCTTCACGCGCGATCAGGCCTTGCAGGGGCATTTGCGGCATCAGGCCTGAGCGAACTTGCTTCTCGCTGGGCGGTTTTCCGGACTTGAAGTCCAGGATAGCCGCCTTGCCGCCGACGCGCTTTTCTATGCGGTCAGCCGTGCCAGAAAGGGTAAAGGTCTCGCTGCCTATGGGGATAGTAATAGAGCCGCGTTCCTCAAGGATGGGCTTGCCTTCGATCCTGTCCTTATGCGCAGCGCGCCAGTCGGTGTATTCTTCGCAGACCTCAAGCCGCCGCGCACGCAGGCTAATCAGGTCAGCTTCACCTTCGCCGCCCTCAAGCAGAACAGTTTCCAGAAGTTCAAGCAGAGCGGCTGGAGATTTGTCCTGCGCCTCGTCCTCGAACAGTTCCAGAGCTTTGTGAATGGCTGTGCCGCGCACCCGTACATCGGCAGGGAGATTAAGCGGATCGAGTGGGTAAAGGCCGAGGATATATTGGGCGTAAATTGCGTATGGATCACGGACAAGCTGCTCAATGCGCGTCACCGACAGGCCTTTCGGGCGTGCCGATAAAGGTGGGGTAGGACGCGGTTCGGCGCTGGATGACTTAGGGATTCGTGCTGGGTTCTGAAGCGCGGTCAGCCAAGCCTTTGGATCGCGGTCCGGCGAAGGGGCGAGCGCTCTTTCTGCATCATTTTGTAGTGCGCCGCGGGTCAAAGTTCGCAGACGCCAAATCCAGCGTGAGGCAATGGCCGGTTTATCATCGCGGCGCTGGCTAAATAAAAGCGTGACGTCTGGAACGGCGGCTAGCTGTGCAAAGTCATGCGCGGAAAGCCCGATCCGTTCATCAGGGTCTGCAAGGCCGATTTCTTTGCGAAAAATGCGGGGCAAGAATGCGTCTGCTGCGGGTTGAGCCGGCCAGATGCCTTCGTTCAGACCGCAAAGGATAATCCGATCAGCTGTTTGCAGACGCGCTTCGAGCGGTCCCCAGATGGCAAGCCTTGGATGCGCGGCTCCTATAGCAACATTTACCAGAAGAGCCTCAGCAGAGAGAAGCTCATTCCAGATTTGAACAGGCTGCGCACCAATCGGTTCTGAAAGTTCGACCAAATGCCGGATCAGATTTGAGAGCGCCGCGCCGTCCTCACCAAACCAGGGCGCGGGTGCATCGCAAAGTTCGGTGGCGACCCCAGAGATATGGGTGAACCAGGGTGCGCCCTCTATGGGGGGGGCAACTTTGGATTCTGATGAGAGTATTGTACCCAGTTTGGTCAAGAGAGCGTTTGCGATCTCAATATCATTGTCGGAATAGGTTGCGCGCGTGCGGCGCTCTGGATCGCTCATGTTCTGCAGATGCTGCTCCAGGCTTTCCCAGTCATGCCAAAGTCGGGGTCCTCGTAAGAAGAAACGATCAAGGGTCGCGACCGTTTTCTGATCAAACCGCGTGTAGGGGTGGCCCAGAACGGCCATGAGTTTCACAGGATGGGATGGGTCGGTCAGCCAGTCGGCGACAAGGAGAATGAGGCTACCCGCAGGCGTTTGGCTGAGCGGGAGGCCAGAAGAAGGCGGGACATCAATGTTCCACTGTTTCAGCAAGGCGCTGATATGCCGGGCGAGACCTGCATCTGGTGTCACAAGCGCTGCTGTCTGGTCCGGGGTTTCCAGCGTTTCTCGGAGCATCAAAGCAGCGAGCATGGCTTCATCATGATCATCGCCCGCGTCGATCAAAGAGAGCCCTTCAAGCGCGCTTTCAACGAAGGTCTCAGGGGTTCTATCGGGCGACATCTCAATCAGGCGCTCGGTCCAATCTGCGGTGTTTTGTGCTGGGGCGAGGGCTTCATGGATCAGGCGGCGGCGCGCGGTGCGCTTGGCGGTGGCCGCAATGCTGGGCCAGTCCTGAATATTGTGAGGGAGCTGGCCTAGGGATTTCAGAGTGCGCGCAAGTGTGAACTGCGGATGCGAGGGCGTCTCAGCGACTTCCTCCCAAACATTTTCGGGAACATCCCGGTCAAGGCCGGGTAGGATGATAAGGCCTTTGGGGAGTTGTGTTGCAGCTTGCATCAGAAGGCGGCTCGCCGGGGTTGCACCGGTTGATCCGGCGATGATGACAGGGGTTTGCGGCGGCGAGGTTTGCCATTCCTGCGCCATGGCTTCGGCAGCTGCATAGCGCCGGGCGTACGGGTCCATAGCGGTCGCTTCGTCTAGCTTGGCGGGCCAGAGGTCGGTTATGATTCTCAGGAATTTGACGGACTGATCCCAGTGCTTTTGCAGCTGCTGGTCAGCGACAAGGTCTTCAAGCTTACCCCAATCCACATCGCCAGAGAGCGCGGCCTGATCTAACAGTCGGGCGAGCTCTCTGGCTGCGGAAAGCGCTGAGGCGGCCGGGATTGAGGTGTCATTACTCTCATAATATTGAAGCACGAGCCGGGTCAGCCCGCCAATTCGCCCCGCAGGCGACAAGATCGGCGGGAGGTCAGCCAGCGCTGTTTCCGCGCTTGGTGGTGGGTCGTCGGTTTCAAGATCGCCCAAGGCCCGGATGTCCGGCAGGAGACAAGCTTGATGCGGACTTACCCTGTGCAGCGCAAAAGCAAGCGCGCGTTCTGAACGTCTGTTTGGAACATAAATTAGCGTATCAGCCAGCGCTTCCGGATTGTTCTTCAGATCAAGGGTGTCGGCGAGAACAGTGGCCAGCTCTTCAAGAAAGTTGGCACCTGGCGGAATAGAGTAAATCCGCGGTGCGCAGGACGCAAAGAGGTCACTCATGCGCCGTGACACCGCAGCCAGAACTCAGCATCCTTAAGCGACTGAGGCGTGCCGACATGCAGCCAGAAGCGATTTAGTTTGACGCCGTGAAGTCGGCCTTTGGGAAGTAAGTCATTCCAGATCCGATTGGCCGAGAAAGGCTCGATCGGCATGCCGTCATAAAGCTGGGGTTTGAGTATTCGCACGCCCGCATAAGCCCATGGCGCGCTTGCGGCATCGCCGCGCCGGGTCAGTATATCTGTGTCTGACAGAAAGAAATCGCCAGCCCCCGGAAAACCAAGGCAGCGTTTGGTATCTGCGAGCAGAAGAAGCTCATCGGACAGGTCCGGGTTGAAGCCATTTGCGAGGTCTTTGAGGGGGGTAGCGCCAGACGGCTCCCAGAAGGCATCTGTATTCACAACAAAGATTGGATCATCGCCCAGTAGCGGTCTTGCCTTGGCCAATCCGCCCCCGGTTTCCAGAACCTGATTACGCTCGTCGGAGATTATGACCTCAATGTCTTGGCGAGTTTTGAGGTGAGTTTCGATCTTCTCAGCGCACCAGTGAACATTGACCACCGCGCGTTTGACGCCTGATGCGACTAGATTGTCGAGCAGTCTATCTAGCATGGTCCGACCAGCGACTTTGAGGAGCGGCTTTGCTGTCGCGTCGGTCAGCGGCCGCATGCGTGTACCAAGACCAGCGGCGAGGACCATAGCGGTGTGCGGCATTTCTATCATGCCTCAGCCTCAAAGATGAAAGGCGCGTGCTGTCGCACAAATGCGGCCATACTTGCGGTTGCAGGATGGCGAAGGTTCTCAGCGAGTAACATCTGTTGTCGCGGCATGAAGGCTTTGTAGCGCATTTTTCCATCTCGCACGGGCAGGCGGGCAAAAAGCCCTGTTATGCGCAGGGCGTTTAGGGTTCCAGTAATTGCAATCCGCGAGAGGAGCGGGGCTTCCTCCTTACCCGTCAGATCAAGATAGCGTTGCAGCACAGCCTGCTTGGCCTCCGCAGAGACGGGGCGGCGGGCATCCTGAATAAGCATCACTATTTCCCAAGCGTCCCAGCCATTGATGGCGTCTTGGAAATCCAGCAAGCCAACTTTGGCGAGGCCATCCCGCTCTGGCAGCCAGAGCAGGTTCTCGGCATGGAAATCTTTCAGGATGAAATTGCGGGGCAGGGCTATTGCCAGCGTGATCAGCTCATCTCTGATCTTCTCCCATTCTGTATAAATCGCTGGGGTCATTGTGAAGCGCTCATCATACTGAGGCAGCCATGCCGCAAATAGATCGACATTGGCTTTCAAAGCCAGGGTATCATAATCGAGGATGGGCCAACCTTGGATTTCTGCTGGCGCAGGTTTGCGGTGGAGATGTGCCATGACGTCAGCCGCTGCGGTGTAGAGAGGCACCTCGAGACCAGGGTCGTGTTCAATCAGGCGGGCGAATTCCAAGCCTTCCCCAAAGTCTTCGATAAGGGCGAACCCTTGGTCTGTATCGGCGGCGATAATCTTCGGAGCTGACAGGCCATCTTCGCAAAGGTAATCGGCAATGGCGACGAAGGCATCGACCCGGCTCGCCGCACCTCGCGTCATAGCGTTCCAGCCTGCTGCCACGCGCTCATTTTCGGTCATGTTCGGTGCGCAGGGTTCATCTTCCACGCGCGGGGCGTCCATCAAGAGCGCAGTTTCAGCGCCGCGTCTCAATCTGGCATAGCGCCGGCTTGAGGCATCCTGACTGAGCCAATTTAGCGTGGCATCTGCCCAGCCTGCTGCTGTCAGGAAGTCATTGATCTGCGAATCGCGATGAGCTTCAAAATCCATGCAAGCGTGTTTGCCAGTCTTCGCCCTGAGGTTCCAGTGTTGCCGTGCGGGTTTTTGGCACCGGGTTGAGGATGAGGTCTAACCGCCACTTTGGCAGGTTCCTTCCGGCATTCTGGGGCCACTCAATTAAAGCGACGCCATCCTGTGTTTCGTCCCACCCAAGTTCTAGAACTTCATCCGGGTGTTCGAGCCTATAGAGATCGAAATGGTAGATCGGGTAGTGCGGACCGGAATAGGTCTGCACGATCGTATAGGTTGGGCTGGGAACTTCGGTTTCTGCGCCCATAAGCTGCGAGATTAACGCACGGGCAAATGTCGTTTTACCCACGCCTAGACCGCCATGCAGGGCGATCACATCGCCTGCTTTCAGGTGCGTCGCAATGCGCTGAGCAAGCGCAGCGGTTGCCTCAAGTGTGGGAAGATCAAAGCGCAGCAAGGGTTTTCTCTATGGCGTTGAGCAGCGCCGCTTCTGGCTCGCACCCAACGGAGAGGCGCACATAGCCTTCAGGCACATCATCGCCCCAGCGGGCCCGGCGCTCGGCGCTGGTATGCACCCCGCCAAAGCTGGTCGAAGCGAAGATGGCCGGGCAGTCATTGATGAAGCGCTCTGCGGTTTCAGCATCTATGAACGTCAAGCCAAGAACAAAGCCAATTCCTGGGTATTTGATGCTTTGCAGAGATGATCCGCCGATAATGGTTTTTGCTAGGAGAGCGTTTAGGGCTTCGGCGTTGCTGCACATACGCGAGAGGCGTAGCTCAAGCGTCATCATGCCCCGATGGACGAGGAAGGCTGCGTGTGGATCAGCGACAGAGCCACAAAGCTTTCGCCAGCGTAGAGCTTTGTTAAAGAGGTCATCGTCCCGTGTCGCGATATGACCGAACAAGACGTCTGAATGACCCGCCATAGCCTTTGTGTCCGAGGCGACGACCATGTCGGCGCCAAGGTCGAGAGGCCGCTGTAAAAGTGGCGTGAGCGTTGTATTGTCGACAACCAGCCTCGTCTTCGTGCCTTTCAGCTTAGCGGCGACTTTAGCAATATCGCAGAGATCCAAGCCAGGATTGGAAGGCGTTTCCAGCCATACAAGGTCATAAGCAGAGAGCTCAGTGGTTTCAAACGCAGTCGTTGCCAGCGTATCGACCGTTAATCCCAAACCGCCAAGCGCCTCATCCAGCAGGGCGCGGGTCACGAAATATCCGTCCGATGGCACGACAATGCTGTCCCCGGGCTTTGCGGCGGTCATTAAGCCGGCAGTGATTGCGGCCATGCCCGTAGGAAAAGCGACGGTTTTGGCGTTCTCCAAAGCGGCCAGCGCCGCCTCGGTTGCTTCAACAGTGGGGTTGATGTCCCGGCCATAAACATAAGGCGTGTCCGGGGCACCAGGAAGAAAATACTTCGCCGTTGTGACAATTGGCGGACTGATTGGATCTCCCTTGTTCAGGCCGCGCGTCTGGCTGTGCAGCATCGCCATGATGAGGGGATCGGTATCTTTTATCATAAAGGGCTTGTGACACAGCGAGGCGCTTGCGAAAAGCGCTGGAAGCTGCGGCGGTGTTACGGCTTGCAAAAAAGTGACGCATGCGTCATGATTTATCTAAACAGGAGGCTTGGGCGGTCTTGGATCTCTCTGCATCAGAAAATACTGTGATCATTGGGGGCGGTCAGGCCGCAGCTCAAGCCTGCGCGTCGCTGCGCCTTTTTGGTTATGGTGGGAAGATCACGCTCATTGGCGAAGAGGCGTCTCTGCCCTATCAGCGTCCGCCTCTGTCTAAAGCCTATATGAAAGGCGAGATGGCAGAAGAGCGGCTCTATTTCAAACCTGAAGCCTGGTATCAGGATCAGAATATTGATGTTGCACTATCGACGCGCGCGACCGGTATCGATCGCAGTACGCGGCATGTCCAGATCGAGCCTGGTGGCAAGGTGCCCTATGATGCTTTGATCATTGCGACGGGATCGCGGCCCCGTGAACTACCTCTGGTCGGGGCTGATCTGGACGGTGTTTTTGACTTAAGGGATTTAGCGGATGTCGAGCGTATTCGCCCGCGGATGATCGCTGGGCAAAAGCTGGTTATTGTCGGGGCAGGTTATATCGGCCTGGAAGCCGCGGCCGTTGCACGCCAGATGGGTCTGGATGTGACTGTTCTGGAAATGGCAGACCGCGTTCTAGCGCGTGTTACGAGCCCCGCTATGAGTGCCTTCTTTGAAAAAGAGCATACCGCGCAAGGGGTCGATATTCGCACCGGCGCGCGGCTTGCTTCCCTAAAGGGAGATAAGGCTGTCAGCGCCGCCATGCTCAGCGACGGCAGCGAGATTGCTGCGGACATTGTGCTGGTTGGGATTGGTATTCTGCCAAATGTAGAGCTGGCCGAAGACGCAGGCATTGCGTGTTCGAATGGTATTCTGACCGACCGCGATGCGCGGACGAATGATCCGCGTATCTTTGCAGCGGGCGATTGCGCTGCAAGACCACTGGTTCATTATGGTCGTCAGGGACGCCTTGAGAGTGTCCATAACGCCATTGAGCAGGGCAAACTCGCTGCTGCAGCGATTATGGGTAAGTCGCGCCCGAATGAAGACTGCCCGTGGTTCTGGTCTGATCAATACGATCTGAAGCTTCAAATCGCCGGGCTCAGCACGGATTACGATACGCATGTCGTTCGCGGCGATCCAGAGAGCCGTAAGTTTGCCGTGTTCTATTTGCGAAATGGCAAGCTGATCGCAGTAGACGCGGTGAATAGCCCGCCAGAGTTCCTGGCATCGAAAAAACTCATAATGACAGGCGCTTGCCTTGCACCAGAGACTTTAAGCGATACATCCACAAGCATGAAAGAGATTGCGGCTTCGGCCGCTTGAGGAGACGAAAGACCCATGGCGACTATTATTTATGTTGATCACGAAGGTACCGAACGCCCGATCGAGGCGACAAACGGCGAAAGCGTGATGGAGGCAGCCATTAAGAATTCCATTCCCGGTATTGATGCCGATTGCGGCGGCGCTTGTGCTTGCGCGACGTGCCACGTTTATGTCGATGCGGGCTTTATGGAGAAAGTTGGCAAACCGGAAGACATGGAGCAATCCATGCTCGACTTTGCCGAGAACGTGACAGAGACCTCGCGCCTATCATGCCAGATTACCGTTTCTGATGACCTGAACGGCCTGAAAGTGACAACACCGGAAAGCCAGCACTAGCTTTTCTCTGGAAAATGCAAAGAAAGCCCCTGCCTCTGGTGGGGGCTTTTCTATTTGGATGCCGTGGCGTGAAAGCTTGGTTCCCGTTTGGGACGCGCTACTTTACCCCTATCACTTAATGGAGCTGTTATGACGACATTTACGGAACTTTTGCACGGTATTCGCCGTGACGCGGACGGAATGTTACACGTCGCCATTCCGCCGACCTGGATGCAGGGTCGCACGACTTATGGCGGGCTGACAGCGGCGCTCTGTCTGGAAGCCGCGCGAGAGCTGGTTGATGACTTGCCATTACGGTCTGCGCAGGTTGCTTTCGTTGGGCCAAGCGGCGGTGACGTTTCGCTGAAGCCAACCTTGCTACGGCGCGGCAAAAATACAGCTTTTGTCAGTGTCGATATGCGTCACGCGGATGGCTTCGCCTCCCAGTGTATCTTCGCCTTTGGAAAGGCACGTGAGAGCGCCTTGAAGTTCCAGCATTTGCCGATGCCAGATGTGCCGACCTTTGATGAAGCCCCCTCTTTCTTTCGTGAGGGTCCAAGACCCGGGTTTACGAACAATTTCAATATGAAGGGCGTGGTGGGTGATCCGCCAATTTCAGGGTCCGAGAAGCGCTCTATTGGGCTTTGGATGCGCCATAAGGAAGAGGCGCTTCGCATGAGTGCAACGGCTGTCCTGGCGCTCGCAGATGCGCCGCCGCCTGCTGCGCTGTCTATGCTGAAAGTGCCTGCACCGATCAGCTCCATGACGTGGATGGCTGAGTTTCTAACCGAAGACATTACAACAGAAGATGGCTGGTTCTTCGCCCTGCATACCGCTGATACCGCGTTGAACGGCTATAATAGCCAAGCTATGACGCTGTGGAATAGTAAGCGTGAGCCGATCCTTATTGGACGGCAGACAATTACGGTTTTTGGGTAGGGCTAGTGTAGAAGCGCGGCTTTGAGGCTTTCGAGGTAGGAGTATTCTTCCTCGAGCGCTTCATGCTTGCCGCTTTCCTTGCCTTCGGCCAGGATTTGGGTGCGCAGTGCATCCATGTCTTTCTGAACGCCCTCAGCTGAGACACTGTCCAGATTAACCGCTTCCTCGGCGAGGATGGTGAGGCCTGCTGGCGTAACATCCGCAAAGCCGCCGCGTACGAACAGGCGCATTGTGGTCGCGTTATTATCCAGGACACGAACGACGCCATTCTTGAGCGTCGTCATGAAGGGCGCATGGTTCACCAGAACGCCAAACTCACCCTCAGTGCCCGGCGCAATCACATGGTCAACCTCGCCAGAGAAAAGTTCGCGGGCGGGTGATACGAGAGAGAAATGCAGTTTGTCAGCCATTGGGCGTGCTTTCATCTTGGTCTTCTGGCCCGCCTAAACGGGCCAGAATAATCGTTATGTCTTTAGGCGTCAGCCAGCATTTTTTCGGCTTTGGCCTTCGCGTCGTCCATAGAGCCGACCATGTAGAAGGCTTGCTCTGGCAGGTGATCATAATCGCCGTTGATAAGGCCTTTGAAGCCTGCGATTGTGTCTTCGAGTTTAACTTGCTCACCCGGCGAACCGGTGAAGACTTCCGCAACATCAAACGGCTGTGACAGGAAGCGCTCAACTTTACGGGCACGTGCCACGGCCAGCTTATCTTCTTCTGACAGCTCATCCATGCCGAGAATGGCGATAATGTCTTGCAGTTCTTTGTACTTTTGCAGGATTTCCTGAACGCCGCGAGCAACGTCATAATGTTCCTGACCAACAACCAATGGATCGAGAATACGGCTGGTTGAATCGAGTGGATCAACCGCTGGATAGATGCCTTTTTCCGAGATCGCACGGTTCAGAACCGTTGTCGCATCAAGGTGAGCAAACGATGTCGCTGGTGCTGGGTCGGTCAAGTCATCCGCAGGCACGTAAACCGCTTGCACGGATGTGATCGAGCCTTTGTTTGTGGTTGTAATCCGCTCTTGCAGCATACCCATGTCTGTCGCCAGTGTCGGCTGATAGCCCACAGCAGATGGGATACGGCCCAGAAGCGCAGATACCTCAGAACCAGCTTGTGTGAAGCGGAAGATATTATCAACAAAGAACAGAACGTCTTTGCCTTCTTCGTCACGGAAATATTCAGCTTGTGCCAGACCCGTCAGGGCCACACGCGCACGCGCACCTGGAGGCTCGTTCATCTGACCGTATACGAGGGTAGCACGACTATCGCCTTCAAGGTCGATCACGTTCGCGTCCTGCATCTCGTAATAGAGATCGTTAC
>CAZGVG010000089.1:0-9825 GCA_964528975.1 uncultured Hyphomonas sp.
CATCGCGCGTCGTTTTTTATGGAGACAGGATGTCAAAAGAAGAAATCATTGAGTTCAACGGCACTATTGTTGAACTATTGCCGAATGCGACCTTCCGGGTGAAGCTGGAAAATGATCATGAGATCATCGGCTATACCGCTGGAAAAATGCGTAAAAACCGCATTCGGATTTTGACGGGCGACAAGGTCCTCGTTGAAATGACCCCATATGATCTGACCAAAGGTCGGATTACTTACCGCTTCAAGTAGGCCGCGATATTGGCTGAAGCGACAGTTCCTGATGGCTTTGAACGGCATTTTCGTCGCTCTGGACTGACAGACCCCTGGGAACCGATCTACTCCCGAAAACTTCAAGATCGATTGCAGATTGGCCTTGTTCTGGCTGAACCTCACTGTAATTCGCGTGGGTTGGTGCATGGCGGCTTAATCGCCACGCTAGCGGACAATGCGATGGGTTTGACTTGCGCTCAGGCGCTCATGCAGGCTGGGCGTGAGGTCAAAGGTGGTTTGGTCACGATTTCCCTCCATACTGACTATGTTGGAAGTGCTAAGCTTGGAGACTGGTTGGAAATTGACCCAGAGCCGGTGAAAGTTGGCGGCTCTATATGCTTCGCACGGGCAATTATTCGCGGTGACAACAAGTCAGTCGCAATGGCGAATGCCACATTCAAAATCCTATGACCAAGCTTGTCCTTGCAAGTGCAAGCCCAAGACGGTTGAGCTTACTCTCCCAGATCGGTGTGACGCCGGATGCGGTTAGCCCGGCTGATATTAATGAAGACCACTTCAAGGCTGAGCTACCGCGGCCCTATGCTGAGCGTATGGGGCGTGAAAAGGCCGCTGTCGTTCATCAGTCCGGTCAGTTCACATTGGCAGGCGATACGGTTGTCGCCCTTGGACGGCGGATTCTGCCCAAAGCTGAAACCGAAGCGCAGGTCGCAGATTGCCTGAGCCTGCTATCGGGGCGGGCGCATCATGTGCTGACATCCGTTTGCTTGATGGGACCCGACGGGCAAGTGGCAGAACGGCTGAGTGATACGCGGGTGACTGTGAAACGTTTATCCACCGAAGACATAGGTGCTTATTTGAAGTCCTGTGAAGGCATTGGGAAAGCTGGGGGCTATGCCATTCAGGGGTTGTTCGGCGCTTATATTCGTCAAATTAGCGGGAGCTATACCGGTGTGATGGGGCTGCCGGTGTTTGAAACAGCGAACCTGCTTCAGGGGCTTGGCTACCGATTGTAGAAATCAAACTCGATTTCATACTGCAAGTGACCTTGTCCCATAGACATGTCGTAATTTTCAAATCCATAGACATAATCGAACCGAACCGATTGCGACGGCAGGTCAACGGCATCGCGCAGCCGTATAGCATTTCGAAATTCCATAATTCGCGTTGGCGAGGCGTAAATATCGCCGAGGGAATCTACAGAGCCAAGCGAACGAATATAGTTTCCATTCCTGGCATTTGCGCCGTAGCTCATGCCATCATCGCTTCCGTTGCGTGTGACAGAGTATTGAAAGCCGATACTGTTCAATTGGCTGGGCGTGTTGAGGCTGTCATTCGTCCCAAGCAGACGCGCCTCTGCGGTTAGATAGAAGTCGGTTCTGGAGCTTAGGTAAAAGCTGCGCTGTGCAGAGGTCGTCGCCGCAACGAGGTCTGCGCTAACCGAAAGGTTAAACGCGGCCATGCCATCGCCAGCATCCAGAAAACCGTCACTGTTTGCGTCAATCGGGAGGCGATCTGGAATGCCGTCTGCATTGGTATCAATACCGAGTGTCACGCCCTGATCTTCGAGTGGAACCGTATGGAATCCTTCTGTGCGACTGCCTGTAATCACCGGGTTAACCCCGCCAGCGCCCTGGAAAGGATTGCCTGTCCACGAGATCATTCGGCCACCTACTGGGACAGTTCGCCCTGTCGTGAAGACATAATTATCGTACACATCAAAGCTGAAGCCATCATGCACAACGACGCAGCCATAAGTCCGGCAATAAAAGTCTGAATCAAGCCATGATGCGGAAGCCTGCTGAGGAAAAAGGCCCAGCAAACTCAACCCGGTCATCAAACCCAGAAGTTTATTCGAGCGAGGTATCTTCATTCTCAATCGGTTGCGTAGCCGGTTGAAGGGCTGTTTCCTGAACCGTCAATTCTGACTTGAAGGGCTCTAGTATTGCAACACCGCTGGCATTTTGCGGGGCGAAGATATTTTCCAGCACAACTTTAACCTGCGGGTTCGCCGGTAAGTCCTGAGCCAAAGGCAGCTTGTACTTGCGCGTGGCCTCATGCAGTACAACAAGATTATTGATCGGTTGCTTAATCGCCTCGCCAGTATCACCTGTGATCTCTACTTCGCCGCGCAGACGCGCATGCGCGTTACCCGTATTGGCAAGGTCAAAGACGATGGCTTGCTCACCTTCCGGGGATTTGGTCAGGCTAGCTTGCTTGATCTGCGGCTTGCTCTCGGCTTCTCCCATCGTGAGATAGAAGAGGCTGGCGATCTGATACTTCTTCCAAACCCCGGATTGTCCAGAGCGTTCCTCTGGCAAGAGGGTTGATGCAATCAGAGCAAAGCGAAAATCGCCTTCGCGATCAACGCGGATCGGCGCCGCCATATCAACAATGACCTGCTCGCTCTCACCAGGTTTCAGCGTGACAAAAGCCGGGCTGAAACGCACCCATTCCGCCGCCGATGAGACCGTTTCACCGGGCGGGTTCAGTTTGATTTGCCCATCCCCATCTAGGCTCCAATCCGCAAGTCCGAGGGTTAGCGAGATGGTTTTCTCTTGGTGGACATTGCCAAGATTGATCACCTGACGTTGGCGCTCCCCTGGCTCAACCGTCATTTCGACAGTGGTCGGCTGCAGCCCAATGCCAAAGGCTGACGCTGGCGCAGCAATTGCTACAAAGGCGAGCCCGATCAAGCTGGTACGGAGTGCAGAATAAAAACGCATAAAATGTCCCTCTGGAAAGCGTGTTACGGCGACAGTCTAGGACAACAGGGTTACTGGAGGGTTTCCAAACCTGTAAACGATAGGGGCTTAGACTTGCCGGAAAGGCCTCTGTCGGCTAACGCGCTCGACATGAAACTTCCGGGTCACAAGAAACGTCGTAAACATGTCGCCGCCGACATCTCATCTATTCCGGGGCGAAAGCGCGCTGAACGCGAACTAATTCTGGGGGATCATGGGTTCCTGCGGGAGCACTTTCAAAATCTGCATCAGATTAGTGATGAGATGTGGCGCTCAAATCAGCCTAATTCGAGACAAATTGCCGAGCATGCCGCAGAGCGAGGGATCAAAACGATCCTCAATCTTCGAGGGCCGAGTACAAAGGGCTACTATCTCTTGGAGAAAGAAGCCTGTCTTGCGCACGGCATCGATCTCATCGATTTTCAGGTCTACTCACGTGATACGCCAACCGTAGAAAAAGTGTTGGAAGCCAAAGCGCTGTTTGACCGCATCGCCTATCCGGCACTCATGCACTGTAAATCCGGCGCAGATCGCGCTGGCCTGATGAGCGTATTGTATATGATTTTCCGCCAGAATCAGCCTGTGCGTGTGGCGGTTCAGCAACTCTCGAAGAAATACCTACATCTACGAGAGGGAAAAACGGGACTTCTGGATGCCTTTTTCGAAGCTTACCTTGAAGCTCAAAAACACTCTGAGATGACTTTCGAAGCTTGGTTGAAAACAGAGTATGACCGCGACAAAGTCAAAGCTGACTTCTTGAAATCAGGCCAATCTCGTTTGCGACTTGATTGGTTTTTACGACGCGAATAACGGTTTTCCTCTGGCCTTGCGTTGGGATTCATGGAACGGTCGACGATGCGAAACAATAAGAAAAGGGGTTCGCAAATGAAAAAGGTTATCTTTGCATCCATGTTTGCAATTGGCCTTGCGGCTTGCGGCGGCGGTGCCGGCGGTAAAGAAGCGACGCTAACAAAAATGTGCGTTGAAGAGGGCGATAACACGCAAGAAGAATGCGCGTGCATGGCTACACAGATGGTTGAGAAGCTTGATCCTGACATGGTCGATCTGATGGTTGAAGCCAGCAAGGCTGAAAACGAAGAAGCGTTCATGATGGAAAAAATGGCTGAACTGAAGCCAGAGCAAATGACCCAATTCATGGAATTTGCGATGAGCGCTCCAGGCGCTTGCGGCATTGAAATGTAAGGCATATTGCCTGACAGTGAGTATTGAACAACCCGGCCTACTTCGAACGAGTGGACCGGGTTTTTCTTAGTAGAAAGAGGGTGTCATGAAATTCTTCATTATCAATAGTTTCCGCTTGATGGTTTATATCGCTTACTTGGCGACCATCA
Organism: uncultured Hyphomonas sp.; assembly: GCA_964528975.1. Lineage (GTDB taxonomy): Bacteria > Pseudomonadota > Alphaproteobacteria > Caulobacterales > Hyphomonadaceae > Henriciella. The sequence continues at coordinate 4,324 of CAZGVG010000089.1, forward strand.
TCATTGGGCTTTTGCTCGCTTACTATAATGCTGTGCCTCAGAAAGGGGCGATGCTGACCGATTTGATCGGCATTGAAGGCACAATGGCTCAGGGCCTGACCTTTGTCGTTCTTGCTGTTGGCAGCTGGGTAGTTGCAAGTGTTGTTGCAGGCCTAATTGTTACGATCCTTGATATTCGCGATGATATTAATGATCGTCTGCCAGATGCACGGCGTGACGACTAATTAGGCCTTATTCGGGAGGCTGGGCATGACTGAGTTACAAGTTGCGGCGGTTTATATCGCCGTAAATATGCTAATCATGGTCTATCTGGCCTTCCGAGTTGTTCAAAGGCGTTTCAAAGGCAAAATCTCAATCGGGGATGGCGGCTCTGATAGCCTTGCAACAGCAATACGTGTGCATGGCAACGCATCCGAGTATATCCCAGCGACACTGGTTGGGTTGCTCGCGCTGGCTTTCCTGAGTGCGCCTCTTTGGGCAATTCACGCGCTTGGTATTGGGTTCACCCTTGGACGTCTATTGCATGCCATCGGCATGGCGCGTGGGCCAATGCAGTTTCGTCAAATAGGGATCGTGCTAACTTGGGGCGCGATGGTCAGTCTGTCGCTTGCCTTGCTGTATTTCGCGTTTACTTGAGGCGAATGACGCAAGCTTTAAACCTGACGAGCCTTCTCAAAAATAGCTTTGATAATGCGATCAAGATGGTCGTGCCGTCTTTGCCTTATGCCATCCTGTTTGCATTTGCAGTCGGGTATCTCGTTTGGGCGGCTGAGGTTTTGCCCGAAAGCGGCCTGGGCTATGGCTTGTTTGCGGCATTCGCGTTTGCTGTTTTGTATGCACACAGTCTTTTCTCAGCTTCTATGTATCGCGTTATACTGCCTAGGCAGGGCACGCTCCGCGCTTCAGCTTGGCAACTCTTGCTCGCTTGGCTGCTCTTGATAACGGCAACAGCCATTATCCTCTTCATCTTGAGCCTGTTTTTCTCTCTGTTCAGTGTCATCCTGATCGCAATATCGGGCTATGATCCAACAGAGGGGGACCCCACCGACGTGACAGGTTCACTCGAAGCGATGCGGGAAAGCGGCGCGATCTGGCTGCTCTACGCTTTGCTGGCTACCGCGCTTGTTGGGCTGTGCTGGTATGCGATACGGGTCATGACTTTTGCCGCCGCAACAACATCTCGCGCAAAAGTGCACGTGTTTCGGACCTGGGGTTTTACCAAAGGGCATTTGAAGCTGCTCGCGCCAGCGATGCTGATTTTGATCGTCTTGCCGATTGGACTGCTTGGTGGGGTGGTCAGCTTACTTCCAGCCGCAACGGAAACCTCACTTGCCCGTGGGTTTTCCGCAAGTCTGCAGACCCTGATTCTGCTACCTTCGGCATGGATTGGGCATGGTTTCGCGGCGGAGGTTTATCGTACAACTTCGCAATAGACCCCGGTTTAAGTCACCACACCCTTTTCAAATAGCCCATCAATCTCACCGACTGTATATCCCAATTGATCCAGAACAGCCCGTGAATGCTGGCCTACACGCGGTGATGGACCCTTGGGGCCATCATCTGTTCCAGGAAACCGGATCGGCGATGCGGGCGACGAAAACGTAGAGCCGTCCCCGCTTGCGCTTGGCACCTGCGTAATTCCGCCTGCCGCTTTGACTTGTGGATCAGCCGCCACTTCAGCCAGCGTTTGCACTGGCGCCCAAGCGATCGATTCCGCATCGAGCCGTTCAGACACTTCAGCTTTAGTGTATTTCCCAAACTCAGCGTCCATCAAGCTAACCAGCTCGTGCGAGTTGGCGCGCCGACCTTTAGCGGTCGTGAAACGCTCATCCTCGATCAGGTCGGCGCGGTCCATGACGCGGCAGAGCGGTGCCCAATCGACGTTTCCTTGCCGTGAGACAATGCAAAACCAGCTTGCATCCTTGGTTTTGAAGAAGTTCATCAGCGGTTGGATTTGCTCATGTCGTGACTTGGTTGAACCGATCCGCCCAAAGAAAAGCTGGATCGCGAAATCTGATCCAAGCGCGTAGAGCGCTGATCGCAGCAATGAGGCTTCAACCAGTTGCCCTTCACCCGTTTTGCCAGCCTTGACCAGGGCGGCGCAGATCCCGGCCGCTGCTGCCATACTTGTTGTGTGGTCACCAAAGGCGGTTCGGATCGCAAAAGGCTCCTGGCCTTTTGGAATTGTTATGCTCGCAACGCCGGCACGCGACCAGAAAGAGGCGACATCAAACCCTGGACGATTTGCGTCCTCGCCCTCAAGCCCATAGCCTGTCAGCGTGCAGTAAACGAGCTTGCGATTAAGCGTTTTCAGGCTGTCATAGTCGAGGCCTGCTCGGCCAAGACCGCCGGGGCGAACATTGGTCAGAAATACGTCAGCATCGCCAGCGAGCTTGCGCAATATGGCCTGGCCTTCCTCAGTGCGCGTGTCCAAGACGATGGACTTCTTGCCGCGATTGTCAAAATCAAACACCGGATTGTCCTGAATATCCGTCCCGATCGTGCGGAAGAAGTTACGGATCGGGTCCCCGCCGGGTGGCTCAATCTTGATGACATCCGCGCCCCAGTCGCTCAAGATACTGCCCGCTCCGGGCGCTGCCATATATGTGGCGTGTTCAACGACTTTGATGCCCTCCAGCATGCTTTCTCCAATCTCAGTTCGCACCGCACCAAATTGCGATAGTAAACGCTGTATTAACCGATTTTCTGCAATTGTCGGTGAAATTGACTCGGGGACAAGGGATACCGCCGCGATATGACTGTACAAACGATGCGCCCGGAATTGAGCGAGACGGATATTATCCGGCTTATGAAGGGCGAAAACTCCGAAGAGCGCGCCACTATCGCGCACCGCTTGTGCCGCCGCATTGCAATTGATGTGCTCTCCGACGATGAGCGTCTTTATGCTGACGAGATTATTGGTATTCTAGCCGAAGATACAGCCGAACTGGTGCGTCGCACGCTCGCCGTCACGCTAAGAAACTCACCGCGCTTACCGCATAAAGTGGCTTTGCAGTTGGCGCAGGATGTTGAGTCCGTTGCCTTGCCGGTGCTTGAGAATTCGCCGGTCTTCTCTGATGAAGACTTGATCGAACTGGTGCTGGCTGTGACGGCCGCAAAACAGAACGCGATTGCTTCACGCAGTACAATTTCAGGGGCTGTTTCCGAGGTGATCTGTCAGCATGCGTCTGAGACAGCAGTTGAGACGATCTCTGGCAATCCCGGTGCTGAGCTGAATGAGCGCGCCTTGGATCATACGATTGCGCGGTTCCCGGCCAACCCAAAATTGCATGAGAACTTGGTCCTGCGTGATCACATCCCGGTCCATATTGCCGAAAAGATGGTGTCACTGGTTTCAGGGCAGGTTTTTGACATGTTGATCAACCGACACGAACTTCCGGCTCAGATGGCGATTGATCTTGCCGCTGGCGCGCGTGAGCGAGCGACGATTGATCTTGTCGAGCAGGCTGGGCGCACAAATGATTTGCCGCGGTTTGTCTCTCAGTTGAATCTAAATGGGCGTTTGACGCATTCCCTTATTATGCGCGCGCTATGTGTTGGACATATGCCCTTTGTTGAGCATGCTCTAGCGGAACTTTCTGGTGTGCCGCATAGCCGGGTCTGGCTGATGATCCATGATGCCGGACCACTGGGACTTCAGGCGATTTTTGACCGAGCGGGCTTACACCGGAAACTTCTCCCGGCTTTCCGAGCAGGGGTGAAAGTGTTTCACGAACTCGAATTAGATGGCGAGCTAAATGATAAAGCACGCTTTCGCATGCGTATGATCGAGCGTGTCCTGACGCAGTTTCAAGCCATTCCTAAGGAAGACCTTGATTACCTTTTGGAAAAACTCGACGCCTATGCGGAGCAAGCCAAGCGTCGCGAGGAAAGCGCCGCTTAGATATCAGTTCTGACGACCCGGTTTGGATTGAACAAACCCTTCGGATCAAGCGCTGCTTTGATGGCTTTCATGGCCGCGGTTGCAGCGGGGGACCTGATGGCGTCTAACTCATCGCGTTTTAAGCGTCCAACCCCGTGTTCCGCGCTTATAGACCCGCCAAATGCCATGGCCTGCGCGTGCACGATGCGGGTGATCTCGTTCTTGTGATCCTCCAGAACAGGCGCAGATGCATCTTTGGGTTCGCAAGCCGAATAATGCAGATTGCCATCGCCGACATGTCCAAAGGCGACAATTTCAGCACTTGGCACAGATTCGTTGATCGCCGCTTCGGTTGCTTTTAGAAACTCTGGAATACGAGAAACTGGAACAGCCACATCATGGTTGATTGAGGTGCCAAAGGCGCGCTTTGACAGAGGCAGGCTCTCCCGAATGGTCCAAAAGCTCTGCGCTTGGGCCAAGGATTCGGCTAAGACTGCATCTTCGGCAAGACCCTCTTGAAAGGCCTCTGCAAGAGCCGCCTCAAGCACTTCGCGCGCGTGAGCTTCCCTCGCCATGGAGACTTCGCACAGGACGCGCCAAGGCAGATCTGAGGGGTTTGGATCGCGAACGTCTGGCATTTCAGCGCGCACCATGTCGATGCCATTCGCAGGAATGATCTCGAAACTGGTTACAGTGTCGCCAGCATGGCTACGGATCAGAGCGAGCAGAGCGACGACATCCTCAGCGCTTTTGCTGCTGATCCAGGCGCTTGCCCGAGCGACTTTTGGAAACAGCTTCAGCGTCGCTGCTGTAATAATGCCGAGGGTGCCTTCCGCGCCCGCGAACAGATGTTTCAGATCATACCCTGTATTGTTCTTGCGCAAACCCGAGAGACCGTCCCAAATCGCGCCGTTTGGCAATACGACCTCAAGTCCGAGGACTAAATCGCGCATCATCCCATAACGCAGGACAGCCACGCCGCCAGCATTGGTTGAGATCAAGCCTCCGATCGTCGCTGTGCCCTCTGAGCCTAGGCTTAGCGGAAAGAAGCGGTCTGCTGTGTTCGCCGCCGTTTGGGCCTCAACGAGTGTTGCGCCAGCCTCAATGGTCAGAGAATTATTGAATGGATCAACGCTACGCAGTGCTGTCATTCGCCGCAAAGACATCGTAATCTCACCATGTGGGGTGCCACCATCCACAAGGCCGGTATTGCCGCCTTGAGGAGTTATCGCAACATTGTAGTCCGAGCATAGTTTGACCAGCTGTGAGACTTTCTCAGTTGTGTTTGGAAGCGCCAGAAACGGTGTGTGGCCTTGGTAGGTTCCGCGCCAAGGCCTAGCGGCGGCTTCAAGGCTCTCATTATCCATGCGCCAGCCTTTGTTCCCAAGCAGAGATTGCGCTGCTGATAAGAAGTCTGGATCGAGCGTCATAGGCTTACTCCTTAGGCTGCGCAGCGCGGGTAAGGCGGTCATTTATAGCTTCGCCCAGACCTTTCTCTGGAATGGGGGCAACGGCAATCTGGCTATTGGTCTCATCCAATTTGCGTAGCATCGTGAAGAGGTTCGCCGCAGCTTCGGTTAGATCGCTACTTTGTGATAAGTTGAGCGTTGCGGGGGTAG
>CAZGVG010000090.1:0-9629 GCA_964528975.1 uncultured Hyphomonas sp.
TGACGGCCCCGGCAGGCACGCTGTTCGATGTCGTTCGTAAGCTTCCATCTGGCGCTGATGTTGAGTTGGAACTGAACCCGGAAAACCGCCAGTTGGCAATTCGCTCTGGCCGCTCAAAATTCTCATTGCCAACCCTTCCGGCGGGCGACTTCCAGACCATGGTGCCGGACGAGGATGCGACTGCGTTCGAAGTTGAGGCCGCAGACCTTCGCCGCCTCATCGACAAGACCCGGTTTGCCATCTCGACCGAGGAAACACGCTATTATCTGAACGGTGTCTACCTGCATGCCGCTGAAACCGATAAGGGCGTCAAACTGCGCACGGTGGCGACTGATGGCCACCGCTTGGCGCTGTCAGAAGTTGATGCCCCAAAAGGCGCTGAAAGCCTCGAGGGCGTTATCGTACCACGCAAAGCGGTTGGCGAAGCCCGCCGCCTGATTGATGGCGCGGACAGTGATGTCTCTGTCTCGGTTTCCGAAACCAAGATCGTCTTCAAGTCTGGCCGCGCGCAACTCACCTCCAAGCTGATTGACGGCTCTTTCCCTGATTATGCCCGCGTGATTCCGAAGGGGAACACCAAAGCTCTGATCATCGACAATAAGCTGTTCGAAGCGGCTGTGGACCGCGTCGCGACTGTCTCAGCCGAACGATCTCGCTCAATCAAAATGTCGCTCTCAGAGGGCAAACTGACCCTCGCCGTCAGCAGCTCCGAAACCGGACAAGGCCATGAAGAGGTTGAGTGCGACTATAGCGAAGACGAGATGGATATCGGCTTCAACGCCAAATATCTGCTAGACGTGACCGCGCAAATCGAGGCCGAAGATGCCCGCTTCCTGTTCAATGATCCAGCCAGCCCTGCCCTCGTTCTCGACCCCGGCGACGAGAGCGCCCAATACGTGCTGATGCCGCTGCGGGTGTAGTGACCGCCCTCACCCGTCTCCGCCTGACCGACTTTCGCAGCCATGCGAGCCTTGATTTAAAGCTCGATGCGCGGCCTGTTTGTCTGTATGGCGCGAATGGGGCTGGTAAGACCAATATTCTCGAAGCGATCAGTCAGCTTGGTCCAGGCCGAGGCCTGCGTGCGGCCGCGCTGCCAGATATGACCCGCCGGGGCGCGCCGGGCGGCTGGGCGATCTCTGCCACGCTGGATCAGACCCAAAAGATCGGCGTTGGCCTCGAAGCCACCCCCACAGGCAACAAACGCACCATCCGCCGCGATGGCGCGCCGGCCACCGCAACCGATCTGGCTGATTTGATCCGCATTGTCTGGCTCACCCCCGCTATGGACGGCGTGTTCAGGGGCGGCGCGTCCGATCGAAGGCGCTTCTTTGACCGTCAGGTCATGGCGCATATTCCAAGCCATGGCAGCGTTTCCAGCCGCTATGAAAAAGCCATGCGAGAGCGCAACGCGCTGCTCGAGCGTGGCCGTGTTGACCCGGCCTGGGCCGATGCGATTGAAGGCCGGATGGCCGAGGCGGGTGCTATGATCGCCACCAATCGCGCCCGTGTGCTGACCCTTCTCCAAACCGCGATCAATGACCGCCCAGACGGGTTCTTTCCAAAAGGCGACCTTACTCTGGAGGGCGAGGCTGAAAAAGCCGCCATCGAGGAAGCCAGCCTGTTTGACGTCATGGACCTCATCGCCGAGAGCCTCGCCAAAGGCCGCTACCGCGATCAGGCTGCAGGACGTACACTCAGCGGCCCACATCGCACTGACCTTGCCGTGATCCATCGCCCCACAGGCGCGCCTGCTGGAGAGGCCTCCACGGGCCAGCAAAAGGCTTTGCTCATCGGCCTCATCCTCGCCAGCGCCAGAGCACTTTCGGATGACGGAGATGGCCCCAGCCCGCTCATTCTGCTCGACGAAGCCGCCGCACATCTCGACCGCGACCGCCGTGCCGCTTTGTTTGACGAGCTGACAGAAATTGGCGGACAGGCCTGGCTCACCGGAACTGAGGCGTTTCTGTTCGAAGCGTTCGAAGACCGCGCGCAGCGGGTTGAGGTCAAAGACGAGGTCTAGTCTGCAAACCACTCAACCAGCATTGGATTAGCCTCCTCGTGGCGCTGATAGTTCAGCCCATGCTCACCGCCTTCCATTACGCGCACATCCGCTGACGGAACCAGTGCGCGAAGCTTGTCGGCGCTCGACACCAGAACCGTCGCATCGGCGTCGCCATAGACCGCCATGACAGGTACGCCTGTGGCGGACAGCTGCTCAAACGTCTCTTCACGCCCCGCCATCGGCATATGGCGCAGGGTTGAAAGCAGCGCCTCAAGATACCCGCGATATGCCATCTGCACCGTGACATCGCCTTGCAGACGGTTTTCAGGCGCGAGTACGCTCTCGTCATATTGCGGATTGCCGAGCAGGATACCCTTGCCGAACATCCGCCAGACCCAATCGCCAATCACGGGTGTTCTGACCAGCTTTACCGAAAACGTATCAGCGCCGGCTGTATCCAGCCCTGCGGGCACAAACAGGAAGAGTTTGCGAACCCGCTCAGGATGGCGCGCTGTAAACTCCGCTGTGATCGGGCCACCCATAGACAAACCAACCAGTCCGACAGGTTCATCAACACCAAGCTTGTCCAGGAGCCTAAGTAGCGTTGCATCATAAAAATCGACGTCATATTTCAGTCGCGGACGATCCGACCAGCCGCGCCCAAAGTGATCATATCGCAGCGTGCGAAACCCGGCTACATTCAGCGCCTCAACATTCTGTTCATAGATGAAATGCGGCGTCGAAAATCCATGCACCATCACAATGATAGGACCATCTTCCGGCCCGTCCCAACGATAATACATCATCCCGCCCGGCAAGACTTGCGTCAGGTTTGCACTATGCGGCGATTGCTCCGCCGGACCATAAGACTTGAGACTAAACCCCGCCCAGAGATAACTGCCCCATAAGATAGCCGCCACAATGACCAGCACGGCCAAGAACACCTTAAAAATACCCATTTATGACCCCCTGGTTCTGTTTTCCCAGTGCTTGCGCACGCTCCATTTCTGACACTTTTAACCCATGTCTCGCAACGGCAGCACAACCGGAAATCACCATAGTACAGAAACACCCTATAATACACTGTAATTAATGCGTTTTATACGGCGAACAAAACCCAGCCACGGATTTCCCTTTTGATCTGGAATCCCTTATAAAATACGGCGATAAGCGAATCACGCGAGAGGGGCAAAGCCCATGTCAGAAGCGGCCGAAAATAATCCAGAGTACGGCGCAGACTCGATCAAGGTCCTGAAAGGTCTTGAAGCCGTCCGAAAGCGCCCGGGCATGTATATCGGGGACACCGATGACGGCTCCGGTCTGCACCACATGATCTATGAGGTTGTCGACAACGCGATTGACGAAGCACTCGCTGGGCATGCTGACGAGGTGACGGTCACACTGCACCCGGATGGCAGCGCTGAGATTACCGATAATGGCCGCGGTATTCCGGTCGGCCAACACGCCACCGAAGGCCGCTCCGCCGCTGAGGTCATCATGACCGAACTGCACGCGGGCGGGAAGTTCGACAACAATTCCTACAAGGTCTCCGGCGGCCTGCACGGCGTTGGCGTCTCGGTTGTGAATGCGCTGTCGGATTGGCTTGATCTGCGCATCCACCGCGACGGCAAAGAGCATTATGTTCGCTTTGTTGATGGCGGCCGCACAGAAGCCCCTCTGAAAACGGTTGGCGACAGCCCGGTTCATCGCAGCGGCGAAGGTCCTTACACAGGCACAGCCGTGCGCTTCATGGTGTCGTCAGCGACGTTTACGATGACCGAATATAACCGCAAGACGCTGGAACACCGTCTGCGCGAACTCGCCTTCCTGAACTCTGGCGTCCGCATCCGCTTTACTGATCTACGCGAAGCTGAGCCCTATGAGACGATCCTTGAATATGCAGGCGGCGTTGCCGCCTTCGTTCAGCACCTCAACACGACCAAGTCTGCCCTAATCCCGGAAACGATTTTCGTCACAGGAGAGAAAGACGGCATCACGGTTGAAGCCGCGCTGGAATGGACGGACAGCTATCACGAGAACGTCCTCTGTTTCACCAATAATATCCCGCAGCGGGATGGCGGAACGCACTTGGCGGGCTTTCGCGGTGCGCTGACCCGGATCATCAACAAGTACGCGGCCTCCACAGGCATTGCGAAGAAAGAAAAAGTCGATATTTCCGGCGATGATGCGCGTGAGGGCCTGACCTGCGTCCTGTCCGTCAAAGTGCCTGATCCGAAATTCTCCAGCCAAACCAAAGACAAGCTCGTTTCTTCTGAGGTCCGCCCGGTGGTCGAGAGCCTCGTCAATGAGAAGCTATCGGAATGGTTTGAAGAGCATCCCAAGGAAGCGGTCATGGTGATGCAGAAAATCGTCGAGGCTGCGGCCGCCCGCGAAGCGGCGCGTAAAGCGCGCGAACTGACCCGCCGCAAGACCGCGCTGGATATCACCTCCCTGCCCGGCAAGCTTGCCGATTGTCAGGAAAAAGACCCGTCCAAGTCTGAAATCTTCATCGTGGAGGGTGATTCCGCGGGCGGCTCTGCCAAACAGGGCCGCGACCGCTCCAATCAGGCCATCCTGCCTCTGCGCGGGAAGATCCTGAATGTGGAACGTGCGCGTTTCGACAAAATGCTGTCCTCTGATCAGGTCGGCACGCTGATCATGGCGCTTGGCGCTGGGATTGGGCGCGATGAGTTCAACATTGAGAAGCTGCGCTACCACAAGATCGTCATCATGACGGATGCTGACGTTGATGGCGCGCACATTCGGACCCTCTTGCTGACCTTCTTCTATCGCCAAATGCCGGAAGTGATCGAGAAAGGTTATCTCTACATCGCTCAACCGCCGCTCTATAAAGTGATGCGTGGACGTTCTGAGCGCTATCTGAAAGATGATGAGGAGCTGAACGCTTATCTGATCGACGAAGGCACCGATGGCGAAGCCTTGATCCTCGCCGATGGAACCCAGATTGCGGGTGAAGACCTCCGCGACCGGGTCCGCTCTGCGGCGCAGTTCAAGCAAGCGCTGTGGCGTCTATCCTTGCGCGCGCCCGGTGAGATTGTTGAACAAGCCGCGATTGCGGGCGCGATGGCGCCGGGCGCTTCTGATGACGAAGCCAAGGCCGCTGCGGCCCGTCTCAACATCATCGCTGAAGAAGGCGAAGATAATTGGGCTGGCAAGTTCGAAGACGGTAATCTGATCCTGTCGCGCGAAGTGCGCGGGGTTGAGGAAAAGGCTGTTCTGGACCGCCAATTGCTCGCCAGTTCTGACGCCGCGCGCCTCAATGGTCTCGCAACCAATATCCGTCCGATCTATGTTGAATCGTCACTGCTGCGCCATGAAAAGTCTGGCGAAATCCAGGTCACTGGCCCAGTCAGCCTGCTCGATGCGGTCTTAGCCTCTGGCCGTAAGGGCTTGAAAATTCAGCGGTATAAGGGCCTTGGCGAAATGAACGCTGACCAGCTCTGGGAAACTACGCTCGACAGCAATGCCCGCACGCTTTTGCAGGTTAAAGTCGATGACGCCATGGAAGCTGGCGACATGTTCTCCCGCCTCATGGGCGACGTCGTCGAACCAAGACGCGAGTTCATTCAAGCCAATGCGCTTGAGGCCGAGGTGGATGTTTGATCCTTATATAGAAGTTTCAGACGGTTATCTTTCTAACCGACATGAAATGACCAAATTGAGCCACCAAAGAGGCCTGAGACGACATCTCAGATCATGAATTGGAGTGGCTTCATGCGTGGTACTTATGGCTTGTGGTTCATATTTATAATGATACTAGCCATACCGTTTACGCCCTCTGCGTCCTCTGAAGACTGGCAGAACCCAGGCGATAAATACAAGGACGCTTACAAAACTTACCTTGAAGCCAGCTGTCCGATTGTAGCCGATAACATCTCGCATTTTGTCTACTTTACTAGGGATCGCCAGCGTATGCGGGGTCACGCCTTTTTAGAGAGCGAACGGTTTGAGGGCGCTCAGATTATGTATGCTTGGCGACAGCTGGAAAAAGCTGAAGGTCAATATGACTTCTCGGTGATCCGATCCGACCTTGAATACCTCAAATCACACGGCAAAAAGCTCTTCATTCAGCTACAGGATGTGTCTTTTTCAGCCAGGTATAAGCCTGTCCCTAAATATCTGCTCAAGCCAGCCTATGATGGCGGCGTCGTTCCCTCAAAGGCGAATGGAAAGACCATTGGCTGGATTTCCAAACGCTGGAACCCCGACGTTCAGACCCGGTTTGCAGCGCTTCTGGTCGCTCTGGGCGAAGAGTTTGACGGTGAAATTGAAGGCATAAACCTGCAAGAAACCGCCATTGAGATGTCTAAAGAGCTGGACCCGGGCTTCTCCCCAAGCGTTTATGCAGAGGCAATCCAGACCAATATGCGTGTACTGAAAAGCGCCTTCCCAACTTCGACCACGATGCAATATGCCAACTTCATGCCCGGCGAATGGCTACCTTGGGAGGATAAGGGCTATCTCAGAAGCCTCTATGAAACCGGAGAAGAAATAGGCGTTGGCCTTGGCGCGCCCGATTTGATGTATAAGCGCAGAGGTCAGCTCAACCACCCCATCGCAATGATGCACGAAGGCGAATTTACAGCTCCGCTCGGAATAGCCGTTCAGGATGGAAACTATGTCGGCTCAACCGGCGCGGACGAACACTTCAAAGATCGTAAAGGGGCGGCCAAGGACGCAAAAACCGCCATCCCGCTGCTACACGCTTTCGCCAAGGATTTCCTGAAAGTAGACTATATGTTCTGGGTCGATCAGAAGCCGTATTTCAACCAGAGCGTACTGCCCTGCTTTGCCGAGGAGTAAGCGAACAAAGCTTAGCTCTCAGGATTATCGAGCTTCAGGCGCAGCATGAATTTTTCCAGCGGCATGGCGAGCATCAGCTCTGTACCGCCGCTCATGATCAGCTGGGTCATCTGACCATTTTCAGCTGCAGCAACGATGTGATTGATAAAAATCTGGGCCGGCCCGAAAGACCCGTTTTTGCCAACGCGCACTTCTGAAAACTGCATTGTGTTCGATGTCATGGCGCTTGGCCCCCATTGCTATTTGTTTGAAATCCAGAGGTGGGCCTAGCTGTTAAACTCTAAGATTCAGTTGCAGAAGCCTTTCCAAACGGCACTGCGGTCTTCAGCGAAGCTCCATCAAAATTTGATAAAACAAACCATTCCGGCCCGGTTCATGCAGGTAGGAGAAAACTATAAAAATAATGGAGGACACCGCATGAAAACCCCTATGATCCGTTTCATCAAACGTCATAAAGTGCCCACTGGCCAAGAGCCTCAAATCCTTGATCATGGCGATCCGGTGACCACTCGCCTGACCCGTGAGATTGAGGAACGCAAATACCGCCTCAGCCTGTCGCAGCCTGCGCCCGTCCTGCTTCCGGCCGCATAGCTCACTGCCGCATGTGAGGCGCAAAAGCCACAATCGCGGCAAACTCTGGCCCGCGTCAAAGGGCAAACTCTTCCCCAATGAGGCGATTTATGCTTCGTTAATGAAAGGTTAACAGCCTATGGGGACGTACAAATGAACTTTTTTGCCAATAGAAGCTTTGGCTTCTCGACCAATACTGCAGCAGTGCGTGAGCCGATGATCCTGGATCATGGCGATCCGGTCACGACTGATCTGACAGCGCGGCTGGAAGCGCTGAAACGCAATCCGCACCGCAGACCTGCCCGCCCTGAGCGTGGGTCAGCTTTTCGTGGCACTGCCAAGACCTGATTGACGGATCGCCCGAGCAAGCGCATAGCGCGTTCAGTCACAGCGCCTTAGACAGCGCATGTGGCAGGCCGCGTGAGCACTTGACCGGAATAATCCGGCAAGACTGAGCCTGCCCCTTCAGACGCGACAACAAGATTTACGCGCCTCTTTCACGCGAAGGCGCTCCGAAAACCCCTAAAGCGGGTGGATGGAGCGAGACCTCGCCCGTGCCCGCACATGAAAGAGACAGTGTGACCACATTCACCGACCTCGACCTGCATAAGCTGGTCATGAAAGCCATTACTGAACTTGGCTACGATACTCCGACCCCGATCCAGGCCCAGGCCATTCCGCTCCTGCTGGAAGACAAGGACCTTCTCGGCATTGCCCAGACCGGGACCGGCAAAACGGCTGCCTTCGCGCTCCCAACGCTGGATTACCTGCTGGAGCATAGCCAGAACCGCAAAGCTAAAAGCGCCCGCGTGCTGGTGCTTGCACCAACCCGCGAACTGGCCAGCCAGATCGCCGAAAGCTTCTCGCAATACTCAAAGTACATGGACTGTGTCGTACAGACCGTGTTCGGCGGCGTGAAGATCGGCAAACAGATCCGCAACCTGCAAAAGGGCACGCACGTGCTTGTCGCAACGCCGGGCCGCCTGCTCGACTTGGAATCCCAAGGCGCGCTGACCCTGTCCGATATTGAAGTTCTGATCCTCGACGAAGCCGACCAAATGCTCGATATGGGCTTCATCCATGATCTGAAAAAGATCATCGCCAAGGTCCCCAAAGACCGACAGACCCTGCTGTTTAGCGCCACTATGCCCAAGACGATCAGCGATCTGGCTCAGCAATTCCTGCGTGATCCCGTCAAGGTTTCAGTCGCTCAGGAAAGCACCACCGCTGAGCGCGTCAATCAAGGCATCATCCACGTTGCAGCAGGCGACAAGCTAACGCTCCTGACGGATGTCCTGAACAGCGCCAAGCTTGAGCGCGGCCTTGTCTTTACCCGCACCAAGCACGGCGCCGACAAAGTGGTTCGCAAACTGGTCAAGTCCGGCATCGAAGCCAAAGCCATTCACGGCAACAAGTCCCAGCCACAGCGCGAGAAGGCCCTCCGCGCCTTTAAGGATGGCTCTTGCCCGGTCCTGGTCGCCACAGATATTGCGGCGCGCGGGATTGATGTCAGCGGCGTCAGCCACGTCATCAATTTCGAGATGCCCAACGTGCCAGAGCAATATGTCCACCGAATCGGCCGTACCGCACGCGCGGGCGCTGAGGGTCTCGCGCTCTCTTTTGTTGCCGCAGATGAGCTTTATTATCTGCGTGATATTGAGAAGACGATCCGCATGAGCATTGATGTGCTGCCCGTACCGGAAGGCTCTGAAATCACTGCCCTTCCAACACCAGACCCAAGCGTGCGCCCAGTTAAGCCGAAAGGCCCAAGCGGCGGTCGCGGGGGCGGCGGAAATCGGCGCGGCGGAGGCGGCAACCGCAATGGCGGCGGGCGTCCTCAAGGTAAACGCAGCGGCGGTAATAGCGGTGGAAATGGCGGCGGTGGACGTCGCCGATCCGGCGGCGGCGGTAATCGCAACCGCTCACGTTCAAAAGCTCCGGCTTAAATTGGCTAGGGGACCTACTCCCCTTCCCAGCCAAACACCTCCTCCAGACCGACCTTGAAGACGCGGGCAATCCGGAACGCGCTTTCAAGGCTTGGGGAGTATTTGCCTTGCTCAATCGCAATCACGGTCTGACGCGTGACGCCAATCTCTTTGGCCAGCGCCGACTGGCTCATGCCATCATGTTGATCGCGCAGCTCTCGCACGCGGTTGGTAATCGGGGGGCGTTTTGGCATGGCTTAAATCGCCCTGTCATAGCTAAAGAACTGATGCAAACCACGCCCAATTTC
>CAZGVG010000091.1:0-9622 GCA_964528975.1 uncultured Hyphomonas sp.
TAGCAGTTGACCGCAATGATGATTTACTAAGTGAAGCGCCGCAAATCTTTGCGACAGCAACATTGGCCGTGAAAGTTGAGGACGCTGCAAAACTGTCTGTTTCTGCGGGGATGGGGGATTTGTCTCTGGCGCTTCGTGGCACCCGCGAAGAGGCTTCAGAAAAGCCTAAGCCTGCGCCTGTGAAAGTCGCTGCCAAGCCGCGCCGTCGATACACGCCAAAGCGCATTGTTCAAGCCTCAAAAGGCCCCGCTCAGATTAAGGTCATGCTAGGCCAGGAAGAAAACGAAGTGGTCGTTCCTGCGGGCGGTGTTCAGTAAAGTTTTACCTTGAAACTAACCGTGTAGATCTGTGCTTTCTGGTCAGCTGAACCATGTGCACCGTGTGTTGTCTTGATAAGAGGCAGTTGGCGGCTTCAGCGGAAAATCGACGAAGTTCCCGCCTGCAATCCCAGTCCATTTCGGAAAGCTCAAACTCTTCCAGTGCAAGGTTGAACCGCACTTGCGGCAGAAGTGACGAGTCTGGGCTCTAGGCAGGGACGGTATTTAGGTCGTAAGTTTCGGTTTCAGTGGTAATCTCGAGGATTTGAGCGTCTTCGAAATACGCATTCCAGCCAAAGGCGCTTCCAGTACGCTGTTTACAATCACTACAATCGCAGAGCGCGCTCAGGATAGGAGGTCCGTTGACAATGATCGTCGATGTGTTGCAGCAACATTTGGCGATACGGACCATGTGCTTACTTCTGAACGGTTCAGGGAAGCGTAAGCGGCGCTAGAATGACTGTCCAGATTTAAGGAAAGGCCGCGCTTACGCCGTCCCTGCGAACACCCACATCATGCGCACAACGGCCGGCATCATCAGCACGATGAGCAGCGTCGGGAAGACGAACATGATGAGTGGTAGGACCAGCTTTGCAGGCAAAGCGAGGGCCTTTTCTTCAGCTCGTAACATACGCTTATCGCGCATGTCAGCGGCGAAGACGCGGAGGGTCTCACCGACGCTTGTGCCAAGTTCTTCAGACTGTTTCAGCATGGTTGCGAGTGAGCGGGCTTCATCAAGGCCGAGGCGGTCTGCGAAGTTTGACCAAGCCGTATTGCGATCACGGCCTGCCCGCATTTCAAGGCTCATCAGGTGAATCTGATTACCAAGATGAGGGTAGCGACTGCGCAGCTCATCGCAGATGCGGAGGATCGCGCCATCCAAGCTGAGGCCCGCTTCGACGCAAGCGACAAGCAAATCCATCATATCCGGAAAGCCGTCGCGATATTGCTGTTCGCGCGCTTCGATCTGTTTGTCGAGATACATTGACGGCAGGACGTACCCGAGCGCAGCGGCAAAGATTGAGGCGGTCAGAAGCGTCATGCCAGACATTGTGAAAGGCAGAAGCGGCGCAGCAATGAAGAGCGCGAATTGCGGGATGATCAGGCTAAGGGCCCGAACCCCAAAAAAGATAACAGGCGCCTGTTTTGAGAAATACCCAGCGCGCATCAATTGCGCTTTCAACCGGGTTTCTTCTTCTGACGGTTCCTCTCCACTTTGCTGTCCGAGCTGTTCGATCCAGCTCAATCCCGCATTTGGTTTGTCATCAAATGAAGCGTCCCCGGCAGTGACCAGGCGGTTCTTGATACGTTTGCGAAACTGTGTCGCGATCACGGTTGCCGGGAGCAAGAGCGCCAAACTGAGGAGCGCGGTCGAAAATAGAAGCAGGCTCGGGGTTGAGAGAATGGTTTGTATCATGCGCCCGCCCTAAATTCTGAAGTTTGTCATTTTGCGCATGACCAGATTGCCAATCGCCATCCAGACAACCGCGCCGCCAAGGCCCCATTGGATCATTGGAACATGGATGACGTCGCCATAGAAATGCGGGGTCAGCGTGTGCATCGCGCCCATCACGACAAACGGCGCTGCAGTTAGAATGATCGCTGACATGCGGCCTTCAGAGGAAGCGGCCTTTACCTTGAGACGCATTTTCTGGCGCTGACGGATTGTCCTTGAATTGCTGGCGAGAAGGTCGGCGAGATTGCCGCCTGTCTTGCTCTGCAAACGTACAATTGCGGCGAACAGGTTGATATCAGCGTGTTCAGTCCGGGCGGCCATCTTTTCGATTGCGATGTCGAGGCTGGAGCCAAAGGCGATCTCGTCAGCGACAAGACCAAACTCTGAGCCGAGGGGGTCAGGCGTTTCCTTGCCGACCAGCGCGATCGCGGTGGGAACGGGGTGACCAGCCTGCAGGCTGCGGACAACGATTTCCAGCGCATCGGGGAGTTGTTCGCCCAAGGCCCGCTCTCGCTTGCCACCGCGGTATGAAAGCACCAGATAAGGGCCAGCAAACAGGGTGAACGGGAAAGCAGCGATAGCGGCAGTCAGACCTGAGAAATAGTAACCCGCAGCGCTGGCACCGATGGCGGCAGCAAAAGCCATGGCGGCCCATGTGCCGGGCTTATAGTCTAGGCCAGAACGCGCGACGAGCCTGCCGAGCCAGGGATTTTTGATGATCCGATTGCCGTCCGCATCAAGACCGCTTTTGCGGCGAAGTTCCATGACAGCTTCTGCCACACTATCGGTCTGTGATTGGACCTTCAGGCGCTTATTAACGAGCGAGCGGTCCTTGGCGTCCTTGCCAAAGTCAATAAAGGACCGTGCTCCGAGGAAGACCGAGGAGAATGCCAGAACATATAGAATGATGCTCGGATCCATACTTAGCCACCAACACGCAGCAATGCTTTGGAAGGATCGAAACACTCCGCAGGTGTTCGGATGCCGCGGCGGTTCATTTCCTCAATACACTTTGGCCGAAGACCCGTCGCACGGAACTCTCCGATAACTGTGCCATCTTCGGCTGTGTCGAGGCGTTTGAAGACGAAAATGTCCTGCATTTGAATGACGTCGCCTTCCATGCCTGTGACTTCGCTGACATGGGTGATGCGGCGTGAACCATCGCTGAGGCGCTGGGCCTGAATGATCAGGCCAATCGCAGCTGCGATCTGACCGCGTACCGCCTCGTTTGAGATGCGCAATCCGCCCATTGCAACCATCTGCTCAAGGCGTGTGATGGCTTCGCGTGGATTGTTGGCGTGGATCGTTGCCATTGAGCCTTCATGGCCGGTATTCATGGCTTGCAGCATGTCGAAGGCCTCTTCGGAACGGACCTCGCCGAGGATTACGCGGTCCGGGCGCATTCGCAGGGCATTTTTGACCAGCTCGCGCTGACGGATTTCGCCATTGCCCTCAAGGTTCGCAGGGCGCGTTTCCATACGAGCAACATGTGGCTGTTGAAGCTGAAGTTCGGCGGCGTCTTCAATGGTGATAAGACGTTCTTTATGGCTGATCGCTTTGGAAAGCGCGTTCAGGAGCGTGGTTTTACCAGAGCCTGTTCCGCCAGATATGATGGTTGTGACCCGGCACTTCACCGCGCCGAACAGGAAGTCTGCGACTTCGCGTGGCATCGCATTGAAGTCGACGAGTTTGTCGAGGGTGAGCGGGCTTTTGGAGAATTTCCGGATTGAAACCAGCGGACCATCAATCGCGATCGGCTCAATCGCGGCATTCACCCGTGAGCCATCGGCGAGCCGGGCATCGACAAGCGGAGAGCCTTCATCAACGCGGCGTCCGACCGCCGATACAATTTTGTTGATGATGCGCCGCAAGTGGAGATTGTCACGGAAGCGGGCTTTGGAAAGCTCAAGCTCACCGCCGCGTTCGACATAGACTTGTTTATAGCCATTGATCAGAATGTCGGAGACGCTTTCGTCCGCGAGCAAAGGCTCCAGCGGACCAAGGCCGACCATTTCGTTGATAATGTCCTCGGTAAAACCTTTGACCTCTGCCGCACCCATTGGGAGGCGTTGTTGAGCGATGGCTTTGGTGACGAAAACGCCGACTTGCGTGCGCAGATCGTCGGGCGTCATACGATCCAGATTTGACAGATCCAGTTCGTCGATCAGCTGATTATGGATACGCAGCTTGGCCTCAAGCAAGTCACCTTCGGCCTCAGGTTCCGGGCTTACCTCCAGGATAGGCTCTGGTGGCATAGCTTCGGCGTGTTCGGGCGCCGCTTTAGACGTTTCTGTTTCTGGGGTCGCTGGAACATCGCGCGAGAGAATAGAGAAACGGCTCATGAGACAGCTTTCATGGTTTGTGGGAGAGGCAGGGCTTGTGAGACGTCTTCAAGCTTGGTGATCAGCTCAATCACATCTTTGGGAATAGGGGAGCCGGGCTTTAAATCGCCAACGGTCTTGCCCAGATTGACGGCTGAAAGCGCCGTTGGCCAATCAGAGCGAACCGACGCAAAGACCGACGTTCGCAGGGCGCTAACCGCTTGTTCTTCTGTTACTTTTGCGCCGAACAAGCCTTTCTGGCGGCGATTGAGAACAGGTCGTATCGACGGAACTTCCTTATGATCCATGAACTGCTCTACCCATTGGCGGGACGCATTCAGCGCAGGAACAGTCAGCTCGCTTACCAGCAAGACTTCGTCGCTGCCGAGGTAAATGTCATCGCTCCACGCCGTTGGCCAACGAGGGCTATCAATGATCACATAATCATAGTTTTCACAGGCTATATTCAGGCATTGCAGAATGGCGGCTTTGGATGGTGCAATGTCTGACTTGGTCCAGCGCGGCATGGCGATTACATCGATGCCATATGGGTGAGACGTCGTTACTGTTTGTAGAAAGACGTCATCAATCTGCTCCGGACGCTTCAGAAAGATACTTGGGCTGAGATTAGCTTCGCAGTTGAGATAAGTTGCGCAGCTTCCATCGACGAAATTTAAGTCAAAGACGACGATTTTCGCGTCCGGTTTACGCTGTGCCAGCTGGAAAGCAGTCTCGACCGCGATCAGGGTCGAACCCGCGCCGCCGACAGATGAGACGAAAGACCAGCAGAGGGCCGTTTTCGGCTTCTGGCTTTCCGCAATTCGAGACAGAAAGCCCTCATGCGCGCGAAGCAGAGCCTGCTGCAGCGCCTCGAATGTCGAGGCGCGGTCAAGGATATCCCAATATTGTATGCCCATCAGCAAGCGGACGGCGCTGACAGGGAGATTATTGCCAATGACGAGGGTTGGTACGCTTGGACGAAGGCTGGCTACGTTCGCAACGCAGTCGGTCAGGTCAAAGTCCTGACCGTCCTCAATAACGGCAATCCCGTTTGAGTTTGCGCGAAGCCCCGTCAGCAGGCTTTCCTGCGTATCGTGCACGGTTAAGCTTACCCCGCCTGCCTCTTTCCAGGCTTGCGTAACGGGGTCTGTGGCATCACCGCAGAGAATATGCAGAGATGAAACCGCCGGGGATTGGGCAAGAGCGCTCATGGACTAGGATCCAGCCTCTGTGCGTTCAGCCTGACGACGAATATTGCTTTCGACAGCGTCACCTAGAACCGCTGTCGGCTCACCTTCGACGCGGCCATAGACATAGCGGTCAGCGAAGTCCGGTTCTTCTGTGCCTGCCAGCGGGCTGCTCAGCGCCTCAGGTGAGTCAGCAGGTTTGATC
Source organism: uncultured Hyphomonas sp. (assembly GCA_964528975.1). GTDB lineage: Bacteria > Pseudomonadota > Alphaproteobacteria > Caulobacterales > Hyphomonadaceae > Henriciella. The sequence goes on from CAZGVG010000091.1 coordinate 5,487, forward strand.
AGATAGGGCGTGATGATCACAACAAGCTCGGTCTCGTTTTTCTTGAAACGGCTGGAGCGGAAAAGGTTACCCAGAATTGGCACATCGCCGAGTAATGGTGTTTGCGCTTTGGAGGCCTGGAAGTCGTTCTGGATCAACCCGGCAATGGCAAAGCTCTGACCATTGCCCAGCTCAACCTGTGTATTGATCTTGCGGACGCTGAGGGCCGGGATTTCAACATCTGCCAAGCGGACAGAGTTCCGCGGGTCCAGTCCGCTGACTTCAGGAGAGACCTGCAAAACGATGCGGTCTTCTGTGGCAACTGTCGGGGTAAATTCCAGCGACACACCGAACTTCTTGAACTCGATTGTAACCGTGCCTTCGTCGGCCGCGACAGGGACAGGGAACTCGCCGCCCGCAAGGAAAGAAGCAGGTTGGCCAGACTGTGAGACTAGGTTTGGCTTTGCGAGCGTGCGCACAACGCCTTTTTCTTCCAGTGCCTGAAGGAAGGTATCAATTGAAGTATTGCCCGATTGGCCGAGCAGGGTGCCGACGGTTTGCGCCGCGCCGCCAGAGAGCAGATTACTGCTGGTCATAAACAAGAAGTCGCCGGGGCGAGAGACTTCTGTGCCAAACCCGATTTCCTTAATGTCATCGCGAGAGGCCTCAATAAAACGGACCTCCAGCAAAACTTGCGCAGGCAATTCTGTGCTGAGGGCATTGATTGAAAGGCCAGGGGCGTGGCTCTCAACAACTTCCATGATCTGGTCGATGGTCAGTTGGTCCTCAACACTGCCGCGCACATGCACGCGGTCAGCGACCGGATAAAGATCTATTGCAGCGTCTGGGAAAAGCGTTTTCAGATCACCGCGCACGGCGTCCAGATTGGGCATGACAAGGACGTCAACGAGCTGAACCAGATTGCCATCCTTATTGTAGACGAGGATATTGGTCGTGCCGATGGTGCGGCCCCGAACGAAATATTCCTGATCTGAGACCGGTGCTGCGTCTGCAATTTCAGGTTCGGAGACAGCGATGCGGTCATAGACGGTGCCGACTGGGACCGGCAGCGACATGCCTTTGCGCACAACAATTGTCTGATGCAAAACGGGATCAGCACTCGCCTGCGGCAAACCACTGGCCATGACTAGCGTAAACAAAAACCCTAAAACGATCATGGTCTTTGCCATGAAATTAAACGTGCCCATTATATGCCCTCAGTCGCGCGGATTTCTTCCGTCTGTAATCAGAGCTACACGTTGCATCTGAAATCACCGTCAAAACCATGTGTTGAATTTCACAGGAATTGATCGCGGCGGTGAAGGACTTGCTTTAGACGTACCTGAATTTCTGCGGCCTTGCCCTTTGACGCGTTGCAGACTAAGGCCTGCCGCAATGAAACCCAAAGCGCTGCAAAGGATGCCGCTATGAGCGAGATTGTTGATATTCACGCCCGTCAGATCATTGATAGTCGAGGCAACCCAACTGTTGAAGTTGATGTCACGCTTGAGGATGGTTCATTTGGACGCGCTGCTGTGCCATCGGGGGCCTCAACAGGCGTACACGAAGCGCATGAGCTACGCGATGGCGGCGAAGCGTTCAAAGGCAAAGGCGTTATGGGCGCGGTGGATGCGGTGAATGGCGAGATCGCGAACGAACTGACAGGTCTTGATGCAACAGAGCAGCGTCTTGTTGATGGTTTGATGATCGAACTGGACGGCACTGATAATAAAAAGCGTCTTGGCGCCAATGCCATCCTGGGTGTTTCTATGGCGGCGGCGAAAGCCGCGGCTGAGAGCACAGGCTTGCCGCTCTATCGCTATATTGGCGGAACCAATGCGCGCATCCTGCCAACCCCAATGATGAACATTATCAATGGCGGTGAGCATGCCGACAATCCGATCGACATTCAGGAGTTCATGATCATGCCGGTCAATGCCGAGAGCATTGCGGATGCTGTACGGATCGGCTCTGAGATTTTCCACACTTTGAAGAAGACGCTTCAGGATGCAGGCCATAATACTGGCGTCGGGGATGAAGGCGGCTTTGCACCAAATATTGGCTCCACCAATGAAGCGCTCGATTTCATTATGAAATCTATTGAAGCGGCTGGGTATGCCCCGGGTGAGGATGTCTCTCTCGCGCTCGACGCAGCGTCGACGGAATTCTTCAAGGACGGCAAATATATTCTGAGCGGAGAGGGCAAAACGCTCGACGCAGAAGGGATGGCGAAATATTATGCTGATCTGGTCGATACCTATCCCATCATCTCAATTGAAGACGGTATGGCAGAAGATGATTGGGATGGGTGGAATATCCTGACCGAGATGATCGGCGATCGGTGTCAGCTTGTGGGTGATGACCTGTTTGTGACCAATCCTGAGCGTTTGGCCCTTGGCCTGCAGCGCGGCGCGGCGAATTCGATCCTGGTCAAAGTCAATCAGATTGGAACGCTGTCTGAAACGCTAGACGCTGTGGAACTGGCCCATCGCCATGCTTATACGGCTGTGATGTCTCATCGGTCTGGTGAAACGGAAGACGCGACAATTGCCGACCTCGCAGTCGCGGTTAATTGCGGACAGATTAAAACCGGCTCTCTGGCGCGCTCTGATCGGCTCGCAAAATACAATCAGTTGATCCGGATTGAGGAAGAGCTCGGCGCAGCCGCGCTGTATGCAGGCGGTGCTTTGATCAACGCTTAGGCGGCTTGGTTAGCGAAACCTTAAGTAAAATGCGGTGTTCCTTCTTGATTGAAGGAGCACCGTTTTCTTATGACTTCCAAATGGGCCGCTGGGGCCATGTCTCTCACAGTTGCTTACTTTGCTTACCACGCCTTTGCGGGGGAGCAGGGCCTTGGCAAATGGACTGATATGCAAACGAAACTTGCCGATAAAAAAGACCTCCTGGCGGTGTTGGAGGCTGAAAATGCTGCACTGCAAAAAGACATAGCTAGACTGACGCCCGGGCAGGTTGATCCAGACTTGGTTGAGTATCTGGCGAGGCGCGATCTAGGCTTTGTTTATCCGGGTGAATTAGTGTTAACAGATCGTGATTATAGGGATGCGAAAACGCATAGGTGATAAGACTCGACGTTAGGGCAAGTCTCTGTGTATCTAGCCAAAACATGGCAGGGAGTACGCATGGCAAAAGCCGCGACGAAGCGACGGGTAGCCCCGAAGCTCAAGAAAGACGAAGCTCTTAAATTCTATTATGATATGCTGTTGATCCGCCGGTTCGAAGAACGGGCTGGACAGCTTTATGGCATGGGCAAGATTGCTGGGTTTTGTCATCTTTATATTGGCCAAGAAGCTGTTGTCACCGGCATGCAAGCCTGTCTGAAAGACGGCGATCAGGTTATAACTGGGTACCGCGACCACGGACATATGCTCGCCTGTGACATGGACCCGAAAGGCGTCATGGCTGAGCTGACGGGCCGCGAAGGCGGATACTCGCGCGGCAAAGGCGGCTCGATGCACATGTTCAGCCGAGAGAAGAACTTCTTTGGCGGTCATGGCATTGTCGGCGCGCAGGTCCCAATCGGTACCGGGCTTGCCTTTGCCAACAAATATAAAGGCAATGACAATGTCAGCCTCGCTTATTTTGGTGATGGCGCGGCCAATCAGGGTCAGGTCTATGAGGCATTCAACATGGCCTCTCTGTGGGACTTGCCCGTCGTTTATGTCATCGAGAACAATCAGTATGCGATGGGCACAAGCGTTGAACGCCACGCGTCTGAAACAGAGCTGTTCAAGCGTGGTATCTCTTTTGAGATCGAAGGCGAGGCGGTCGACGGCATGGACGTTTATGCGGTCAAGAAAGCGGGCGAGAAAGCGGTCAAGCATGCCCGTTCTGGCAAGGGTCCATACATTCTGGAAATGAAGACCTATCGCTATCGCGGCCACTCCATGTCTGATCCGGCCAAGTATCGTAAACGCGAAGAGGTTGATGATATTCGCAGTCACAATGACCCGATTGATGGTCTGAAAGAGCAGCTCATCGATCAAGGCATGGCCACCGAAGACGAATTGAAAGCCATGGACAAGAAAATCCGTGCGATCGTCAAAGACGCCGCTGACTTTTCTCTGGAAAGCCCTGAGCCTGATCCAAGCGAGCTTTGGACCGATGTTCTTCTTCCGGTGGAGGCGTAAAGATGGCTG
>CAZGVG010000092.1:0-9575 GCA_964528975.1 uncultured Hyphomonas sp.
TGCTTCATTGCTGACGCCATCAGGATCGGGTCTTTCGCTTCGGCAATCGCGGTATTCATCAAAACGCCGTCACAGCCGAGTTCCATCGCCATAGCTGCGTCAGAGGCTGTCCCAACCCCGGCATCAACAATCACGGGTACGCGCGATTGTTCCACGATAAGACGAATATTCAGCGGGTTCTGAATGCCAAGGCCTGAGCCAATCAAACTGCCCAGAGGCATAATCGCGGCGCACCCCACATCCTCAAGCTTGCGTGCATAAACCGGATCGTCAGAGCAATAGACCATCACTTCAAAACCGTCGCTGATCAGGTCCTTGGCCGCTTTCAATGTCTCTTCCATATCCGGGTAGAGCGTCTTCTGATCTGACAGAACTTCCAACTTTACCAGATCCCAACCACCCGCCTCTCGCGCCAGCCGCAACGTGCGCACCGCATCATCAGCGGTAAAGCACCCGGCTGTGTTCGGCAGATACGTAAATTCGCTCGGCAAGACATGATCCTGCAAACGGTCCTCATCCGGGTTGGACATGTTTACCCGGCGCAGCGCCACCGTCACCATCTCCGCCCCCGCCGCCCGCGCGGCTTCTGCGTTCTGCGCGTAAGAGGCGTATTTACCGGTGCCCACAATCAGGCGCGATTGAAAAGTCCGTCCCGCGACGGTGAGTGCTGTATCAGTCATAATTGTCTTTCGATTTATCCGCCGCCAACAAACTGTACGACTTCCAGCTTGTCGCCATCCTCAAGCAAGGTCGCTGAATGCTCCGCTTTCGGCACGATTTCAAGGTTGCGCTCAATCGCGATGCCGCGTGGGTCACCTGCCATATCCAGCACAAGCGCTTCGACACTCGTACCGGCGGCAACCTCCATAGGTTCACCGTTGAGAAATATACGCATCTGGCGGCTCCTTATCTCCTAAATGGACTTGCCAAGCTTGGCGTTCCACCGCAATACCCCTGTGACAATGACGCAACACATATTTGTTCTTAATGGGCCAAATCTCAACCTGCTCGGCACACGCGAGCCAGAGATTTACGGGAGTGGCACCCTCGCCGACATTCAGCGCGATATGACCGCGGCTGCAAATGGGGCTGAGATAACCTTCCGCCAGACAAATTCAGAAGGCGAGCTTGTCGATTGGGTTCAGGAAGCCTCAAAAGCTGCAGACGTCCTGATCCTCAACGCTGGCGCCTATACCCACACATCGGTGGCGCTGCATGACGCCCTGCGCGCTTGCGAGGCGACCCTCATTGAAGTTCATCTCTCTAACCCCGCCGCGAGAGAAGCTTTCCGTTCCACCAATTATGTTGCCCCTTGTGCCACTGCCAGCATTGCAGGTTTTGGCGCACGCGGTTATTTAATGGCGCTTGATGCCGCCCTCCAGATAAAAAGCTGAGGAGCTTTTACAAATGTCCACCAGCAAATCGAAACTAGATGCAGGCCTTGTTCGCGAACTGGCTGCGATCCTTCGCGAGGCCGATCTTGGCGAAGTTGAGATCGAGCATGAAGGCCTGCGCATCCGGGTCAGCAAAGCAACATCTATGGCGCCTATTGCCGCCCCAGCGATGATCCAGGCCCCGGTCGCCGCAGCGCCCGCCCCGGCCGCTGCCCCAGCTGCAACACCCGCCGCACCCGCAGCAGCCGCCCCCTCAAACGCAATTACCAGCCCGATGGTCGGCACCGTTTATATGGCCGCTGAACCCGGCGCGAAAGCGTTTGTCTCTGTCGGGGATAAGGTCAAAAAAGGCGACACGCTGATGCTGATCGAAGCGATGAAGACCTTCAATCCGGTGGTTGCGCCAGCGGCCGGTACCGTGAAGGAAATTATCGCAATAGACGCTCAGCCGGTTGAGTTTGGCGAACCCCTCATCGTTGTCGAATAAGGACATCCAGACCGATGATCGAAAAAGTCCTGATCGCTAATCGCGGCGAGATCGCCCTCCGCATTCACCGGGCCTGTAAAGAGATGGGCATCGCAACTGTGGCTGTGCACTCGGAAGCTGACCGTGATGCCATGGCCGTCCGTCTTGCTGATGAGAGCGTTTGTATTGGCCCAGCACCAAGTGCGAAGAGCTATCTCAAAAAATCCCAAATCATCGCCGCAGCTGAGATTACAGGCGCGGATGCTATCCATCCAGGCTATGGCTTCTTATCAGAGAACGCTCAGTTCGCTGAAATGGTAGAAGCGCACGACCTCATCTTTATCGGGCCAACGGCGGAACATATCCGCACGATGGGTGACAAGATCGCCGCCAAGCAAACCATGATCGAGACGGGCGTGCCTTGCGTGCCTGGCTCAGAAGGCGGCATCAAATCCATTGCAGATGCTAAAAAGGTCGCCAAGAAAATCGGGTATCCGGTCTTGATCAAAGCCGCTTCAGGCGGCGGTGGGCGCGGTATGCGCGTGGCTGAAACCGAAAAAGACCTTGAGACCGCGATCAAAGCGGCAAAACAAGAAGCCAAGGCCGCCTTTGGCGATGATGCGGTTTATCTTGAGAAATATCTCGGCAAACCGCGCCATATTGAAATTCAACTGATCGCCGACACGCATGGTAATGTCTGTCACCTCTGGGAACGCGATTGTTCCTTGCAGCGCCGTCACCAGAAAGTCTTTGAGGAAGCTCCGTCTCCGGCCCTCAATCAGGCACAGCGCGAAGAGATTGGCACAATCGTCGCCAAGGCCGTCAAGAAAATGGGCTATCGCGGCGCGGGAACAATGGAGTTTCTGTACGAAGATGGGCAGTTCTTTTTCATCGAAATGAACACCCGCATCCAGGTTGAGCACCCTGTGACAGAGATGATAACTGGCATCGATCTGATCCGTGAACAAATCCGCGTTGCGGATGGCAAGAAGCTCTCTTTCACGCAAGAAGATGTCATGCTGGTTGGCCACGCGATTGAATGCCGGATCAATGCAGAGCATCATGAAACCTTTGTGCCATCCCCAGGTAAGATCACCGACTTTCATGCGCCGGGTGGCCCGGATGTGCGCCTCGATAGCGCCGTCTATGCCGGGTATTCGATCCCACCTCATTATGACAGCATGATCGCAAAACTGATTGTACATGGTCGCACGCGTAACGAGTGCATCATGCGGCTTCGGCGCGCGCTGGATGAGATGGTCGTTGGCGGGGTCAACACCACCCTGCCTCTTCACCGAAAACTGGTTGAGGAACAAGACGTCATCGACGGAAATTATGATATCCACTGGCTGGAGCGTTTCCTCGGCTTGAAGTAAAGTCCGCCTATGTCAGACCGTTTTGACACGACCGATTTGCTCAACTGCTATCGCCGCGGGGTTTTCCCCATGGCCGATTCGCGGGAGGATATGCGGCTTTTCCTGATGGACCCGGACCTGCGTGGCATCTTGCCTTTAGATGGGTTCCATGTGCCAAAGCGCTTGCGCAAAACCGTTCGGCGCGACCTGTTTCGTGTCACAGTAGATACCGCCTTCAACCGCGTGATCGAGGCGTGCGCCGCGCCACATGAAAACCGTCCTGCCACCTGGATCAATGACCCAATTCTAAACCTTTACGGCGCGCTGCACCGCGAAGGCCACGCCCATAGCGTCGAATGCTGGAATGAGGAGAATGTTCTGGTCGGCGGGCTGTATGGTGTTTCACTGGGCAGTGCTTTCTTCGGCGAGAGCATGTTTTCCCGCGCAACGGACGCCTCGAAAATTGCCTTGGTACATCTCGCCGGGCGCTTGACCGCAGGCGGCTATACACTGCTCGATGCACAGTTTCATAACCCGCATCTTGAACAGTTTGGACTTCAGGAAATCACACGCGCGGATTTTCGTAACCGCCTCTGGAAAGCGTTGCGGAAGCCTGCGGACTTTTACTCGCTCGGCAGCGCTGGTTCAAACGTGACTGGCTCAACGGCGCTGCATTCAATCACCCAGATATCGTAAACCGGATGCTCTAGCGCGTTCAGGCCTGGCGAAGATGCGTACATCCAGCCAGAGAAGCGAAGCTCCGCCTCCTCACCTTTGAAGGCGGCGCGTTCCTCATCCGTCACATCACGTGGAATAGCCATCGTCTGAACCTGTTTTGAGGTCGCCGTGGTGATTTTCAAAAAAGCTGCGCTCTCTGGCGGCTCTTCTGGCGGGGTCTGGAAACAAGTCTGAAGATCGATCCGCAGCGAGCCATAAACCTTCGGTTCACCCACCGCCATTTCAAAATCTGTTGAACGCCCGGTAATCTTGTCCAGCGCCCGCAGCGTTGCGGTCTCTTTCTGCTTGAAAGATGGGCTTTGCGCCGCTGCAACCGGCAATGTCGCCGCCAGTGCTATGCTGATCACCAAAGACTTGATCACTCGCTATCTCCATCACTGCCATTGCCCGACGCGAAAGAGGCAAACAAGGTCAGCAAATCAACTGAGCCTTGCCCGTAGAGCAGCTCACTACAGCCTGTCTCCCCGAAAATCTGGTCAGACGTATCGCAAATCTCAATCTCGCCGAAACCCTCTGCAGGCTGCAAACCAATATAAGATCCACCGAGTAGGCCGTCGCCCTGAACGCGCGCAGATGTACCATCGCCAAGCGGCAGAATTCGATCATCCAAGATCATCGTGACAAGCGCTTCGGTACGTTCAAAATCGATAGAGACATTACGAACGGTCCCGATTTTCACACCTGCCATTTTAACATCAGTCCCCGGCTCAACACCGCTGGCTGCGCTCAACCGAACACCAATCAGGACATCATTCTCGCCGCCGCTATCATTATTTCCCCGGTCCATCCCGAACCATAAAAACAGGCCTGCAACGATCAGAACCGCTAAACCGACAAGGGTCTCAAAAATTGATTCACGCATCTGGGTCCCAAGCCTCATAATCAGAATCAGCCTCGCGTCGTTCACCGCCTTCGCGCAAGCTGCCCTTTGGCCGATAGGCAAAAACAGTACCGGTCATGTTGGGCTTATGGTCGGTTTCCCAGTCCCGGCGCTGCAAAGGCGTCTCGGTTGGCGCGTCTTCGAACGTATAGTGCAGCCAGCCATGCCACTCGGCCGGAACCTTTGAAGGCTCAGCCAATCCTTTATAGATCACATAGCGGCGCTTGCGCCCTTCAACCGACGCTTTGCGGTCCTCGAAATAGCGATTGCCATAGTCATCGGTGCCGATATGCGCGCTACGGCGCTTGATATCGAACATCCCGCCGGGGCTGACCCCGTTCCACCATGTGAAGAGCTTGAACATGTTTGTGTTCCTGACAGTGATATTTGTCCGCAATATGGCGCGTGTGTCTCGCCGAATCTAGTTAGAAGAGGCAACACATCATGTCGCGGGCAAGGTCAAGCCCATCTGCGCGGGAAGGAACAGCTTATGTCCACAAGGGATCGTAACCAGGATTTGCTTGAAAGCGCGGCGCAGGAAGGGCTTGTCAGCCTGGTCCTGCCTCTCGATCAACTTTGCGCGATCCCGCTTTCTGGCCTTAGCGATCAGGCTGAAGCCATATCCGCCGCCACACGCCAGCGCCTCGACCGCACAAGCAAACTCGCCATGGCTGAGCTTCTCGAAGGTCTCGGCGACGCCCCCCGCAATGCAGAGCTCGCTGAGGCAGCGGCGCGCGGCGTGCCGCTCTCACTGATCGAAGAGGCGCTGCAACAAGGGCAAGGCTTTGAAGCGCTCGCCTCAGATTTCCGCAATGCCGCAATCACGGCAACCGGCCCCGCCGCCTGCAAAGTCAGCGCAGACGTTTCCTTCTCTGAGATTACGGACATCCGGCGCGCCGGCGTTTCTGTTCTGGTACAGGCGCGCGAGTTACCAGATAAGCAGCAGCCCGCAATCGCCATTGATGTCGCCCGCTTCGTCAGCCCCGACGGCTTTCAAGCCGATCTGCTGTCAGATCTGACCATAGCGGCGCTTGAACAACAAAGCGGCCCAATTACGCTCGTCCCCTGCGGTCTATCTGGCGCGCTGCTTGGTCTGGGGCAGACTTATAGGCAAGACACGCTGACCGCACTCCTCAAGCTGATCCAATCCGTTACCAAAGGCACCAGCTTTGCCAAGAAGCATGCCGATCTCTTGGGGCTAGAGCCGCGCCCGGCGCGCAAGACAAAACACCCAGTAGAGCTCGCCGTGCTGCCTCTTTCAGTTAAAGCACAGGCTCAGTTCCAGCCGACCACGCAAGGCTTGCAACCCCTTACCTCATACATTGATCTCTCAGGTCCAGAGCAGCCAAACCTTCACATGCTGGCGCGGTTCGCCATAGCGCGGGCCAAGCCTGAGGCGCTTCCGCAACTTCTGTCAGACATAGAAGCCGCTGCCGATCTTGAGCAAATGCCTAATTTTGGCGGTGACATCCTGCGCACCAGAGGGTTCTCAACGCAGGCCATCGACAAGGTCAAAAGCGCGCTCGGTGAAGGCTTGCCACTAAACGCTGCCTTCTCCCGCTGGGTCCTCGGCGACGATATTATCTCCAAGGATTTGCGCCTAGCACCTGAATCCTTTGACGCAGATGGCCGCTCGCTCTTGAAAGCCGTCGGCTTCTCGAAGCATGAGATCAACGAGGCTGAAGACGCCCTCGATGGCCGTCCTGAAAAGCTCGCGGCCACGGCCATTGAGGCCGCTGGATTAACCCAGACCCTGTCCCTTCTCACCATCGCAGAGATTGCCAAACATATCAGCGAGACGTGCAACACCCCTACCATTCTCTCCAGCTTGACCGATACCACCACTGATATGGACGCGCTCCTTGCCACGGGCGCCAGCCTCTGGCTGCCCGCGCTAGATACCCAGGTTGATCGCCTGACCGCCGACCGGATGGAGCATATTACAGCCCTTGCCGATGATCTGATCGCTGAAGATACCGCCCCAGAGGCAGCTTTTGTCGAGGCGCCAAGCGGGGTCGTCCGCACCCGCCTGCCAGATCGCCGTAAAGGCTATATTCAAAAGGCCACTGTCGGCGGGCATAAAGTCTATCTGCATACGGGCGAATTTGATGATGGCTCGCTTGGCGAGATTTTCATCGACATGCACAAGGAAGGGGCGGCTTTCCGTTCGCTCATGAATAATTTCGCCATCGCCGTTTCGTTAGGCCTGCAATATGGCGTGCCGCTGGAAGAATATATCGACGCCTTCGTCTTCACCCGGTTTGAGCCGGCGGGCGAGGTTACAGGGAATGATCAAATCACCCGTGCCACCTCGATCCTAGACTATATTTTCCGTGAACTGGCCGTCTCTTATCTTGCCCGCGAAGACCTCGCTGAGCTTGGCGATGCTACCCACGATGGGCTTGGGCGCGGACTGGAAGACGGGATTGAAAAATCTCACGCCCAGCCCTTACCAGATGAGGCTGCGCAGCTGATTTCACGCGGCTATTCGCGCGGGCAAATCCCGGACAATATCGTCATCTTGAACCGCAAGCGCGAAGAGCGAGAGGCCGAACGCGCCGAAGAAGAGGCCGACGCTGCAGCGGACGCAGAAGCAGCAGATGAGCCGACCTATCTGACCGAGGCTTGTACCAGTTGCGGTAGCTTCACACTCTACAAAGATGAGGCCGATGGAGAGATTACCTGCGACACGTGCGGTATGATCTCAAAAGCAGAAGCGAACGACTAAAGACAGCGCTTAAAGTCAAACTGGCCCAGACTTTGCCTATGGTTAGCCAAAGGTAAACTCTGACTCAGGCGCTCGTCCCATGCTGAAACATTTCGCAGTTCTCTCTATTGCCATCAGCCTACTCGCAGGCACAGCCGTCGCCCAGAACGCTGGCCAGATTTCCAAAGTCAAAAGTGGGAAGTCCTGTTCAGGCTGTAACCTCTTCCAGGCTGATCTTGCTTATAAGGATGGTCAGAACATCACACTCACGAAATCGCGCTTGCGCCAGTCCGATCTCTCGCTGTCGACCTATCAGAATGTCAATTTCTCAGACGTTGACTTGTCCGTCTCGAACTTGTTTGGCGCACGTTTCAATCGCTGCGCCTTTTTGAATGCAAACCTCTCAAATGCTGCGGCGGTTGGAACCTATTTTGGCGCTTCTGATCTGACCGGTGCAAACCTATCTGGCGCAAACCTGTCTGGGGCTGATTTGACGCTTACAAAGGGCTTGAAACAAAGCCAGCTCAACCAAGCTTGTGGAGACCGCTCGACACGCCTGCCAAAGGGCAAGACGATCCCAAGCTGTCGTTAAGCATTCGCCTCTAAAAAGTGAGACGATAATGCAACAGCTGGCAAGCGGTTGATTGTATTACCGCAATTTCAGTTATGAGGCCTTCAGACGTGAGGTATGAGATAGGAATGAAAACACTGTCCGTCCTTCGCCTTTCAATCCTGATCAGCGCCAGCCTCATGCTCGCTCTATCGGGCCGCGCCGAGGACAAGCCAAGCCGCGTGTCATGGGCACCATCCTACAGTGGATCTTGCACAGATTGCTCTCTTGTCGGGCGGAACATGTCGGGCTGGAACATCTCACATGCCAACTATCCGGGCGCGGATCTGACAGCAGCGAACCTCCGCTCGGCGCGTGCGCACAAGGCAAACTTTAACGGCGCTCAGGTCGTCAATGCTGACCTGCGCGCAGGTGACTTTGAGGGTGCTACTTTTGTTGAGGCCGTCCTGACGGGGGCCAGGCTGCAAGGCGCAAGCTTTAACAATACCAAAATGGCGGAGGCGGACCTTACGGGTACGCGCATGAACAGAGCTAAATTCATCGGTGCGGCTCTGAGCGGAGCAATCCTGAAATCTGTGACAGGACACCAAGCCGACTTCTCAGCGGCAACCCTGTCAGACACACAGTTTCTGGACGCCAACCTCACTGAGGCGGTGTTTGATAACGCCGTGCTGGCAGGCGCTGACTTTACAGCCGCGACGATTTCAGAGGCCAGCTTTAGGGATGCTCGTTTGCCAGGCGCGAACTTTGCCTCGGCGATTGGCATAGAGACCGCTGATTTCGAAGGCGCGTGCATGACCGCTGAAACGCAAATGCCAGAAGGCTTCTCGATCCCTCTGTGTATCGGGACTTAAGCCTCACTTAGCTCTGCGTCCTGTTTAGCCGCTTTGCGTTCCATCATCGAAACAATCCAGATACTGACCTCATAGAGGCCATAGACCGGAACGGTCAGCATAATCTGTGAAATCACGTCCGGCGGGGTAAACACAGCCGACACGCCCAGTATTCCAACCAAAGCGTATTTACGCCCTTTGCGCAGGGTGTCGGCACCTACAATCCCCGCCTTTCCGAGCAATCCAAGCACAACCGGCAACTGGAAAGACAGCCCAAACGCAATCATCAATGCCATAACCAATGACAAATACTCAGACACTTTGATCTGAGGCACAATCGCTGCGATGCCCTCGCCGCCAAGCTGTTCAAACCCAAGCGCAAACCGGGCAATCAAAGGCAGCATCAGGTAGTACACAAAGCTCGCACCGGCCGTGAACAGAACTGGCGCCGCCACCAAGAAGGGCAGGAAAGCGTGCTTCTCATTCTTGTAGAGCCCAGGCGCGATGAAGGCATAAGCCTGCCACGCCATCACTGGAAATGACACAAACAAGCCCGCGAACATGGCGAGCTTTAATTGAACAAAGAACACTTCCAGCGGCGCCGTATAAATAAGCTGGAAATCGGTCTGCG
>CAZGVG010000093.1:0-9326 GCA_964528975.1 uncultured Hyphomonas sp.
CGACTCATAATCGTGAGGTCGGGAGTTCAAGTCTCCCCCGAACCACCATTTACCACATTGCTTTTCAACATCCTCCAACGCTCTGAGAATGAGCTTGGTGATCGAGGTGTGATGCGAGTTCCGTGAAGAGCGCATCAATCGTCGCTGTTCTAGCTGTAAGATTAGAAGCAGATTGCAGGCACTTTCGAGAATAGTTTCATGAACTCAACCTCCAATGATATATCATTTAACTGGCATGGTTAATGCTCAACGCTAAGCCCATTTTCAGGCATGGCTCCAGATTTTCTCGCCGCCGAGATCTTTACAGCGATCGCTCAAATCCTAGGCCTAGAGCCTATCCCTTCGCAAACCTTTATCGGTGACTTTAAACGCCAACCGCCTCGAGTAGCACATCACAAACTGTGTGAATTTGCGCTTCACTGAGATAAGGGTGCATTGGGAGACTTAGGCTTTCCTTTGCGGCCTTCTCACAGTGCGGAAGTGTTCCCTCAGCTGCGCAATGCGCAAAGGCTGGCATCTGGTGGATCGCCATATCATAATAGATATTGTTCGGGATTTTATGGTCCGCCAATTTCGCTCTAACCGCGTCACGGTTGGGCACACGCACGGTGTAAAGACCATAGCCATTTTCCTGGCCCTCCAGCGCGATCTGATGCTCGATCTTGCCGTCCAGCCGGGCATCATAGACAGCCGCCGCGGCAATTCTACGCGCGCGCTCATCCATGAACAAATCAAGCTTTTCGGCCACCACCGCGCATTGGATGGAGTCGCAGCGACCATTGATGCCGACTCGAACGCTCTCTTTGCGATTGTCGCCTGTACCATGCCAGCGGATAGAGCGAAGACGGTCTGCAAAATCAGCATCCTGACAGAGAATTGCGCCGCCATCCCCATACCCGCCAAGCGTCTTGGTCGGGTAGAAACTCGTGGCCGTGATCTCGGCAATATTACCAACCCAAGCGCCATTATCCTTGCCGCCAAAGGCCTGCGCGCCGTCTGCAATCACCCGCAGGTCATGCGCGTCTGCAACCGCCTGGATCGCCTTATAGTCTGCAGGCAAACCATAGAGATCGACTGGCATCACACAGCGCGGGGTAAGCTCCCCTGCTGCTATGGTCTCTTCAATCTTCCGTTGCAGGTCCGCAGGGTCCATGTTGAAGGTTCGCGGATCAATATCGACGATCACTGGAAACGCCCCAGCCAACAGCACAGCATTCGCCGTCGCATTATAGGTAAAGCCTGGAATGAACACGGCATCGCCTGGCCCGATGCCCATGGCGAGCAATGGCATAACCAACGCCTGTGTCCCTGACCCAACCGCAACCGTTTCCGCCGCGCCCGTAAACGTAGCGAGCTTCTCCTCGCACTCTGTCACCTCTGGCCCGCCAATGTAACGGCCATGATCAAGAATATCGATCCAGCGCTTCTCGAGAGCTGGGCGGATAGACGCCTGCTGAGTCTTCAAATCAAACAATTGGATTGGCGCATCTGCCGGAAGGTCGACAAGAATAGATGTATCAATATCTGTATAGGCCATCGGTTTAGGCTCCAATCGTATGTAGGGCTGAAAGTTCGGCCTGCTCGGCCATATGGACTGCGAGCGCGGCTTCACGGCCAGGCACGGCGCACGCGCGTTCGCCAAGACAAGCTGCAAAGAACGCCTCGTCTGCGGCACCAAGTGGGTCTGGCAGAGTTTCAGAAACGTCCACTTTAATCTCGAACGGTGTCGTATTTTCAACCGCGCGCGTCAGGAAGTTGATGGCGATTGTGCCACTTGGATACGTTAAGCTCATGCGGCGATCCCTTTCGGGCGCACAGCGACTGGCTGTGACTTCAGCAACGCCATCTGAAAACTCAAGCCGCGCCGTCGACGCGTCGACATGTTCTGTATGCGCCCGCTGGCCGGTTGCCTCAACGCTGAGGGGCTGGCCCATCAGCTTACCCACCATGTCCAGATCGTGGGTCATCAAGTCCCAGATCACCGACACATCCCCGGCCCGGCCATCTGGCGCAGGGGGTCCCATTCGGTAAGCGTCAATCCGCGTCGGTGTCTCAGGGATCGCAAACAAGCCCATCGCCTCCATGACGAAGCGTTCCTGATGACCAACCTGCAAGATCAACCCCTTATCATCGGCGAGCTTTGCAAGCGCATCGGCCGCATGTCCGGTCAGCGCCAGTGGCTTTTCGACCATCACATGCTTACCCGCATTTAGCGCATCCCTAACAACCGCCTCGTGATAGATCGCTGGGCAGGCGACAATAACCGCGTCTACAGCGTCAAAAAGCTCGGCTTGCGCCGTGAATGCAGACACGCCGTGCTTATCTGCAAGCGCTCCACATCGCGCCGCATCAGGGTCAAAGACACCGATAAAATCGGCGCGATCAGATCCAACAATCTTGCCAGAATGATAGCCACCAAAAACGCCTGCACCGACGAGC
Organism: uncultured Hyphomonas sp.; assembly: GCA_964528975.1. Classification (GTDB taxonomy): domain Bacteria; phylum Pseudomonadota; class Alphaproteobacteria; order Caulobacterales; family Hyphomonadaceae; genus Henriciella. The sequence goes on from CAZGVG010000093.1 coordinate 2,440, forward strand.
CCGGTTTTTAGATTTGACATGGGATACTCCACTCACTCTAAATCCTAATTCGCACTCTGTCCGATAAGCTGCAAGCAAACTCAGCCGCTGCGCCCATCAAAACGCATTTCGATTTCTTACCGTCGCCCCTCCGTCACCCCTTCCAATTGCATAGGGATGGTTCCAAGTAAGCAACAGACACATCAGGAGGATCTTATGACAGCCATTTCTTCGCGCGATTGGGCGCTTGCCAAACGTCCGGTCGGTGCACCGCAAGCCGATGACTTCGGACTTCACACCCATGAAGCCCCTACTCCAGCAGCTGGCCAAATTCAGGTACGCAATAGCTGGATGTCGGTTGACCCCTATATGCGCGGGCGGATGTATGACCGCGAAAGCTATGTGCCGCCCTTCCAGATTGGCGAAACACTGACCGGTGGAGCCGTTGGCCGCGTCACAGCCTCAAACCATCCAGACTATGCCGAAGGCGATCTGGTCTCCTCAATGGCAGGCTGGCGCGAGGCATGGACCGGAACGCCGGAAGAGATGATGGCCAACAAGCTGCCCGGCGATACTGGCCTGCCAGACAGCGCCTTTCTCGGCATTGCGGGCATGCCGGGCCTTACTGCCTATGCGGGCATTCTGCGGGTGGCTGAACTGAAAGAAGGCGACGTGGTCTTTGTGTCTGGTGCAGCGGGCGCTGTTGGCTCTGCCGTGGTGCAGATTGCCAAGATCAAAGGTTGCACCGTCATTGGCTCTGCTGGCGGCGCTGAAAAATGCGCTCTGGTCAAAGAGCTGGGCGCGGATGAGTGCGTCGATTACCGCGCAGCAGGTGATTATGCAGGCCTTCTCGGGGCGCTTCGCCAAGCCGCGCCTAAGGGCATCGATGTTTATTTTGATAATGTCGGCGGCGATCACTTCCAAGCTGCCATTGAGATGGCACGGCCTTTCGCGCGCATGGCAATCTGCGGTATGATCAGCCAGTATAATGATACAGAGCCGCGCCCCGGCCCAAACAATGTTATCCAGATCGTTGGCAAGCAATTGCAGATCAAAGGCTTCATCGTTTCAACTCACGCCGATATGCAGCCGCAATTCCTGGCTGATATGGCTAGCTGGATCAAATCAGGTCAGATGCAATTCGAAGAGACTGTGATGGAGGGTGTTGAGCACGCACCTGCAGCGTTCATGGGTCTCTTCTCCGGCCAGAACAAAGGCAAGATGCTGGTCAAATTGAGCTAGTGAGTTTGACTCAGGTCGGACGTTCCAGTTCGGCCTGAGACCTTCCCAGAGCCTTGGCTTGAAAGACCATCCGGATCAGCGCCGCTTGCAGACCCAGCACCACGAACAAAGCTGGCAGACCGCCGACATTAGATAACATCCGCACCCCATCAATCCCGCTAAACGCCACCATGATCCAGGCTGTGACACAGAGCAGGATCACCCAGATAATCTTCAAACGCGGCGAGTTCGGTTCAGCCTCATCGGCTTCCGTCATCGGTGTGTCATGGGTTCGGCAAATCTGTGAAATCGCTTCTGTATTACTGTCGGCCGCCGTCACATAAGAGATGAAAGCAAGCAGCAATAGAACCGGAACCATCAGCATGGTCATAGGCGTAAAATCGAGCGCCCGGAACATCACAGCTTCAGCGCCTGAGGCATCCAACGTTTCTTTCAAGACGCCAGCCTGGGCCAAATCAGTTTCCATTGCGAACACGCCAAAAACACTCATCCAGAGCATGGAAAAGAGGGCCGGCAGGATCAGATTGACGCCGATAAACGCCCGGACCGTATAGCCGCGCGCGATCCGCCCAAGGAACATCGCCGTCACAGGCGCCCAAGCCAGCCAATTGGCGAAGTAAAATACTGTCCAGCCTTTGGACCATTCCTTGTCGCCGCTGGCGTCTCCGATCAATAGAGACCGATCCACAAACTCAGCCGCATAACTGACCAAGGCCTGCCCACCCTGGATGAGCATATCTCTTGCGGGGCCAAACACGATCAAGAAGCCAACCAGAAAAAAGAAGAACCAGGTATTTGCGACCGAGAGAATACGTATCCCCTTCATCAGGCCCGTTAGCGAACTGATCAGAACGACAACCCCAATCGTAGACGCAACCAAAGCCAAGGATAGCGGTCCACTTGGCAGCCCTGTGACTTTTGCCAGCCCACCCGACAACATTAGCATCCCTGCCCCAAGAGAGGCAGCCATCCCCATAACCAGCGCCAACAAGATTGCAGCATCAAGGAATGCCGAAACAAAGCTCGGTATAGATCTTCCAACCAGTGCGCTAAGCGGTCCAGAGACAGAATAAGGTTTGCCAAGATTATGATAGGCCAGCGCGAAGGCGAGGCCTGATACGGTGTAGATCGCATAAGGCGATATCGTCCAATTCATAAACAGCGTGATTAGACTGAACTGTTTTGCCGCCGCGCTCCCGGCCTCAATGCCGCGCGCTTCGCCGCCCGGCTGATAGAGGTGGAACATCGGCTCAGCCATGGCCCAGAACAATATGCCGATCGCAATCGTTGTGCATAGCGTGATGGAGAACCAACTCCACATGCCGAGTAATTTCTTTGCGTCGGCGCCGCCAATCCGTACCCGCCCCAGTGGTGAGACCAGCACTCCAAAACAAGTCAGGACAAAGCCAAACACAGCCCAGGAGATGAGGCCCGAAAAGGTCGCTAGTATCCAGTCATTCATGGCTTTCGCAACAGCAAAGAACCCTTCAAGATTGATCAAGCTCGCGACGGCCGCTGCGATAAAAATCGTCATCGGTGCAAACAAGACAAAGGGGCGAAGCGCTGATGCATTCGCCCCGTCTGTCTTGGTCGATACGGTCAATGGTTTAACCGTCCAGGCCTTCTGGCTCTCCAACAACGATGAATGTAAAGTTTGACGGGTCCAGGTAGGTTTTCGCAACGCGGTTCACATCTTCGAGTGTCACAGCTTCAATCATCGGATTACGCTTATCGAAGAAATCCACTGGCAGTCCGTCAAGACGCACCCCCATCATATTGCCTGCAATCTTTGCATTACTATCGAAACCAAGCGGGTAAGATCCGGTGAGATAGGCTTTGGCATCGGCCAACTCCTCAGCGGTAATTCCCTCTTCTACGATTCTGACCATGTTGGATTTCACGCCAGCAATGAACTCGCCCGCACTTTCATTTTTGGTCTGGCCACCGCCGTTCCAGGTCTGAATTTTTTCGTCGCCGCTCACCCGCGTGCCAACACCATACGTAAGGCCCTTGTCAACGCGAAGGTCCTTCATCAGGCGGCTCTCAAATCCGCCGCCGCCAAACGTATAGTTCAGCACAACGGCGGTATAAAAGTCAGGATCGCTCTGCTTCATGGCTGGAGCTATAAAGGTCACCAGGCTTTGCGGCTGCGGCAAGTCAACAACAATCGGGGCCGGCACAGCGGGTGCCAAAGTCACCGCGTCTGTTTCCGCGCTTTGCCCGCTCTGCGGCAAGCTTGCGACAGCTCTATCAATCATTGGGGCAAGCTCAGCCGGTGAGATTGCGCCAACAGCCGTAACAAGCATGCCGTCTTGCACCATCAGCTTGTCTTTCTGGGCGCGCATGGCGTCTCTCGACAAGGCTGCGAGGCTTTCTGCCGTTCTTTCACGCGCATACGGGTGGTCCGGATACATCGCCTGATTACGAGCCCGCCCAGCGAGATAACGCGGATTGGTCTCACGGGTTTTTAGCCCAACTTCCTGCTCTCTCAGGAAGCGCTCGAACGGGCCTTCATCAAACCGAGGCTCAGCATAAGCTGTCGCAATAAGGTCAAAAGATTCAGCCGCATTATCGGTCAGCATTGAAGCATTACAGAACGTGCTCTCATTACCAGAGCTACAACCAAAGCTCATATTCAGCTCTTCCATACGCTTGGTGAAAGCCTGACTATCAAGATCGCCTGCCCCCTCATTCATATGATAGGTCATGGCATTCGTCAGCCCTTCCTGGCCGATCGGATCATTCGTCGATCCTGCCTCCCATGCCATCCGGAGGGACAAGATCGGAATGGAAGGTTCTTCAACCAACCAGACGGAAACGCCGCCAGGTGTCGTAAATTGCTTGATGGTCGCAAACTCGCCGTCGTGAATCGTAACATCCAGACCAGCAGTGTCCGCTGTTCCCGAACCATCAGTTGAATCAGAACCATTCCCGGCGCCGCAAGCCCCAAGTGTGAACGCCAAGGCGGCACCCGTCATAAAGTTCAGAATACGCATATCTTATAGCTCCCCTTCGGAAGGCAACAAATGCGCTTCGATGTGGTTATTGCCTTCTGCGAAGACTTTGCGCACAGCTGCGAGCGCCTCTTCGGTTGTCACGGCGCGAACATCATCAGGATAGTTGATCAAGTCGTCGACTGTCCCGCCAATGGCAAGCCATCCTCCAAACAGATTGGCCATGCCTTCCTGACTGTCGCGGGCATAGATCGCCGAAGCGGCCATTGAATTACGAACCCGCTGTATATCAGCGTCATTAAAACCAGCTTCCAATTGCTTGGTCAGCTCAGCCAGAACTGCAGCTTCCAGCTCTTCCAGAGAAACTCCGGGTGACGGCGTTGCGGTAATGACAGCGGGCCCCTGATCATGCAAACCCGTCCAGGCATATGTCGCAACATTTATAGCAATTTTCTGATCCTCGACGAGGGCTTGATAAAGCAAGCTCGTACTGCCGCCGCCAAGCACGTCCAGGCCGACATCCAGAGCCAAGGCAAAGTCGCGGTCGCGCTTCTGTGATGTCCCATTATAATAGCGAGACCAGACAGGCTGGCGTACTTTTGGGTCACTATGCGTAATCAATTGTGTCTCTTGCAGCGGCTGAACGTCTTGCCACTTGCGCGTCCCATCAACCAGGCCTGAAGGCTCGATAACGCCGTAATGCTGTTCAGCCAGCGTGCGCACCTCATCTGCTGAGACGTCCCCAGCAACAACCAGAATCGCATTCTCTGGTGAGTAATACTTCTTGTAAAAATCAATGCCGTCTTGCGGGGTCAGCGCGGACACTTCGTCCATCAATCCGATCACAGTGATCTCGTAGGGGTGGCCTGCCCAGAACTGCCCAAGGACTTTCTCGCGCAGAATAACACCCGGATTGTTTTCAACCCGCTGACGGCGCTCTTCTTTAACCACGTCCCGTTCCGTAATGAAGCTCCCTTCAGGATCCTCATCAATGATCAGGTCCGTCATCCGCTCGGCTTCGATTTCCATCATCTTGCCGAGATGCTGTTTCGCAACACGCTCATAATAGGCGGTATAGTCCCAGCTTGTGAAAGCGTTCAGCCGTCCGCCGCGGCGAGAGACAATTGAGTCAAACTCGCCATCCGGAATATCATCGGTTTCCTTGAACATGACATGCTCAAAGAGGTGAGCAATGCCAGATTTACCTTCAGCTTCGTCGACTGCGCCAACCTTATACCAGACCATATGGGTAACCACGGGCGCACGATGATCCGGCAGGACAACAACATCCATGCCATTCTCAAGCGTGAACGTCTTCGGAGTCGAGTCATCCGTTTCGGTATCGGCGAGGGCGACGCCGCCCCCAATGGCCAAGGCGACAAGCGCGCCAGACATCCAGTATTTCATACTCATCTCCGCGGGCTTTTCTCTTACGCTTTTAATCTATCAGGTTCCGGGCAATTTCAACCGATCGCCGCTACCGCGCTCAATCGTAACTGGTTCACCACCTGTTGCACTGTCCGGTGCCTCGTCTTCACCGCGCTGCCAGAACATGATCCGGTCTGAGACGCTTGTGCTCTTACGGATAATCTTGGCCTGCTCGTAATCCACTTGCTGACGGATAACCGGATTGACCGCATTTGCGCCTGCAACCGCAACCAGAGCGCGCTCTGATGCACTGGCATCCTGACCAATGTCTGTTCCAAAGGCAGAGGCAATGCCCGCACGCTCAATATCAATTTCTAACGGTTGAGCCTGGCCTGGCTTTGGGGGACGCAGGCTGAAATCCGGTGGAACAACCAAAGGCGCTTTCTTCACAACCCGAAACTCATCAGGTCCAGAGCCGCTCCCGGCCAGGCTAGCACAGCCCGTAGCGAGAGAGAGCGCCGAACTGGCGGCTAAAATCATTGCTGTTTTCTTCATGGCGTCTCGCCTCAATCTTCCGTTACGGCCCCAGCCGCTTTTGTTTCTCGTGACATTAGGAATTGGTCAACAAAGAGCAAGAGGGCCCCTACACAAATTGCCGAGTCGGCAACATTGAAAACCCAGATGAAATAGATGCCGGAAAAGTCCAAAAAGTCGACTACGGCCCCAAACCGGATACGGTCTATGACATTTCCAATCGCTCCGCCAACGACCAAAGCCAGCGCTAACCCGGTTAAACGCCGCCCGGCCCTGAACAACCAGACAGCAAATCCAATGGCGATCGCGCCTGTCAGGATCACCAATAACCATCGCATGATGCCATCAGACTGTCCCAACCCGAAACTGACCCCATGGTTCCACACCATTGAAAGATCAAAAATCGGGGAGAGTTCAATTTTCCCGCAACGCTCATTTGTATTCAAGCAACCTAACGCATTAAAACGAGGCTCATTCAGAACCATCCATTTCGACCATTGATCCACGATCACGATCACAGGGATCAGGAAAAACAGGGCGTAACGCAGGCGATTGGTCATATTAGCTCCTGATCTCGCGGATCGCTGCAGCGTCACGAGGTGTAACATCCGGGAAGTCCGGATCAGCGCTGGCTGGATCAAAATACTTCCAGCTTCTGGCACATTTCACACCACTGGCCTGACCTGGCAAGGCTGAAACCCCGTCCTCATCGTCCAAGCGAAACGCCTCTTGAGGCCCTGCCCCATGCACGAGATTAGCACCGGAAGTAATGAAGATATCCTCTGCCGTCTCGCCTTCAAAGGCGCCGAG
>CAZGVG010000094.1:0-9312 GCA_964528975.1 uncultured Hyphomonas sp.
TTGCGGTGCTTGGCGTCAGCGTTTTTGGGCATGGCGGGTTTTACAGCCTGATCAAGAAATACGATATTTCGCTTCTCTCACCCCTGACGCTTATGACCCCGGTCTGGGGTGTTGTGCTAAGTGTTGCACTGCTCAATGAGACGCTAACGCTGCAACTGGTGGTTGGCGCAGCGATCTCGCTTGGCGGCGTCTTTGTTATTTTGGTGCGGCCAAACAAAGTCATGCCAGAAGCTGCGCTTGGGGATAAAGTCAGAGGCGTTCGCTATGAAGATTGAAGCCCGGCCCAGCCCGAACTTTAATGACCGCAAACATCCGGTTGATATGCTTGTGCTGCACTATACCGGTATGGAAACCGGGCAGGCGGCGCTGGACCGGATGTGTAATGCAGATGCAGAGGTTTCAGCCCATTACATGGTCTGGGAGGATGGCCGGATTGTGCAGATGGTGGGTGAAGACAAACGCGCTTGGCATGCCGGTGTATCAAGTTGGCAAGGCGACAGTGATCTCAACTCACGTTCGATTGGGATTGAAATCGTCAATGGCGGGCATGATTGGCCGCTCGCCGGGGGCGTTTTGCCGCCTTATCCCGATGCCCAAATCGAAGCCGTGATTGAGCTCTGCCAAGACATTCTTTCGCGATGGGACATTCCGATCGCCCGCATCGTTGGACATTCTGACATTGCGCCAGACCGTAAAGATGATCCAGGTGAGCATTTTCCTTGGGACAAGCTCTCCAGCGCCGGGGTCGGTCACTGGCCGCTGTCCATCTCAGACATTTCAGAAATGCATGCAGACAACATCGCGGCAAGCCAGCTGCAAAAAGAACCAGACTTGATCGGCCGAGGCCTGGGCAAGGGCGACAAGGGCAGCTCTGTCAGCCGTTTTCAGGGCATGCTATCAGAGATCGGCTACGCCCTCGATAAAACGGGCACGTATGATCGTAAGACGGTCGCGGTTGTGCGTGCGTTTCAGCGCCGCTGGGTACAGGACCGCGTCACTGGGGAAGCTGATCTGGCCACATTGAGCATCATCGCAAGGGTGCACGCCCTTTACAAAGGGGCAAAGGCCTAAACCTTTGGCAACTGATCTGGTTGCAACCGTTTCTTGTCCCAGGCTGTCGCGAGGGCCGCGCCCAACAAAAGTGCATTCACTGAAAGTGTGAGCCAGATGAAGCCGATGATAACAGATGCGAGCGCCCCATAGAGGGTCGTGAGGGTCGAATACTTCAAATAGAGCTGAAAGAGGAAGGTGATCGTCAGCCAAACCAAAGCGGCGGCCGCTGATCCACTGATCATTGGCCAACCTTTGCTGACCCGTCCATTTAAAGACACGGCCAGAATGAGATAGAATACCCCAAACGTTGCCACCCATTTGGTGATCCAGATAGTACTGGCAATCCGTGCAATCTCATTGGCGAATTGCAAAGCCAACCCGGCATCCTGATTGCGCACCACGGTCAGAATAATCTGTGACGCCCCTAGCAGCCAGACCAGCAGGATCAGAACGGCTGTCAGGATAAAGGCAATGCCCTGAAAGCGGATCAGGCCAGATCGGCGATCCGACCCTGCAATCATCCTGATCCCTGTAATCATGGCCTTCGCCCCGGCCATCGCCGCCCATGTCACCAGGATCAGGGCGACTGCAACTTTCAGCGTGATATTGGTCGGGCGAAGCGCGGCGACGGTCTGCATATCGGTTTCGGTTAAAGGCACGACATTCGCTGTCATCACGCTGTTGATCGCTTGGGCGAGCTGCGTGCTCACCTCTGTTGGCAGCAAAGCAAAAAGCAAAGTCGAGGTCAGGTAAATCAGTGGAAAGATCGAGAACAGCGCATAGAATGCAATCCCGCCCGTGACGATCCGCACATCCGGCTGTGACAAGCGCCAGATGGCATCCCAAACCGGCAAGAAAAAGATATCTGCAAAAGGAAAACGGGCCACAATTTCGCGCATGAACAAGCGGTAGAGGAAGCCCCAGCGCGTCGCAAGTCAGTTCGGAAACAGCTTGCATCCTTGAAGTCACATGCCTAGCAGACACGCGTCCCCTTTATTGCTGCGGCTGCTGATACGTTCAATATTTGAGGATTAAGACAATGACCAACCGCACCAGAGACTGGCGGCGCGCGCAGGCGTGCAAGCAGGGCGGGCGCACCCAAAAACCACCCCCACGTGCATGCTGGGAAGAAAAGTAATGGCGGCTGCTTTACTTTCGTTCCGCAAAGCTGAAACGTGCACAACAACTTGGGAGGTTCTATCCCTATCGCACGTGGGAGGCAGAGATGTCAGACGCAGAGCCTATCAATGTTTTGTTCGTTTGCTCAATGAATGAATGGCGTAGCCCGACAGGTGAGGCGATTTTCAAGCGTGATAATGGCCTGAATGTTCGTTCCGCTGGAACTGTTCGTGGGGCCAAGCGGACGATTTCTGTCAAGGATATCCGCTGGGCTGATGTGATCCTTGTCATGGAAGAAAAGCATAAGTCCCGGTTACAGGCGCAGTTTCGCGATGAGGTGCGCTATAAAGCGCTTCATGTTCTCGATATCCCGGATGAGTACCGGTTTATGAATCCAGAACTTGTCGAACTGTTACGCGCAAAAGCGGAGCCGCTGATTTGGGGTGAGTAAGACGCTCAGCTGTTCTCACTCGGTCTTGGCGCGCGCTACTCGATGAGCAGACGTTCAAGCAGGTCTGAAAATTGGCGTGTCTCTGTTTCGGTCAACGGCTCAAAGATGTGCTTGATGACATCCGTCAGGGCGCTTTGAATGCTTGCTAGTTGGGCATGACCTTTTGGTGAAAGACATAGCAGAGACTCCCGGCCATCAGTCTCACTTCGCTGGCGCAGGATTAGACCTTTACGCTCCAGGCTTTGAACCAGCCGCGTGATTTGTGATTTATCACGTCCCATTCTGGACACGAGCGTTTGCAGATTAATCGGTTGAGACTCTCCAATTGCCAGTAAGAGCATGCCTCCAATTGGGCCGACCTTCTCATGATCAAACTGCTGCGCCTTTGGATGCAGGTCGGCATTGATCCGGCGCAAGAGGCGATCAACTTGGAGCGCGAGATCAGAGAATGAGTGCATGGCTTGCCTTTTAGTTGACAATATCAACTATATGTGTATATCGAACAAGCTTTAGCAGATGAGATGGGGCTTCAAATGTCAAACGCTCAAGCAATGGTATTAAAGGTCGCTGCAGTACTTTGGGTGATTTGGGGGCTGGTTCATATGCTGGCTGGTATTATCGTCATTCCGGCCGATGCCAGCGGCGGGTTTCAGGCGATTGCCGATGCGGTGGACCCTGAACTGCTCAGCGCGGACTATCACCCGGCGGTCAATGGTATCCTTGATCAACATGGCTGGAATCTGCTTTGGGGCGGTTTGGCGACTATTGTGGGGGCTGTGTTCATCTGGCGGAAAAACCTGACCGCCATATGGGTGACAGGCATGATCGGTGGCTTGCTCGATTTCGGATACCTCGTGTTTGTCGATATTCCAGGCTTTGTGATGTTTGTCCCAGGAACGATTATGACATTCATATCTGGAACGGCGATCGTGATCAGCTTCTGGGTTTGGCTTACCAACAGATCGGCCCTCATTCAGGCGCCATAGGCAGACATGACTGGCCTTCTCCCAAGTCTTCGCTTATAGCCGCCGAACCAGACGGCTGGGCAGTCGCTGGTGCGTTGGTAACGACGTACTGGAGGAAAGTCCGGGCTCCATAGAGACAAGGCGGTGGATAACGTCCACCCGGTGCGAACCGAGGGAAAGTGCCACAGAGAGGATACCGCCTTCATTTTGAAGGTAAGGGTGAAAGGGTGCGGTAAGAGCGCACCGGGGGGCTGGCGACAGTCCCTGCAAGGTAAACCCCGCCTGGAGCAAGACCAAATAGGGGGCGCGCATGGGCTGTCTTTGGCCTGCGCCCCGGGTGTGTCGCGTCAGGCGCTTGGCAACAAGCGTCGCAGAGGAATGACTGCTCACCCTGCGCAAGCAGGTGGACAGAACCCGGCTTACAGGCCGTCTGGTATTTATCTTTTGGAGCTTCCCAAGCTGTAGCCCACGGGAATAATCAAAGCGATAAGCGTCATAGCCATCAGCGCGTAATTCCAAATTGTCTTCATTATATTCCCCTCACACGAGAAATATAATGCCGCTGCTCAGGCTCAATCAAGCAAATTATTTACTGATTTCCCAACTATATTTGTAGGTTTTCGTAACCTTGGTCACAGACAAACGTCAGGCTTAAGCCGGCGTGATATCGCCCCAGACTATAAAGTGTGGATTGTCATAACCGCGGGCCGCTTTGCCATAGAGCAGCGGGCTACCATCGGCCTCTGTCACGCGTGCACCCGCCGCTTCAGCAACCGCTTGTCCGGCGGCGGTGTCCCATTCCATTGTACGGCCATGGCGGGGATAGAGGTCGGCTTCGCCCGCTGCGATCAGGCAGAATTTCAGGGATGACCCAGCCGAGATGATCTCGGCGATATTCTGGGTGTCCAGAAACGCGTTCGTCTCATCGCTGCGATGCGATTTCGAGGCAATTGCGGTAAGACCTTCATCAGGTGCTTTTCGGATACGTAGGGGCTTACGTTCTGTTGCAGGGGGCACAGGCCCGCCGGGTTTCGCGGTTGCCTGCCAGGCGGTGAAGCGGTCCTCGGCAATGAACAGGCGGTCTAGCGCAGGGGCATAAACAACACCCATAACTGGAATACCGTTTTCGATAATCCCGATATTGACGGTAAACTCACCGCGTTTGTTGACAAATTCCCGCGTGCCATCGAGCGGATCGACAAGCGCAAAGCGAGAACCATGATCGGGAATATTGCCTGCTGCTGCGGCTTCTTCAGCAATGATAGGCAGTTCCGGATCGGCATCTTTCAAAGCCGCAAGGATCAATGCCTCGGCCTTCTCGTCAGCTTCAGTCACGGGCGAGTTATCGCCTTTATGGTCGACATCAAAGTCGGTCGCGTAAACGTCCATGATGAGTTGGCCAGCATCAAGCGCGATGCGGGCGAGTATATCGCCTGTGAGGGTCATGAGGCCTGCCTTTCAGAGCCGAAGGTAAAGGTTTGGTCCGCTGCATAAATGCGCTGGATTGTATTCAAAGTGTCAAAGGCCTGTTGGCTCGTGCCGATGCGGGGCAGGGCCGGATCCAGCATAGCAGCAAGAAAGGCTTCCAGCGCGCTCAACACGCCATTGCTATGCTCAAAGCGCTCAACTGTTTCATGGCGAGGGCCTGAAGTCGGATCGCCTGTTTTGCCATAGATAAGGACCTCTTGCCCAAACCCATGATCTTCGCTGAGCAAGCCTTCTAGCCAGAGAAAGCCTTGCTCAAAGCCCAGTTCCAGACGGAATGTTTCGCGCCATTGCGTCGCTGAGGCATGCAAGCTGGCGAGTACATCAGTATGGGTGCGCAACATCGCAAAGACATTATCCTCAACGCCGCTATGGGGTGAGAGGTGGTTTTGGGTCAGTGCCTTGATCTCTTCAAATGGCCCCGCAAAGGCTTGCATTAGGTCAACCATATGCGCGCCGGGTCCGATCAGGATGCCGCCACCACTATCGGTCATGGCATTTTCAGATGGCGGCAAGGCGGAGAGGCCATGAACGGCGCGCAGAGTCAAAAGCTTGCCATAGGCCTGCCCTGCAACGCGTGTGAGGGCGCTGCGCACAGAGTCGTGCTCGCGAACGGTAAAGCCAAACTGCAAAACCTGGCCTCTCGCAGCGTGTTCAGCGCTGCGGATCTGGATCATTTCTTCGATTGTGCGCGGGATCGGATGTGCAGAAAACACGTGTAGTCCGAGCTGCAACGCATCGCATATCGTCTCTGCTAATGCGGCTTTGGAGCCCGCCACGATCACTGCATTCAAGCCGTGCTGAGCCTTTGCGTCCGCAAGAGCCGTTTGCGTTTCGCTATATGGCGATTGCGCAATGGGCGTGATTACGGTTGCATCTTGCGCGATCAGGCTTTGCAAGGCGCCCTGATAGTCCACGCTGAGATCATCGTGACCAATAATGCCGATCCGAATGTCTGACATACTCTACAAGCCCTGCCTCGCGAACGTGACCGATAGCGTGAAGCTTGCCCCCTCACAAGCGCTTAGCCCAGCGCTGGCCGAACCTGCGTCTAAGGCGCTAGAGTTTTAAGCAAATATTTCGCCTGCGCCTGACTGAAGCCCTCTGGCAATGGCGCGCGCATGATCATGATGCGTGACCAGAACTGGCCGGTCAGAGCATCGACAGCCTCATCCAGATCAAAATCACGGCGGACAATTTTTTTTGCTGCAATCTCAGCCAGTATCATTCGCAGTGGCGCGCGAACATGGTCTTTCATCCAGCCGCGCCAAGTCTCACCGGCATCCTTGTCGTCACAGCTGGCAACCAAAGCGGCGCGCAGGATCGCGTGGCCAGAGCCTTGGCGGGTGACCTCTTCCAAAGGCTGGACCAGAGCCGATATACGCTCAACCGGGTCACGCCCGAGTTTTGAGGCTGCCGGCAGCAGGTCTGTTGCCGCTTCGATGCACATATTTCCAATTGCGGGCCACCAGCGATAGACGGTTTGCTTAGACGCCTTGGCTTTGCGGGAAACCTTGTCGACGCTGAACTTGCGCCAGCCATTTTCCACCATTTCCTCGCGGGTTGCGTTGAGGATGGCCGCGCGGGTCTGCTCGCTGGTCCGTTGGGTCTTTTTGGATTTGGATTTCTTTTCTGTCATGTGCCTGCTGTCAGTCGATTTGCTAGAGAAATCGTTAACACGGAACGTTCCGTTTGTCTTTTTCTGGTTGATATGGGCCTGTCTGCTAGTTGGGGCCTACGCCAGGGGTGGCGCCAACTGAGTGTTATGACGGTTGGTTTTGGCCTTTATATGCCTTTGATCGCTGCCGCAATTGCGACCGGAATTGCTTTCGCGCTTGGCTCTTCCAGAGGCCAAGCCATCCATTTATTTAACCCTGTCATTGGGCGTGACATTCCCATTCAATGTCACGATTGGAATTCCGATCTATATCTATCTCGCCTCACTAACTAACGCAGGAGGGTAAGCATCAGCGACGTCGAAGTCCTGCGGCCAGACCGCTTCTAAATCGTGGCGCAAACGGCATAGATTGCAGACAGAGCCATTAGGCCCGCAGCTGCAAAGTTGAAGTTTCTTGCAAAAACCGGATCTTTGAATCTGCGGGCTAAGGCGTCCGCTAGAATTGCGTAAACCGTCAGGCCGAACATTTCTGTGACCGTGACAGTCGCCATAATGATCAGAGCCTGTGGGATAACCGGCTCGCTTGCACGAATGTAAGAGGGTAGGATCAAACCGAAGAATACAAGCGCATTTGGGTTCGCTAATTGCAACCCGGCCCCGCTTGCAAACAGGCGAGCTTTACCTGGTGGTTTAGTGTCGGCTTGGCGTAAATCTCGCGTACTAGAACGAACTAATTGTAGCGCGAGCCACAAGATGAACAGAACCCCCGCGACCTTCAGCGCCAGAAGCGCTGTTGGAAAAGCAGCGGCGAGTGTTGCGGCCCCGCTAGCTGCGAGTGTGATCCAGACCAGATTTGCAGCGGAAACGCCTAAGGCTGGCAAGATTGCAGCCCTCACGCCATATTTCAGGCTTGAGGACACAACCAACATCACGGCGGGTCCTGGGGTCAGCCCGCCAGAGAAGAATAGAACTATCAGCGCCAGCCAGACCGACAGGTCCATGGCTTTAAGCCTCTTGCTGGCCTCGCTCGACCGCTTGAGCGATCAACTCGCGCGCTTTTTCGATCCCGGCCCAGCCTTCAACCTGGCTCCACTTGCCTTTTTCAAGGTCCTTATAGTGCGTGAAGAAGTGGGTGATCTTCTCAACCAGGATATCCGGTAAATCCCGGAAGTTCGAAATCTTGTCATAATAAGCGGTCAGCTGCGGATGCGGCACAGCGAGGATTTTTTCATCCGGTCCCTTATCGTCCGTCATCATCAAAACCCCAACCGGGCGTACACGTACAACAGCGCCGGGAACCAAGGGACGATTGCCAACGACCATTACATCAATCGGATCGCCGTCGAGGCTAAGCGTGTGTGGGACGAAGCCGTAATTACAAGGATAGCGCATCTCTGTGTAGAGATAGCGGTCGACAAACATTGCGCCTGACGCTTTATCGATCTCATACTTGATCGGATGTCCTCCAAGCGGCACCTCAACAATAACATTGAGATCATCCGGTGGGTTGTTTCCGTAGCTGATTTTACTGATATCCATGGGAGGAACCCTATTTCTAATTTTGTTTTCCGCCCCGTGCAGGATCGTGGCCAACACGTCAAGCCGTCATTCTGGCTTGGCGGCGCTGCTAGTGAGTGCTTTACTCAAGCCAAGAAGAATGACGAGTGAGACTTTAGATGAAGATGTATCTGAAATTGGTTTTAATATCAGGCACTGCAGCGACGTTTTGTTTGTCAGCTCAAGCTCAGGATATGCGCTCGGCGTCTGAACAAGTTGTGGCATGTCAAAGTATCACTGACCCGGCTGAGAAGCTCGCCTGTTTCGAGACTGCAGCTTCGGCTTTGTCCAAACTGCTTCAAACGCCAGCTCCAAGCGTCGTGAGCGACGCGGCGCCTTCACCTGAAATTGCTCCAGTTCCATTAGAGATGGCTGAAGCAAGCGTAACGGCGGAAACCCCGAAAGCTGAAGCTCCAATTCAAACAGCTGAAGCTGATGTCCCAGATGAATTTGGGAAACGGCGGCTGCTGCCATCCTGGGTTCCAACGGTAAGTTTGAACATTGGTGGTAAGGATCAGGAAAAAGAGCCGGACTTTTTCGAGACGACCGTCACGCGCATTCAGCGAAATAAGATTGGGCGTCACTTCTTTACGACAGCTGATGGACAGGTCTGGAAACAGTTCCAGATCAAGGAGGTCCGAGCGCCCAAAAGTCTGCCTGCCAAAGCGGTCATTCGCCAGACGATATCCGGGTCAATCCGACTTGAGATCGAGGAAAATGGCCGGAGCTATCCAGTTGTTCGCGTCGAATAAGCGCTTCTATCCCTCCAGCGCATAATTGAAGCTGATCGAGATGCGGGCCTCTTCGGTCTCACTTTGCATCACTTCATGGCGCAGCCAGCTTTCCCACATCAGAACCTCGCCCGCCTGAGGCGCCACATAGTGAAAGCGCGGGTCTGGCGCGTCTGTCTTCAAGGGCGGCGCCGCCATCATCAACGGCAGGCGCGGGTCTTCAAACTTTATCCGTCCAGCGCCGTCTGGCACAGCGATATAGCAGGTGCCGGAGATGACGCTGCCCGGGTGAATATGGCCGCTAATCAGGGGCTCTACAACGGTTTTCTCGCC